>NZ_LWCT01000024.1:0-231953 GCF_001650455.1 Plantibacter sp. H53
CCCCCGTCTCCTCCGCCGCCGGAGTCGCCACCACCGCCGCCGTCCCAACCGCCGGAGTCGGAGCCGCCGTGGTGGCCACCGCCGTGGTGACCGCCGCCGTGGTGGCTGTCGCCATCGACGATGAACGGCATTCCGGAGTCCGAAGTCGTACCCCCGCGATGCTTCGACCCGCCGGCACGTCGTCTGGCCTGCACGGTGATCGTGACGACGATGACCGCGACGACGGCGAGGACCACGATCATGATGACGGTTGAGCTGTCCATGGCTCGACCGTAGCGATGTCCGACGGCTGTCGCATCACCCGCGCGGCGAGTATCGGCGTCAGGCCGGACCTCAGCGCCTCGGGATCGTGGAACCGCGGAGGACGAGGCGGCCCGGCAGATACTCGACACCCTGCGCGACGTCCGTGCCCTCGATCGCCTCGAAGATGCGGGTGGCGGCGAGTCGGCCGAGCTGTTGCAGGTTCGCGTCGATCGACGACAGCTCCGGCCGCGAGTTGGTGGCCAGGATCTCCCAGTTGTCGAAGCTGACGACGGCGACGTCGCTCGGGACGTCGCGCCCGAGGTCGCGGACGGTGTCGAGGACGCCGCGGGCGATCTGGTCGGAACCGGCGACGATGCCGTCGATCTCCGGGTGCTGTGCCAGCAGCATCGCCGCCGCATCGCGACCCCAATGCTCGGTCCACTCCGAGAACATCGGCGTGCCGACGAGGTCCAGACCCGCCGCGGCGAGGGCGTTCTGCACGCCCGTCACGCGGTCCCTGGCCGCCGCGTACTGCGGTTCGCCCGTGATCATCGCGATGCGGGAACGGCCGCACGCGATGAGGTGCTCGACGGCCAGGCGCCCGCCGTCGCGGTTGTCGGGGGTGATCGACACGTCGGTCGGGTCGTCGGACGGCGCGTAGGCGTAGACGACCGGGACGGGCAGTTTGTGGCCGAGCGAGGGGCGTGGATCCGTCGTGCGGCCCACGACGATGATGCCGTCGACCCGTCGGGTGAGGAGTGCGTTGAGATGATGCTGCTCGCGGATGGCGTCCCCGCGGGCGTCGCAGAGGAACACGTTGACCTGCCCGGCACCGAACGCGTCCTCGGCGCCCATGAGGATGGGGATGACGAAGCGGCCCTCGAGGTCGCTCGTCAGGAGGCCGACGGTGCCGGTGCGCCCGTTGATCAGGCTCCGGGCGAGTTCGTTGGGGGTGAAGGCGACCTCCTTGGCGGCGTCGAGCACCCGCTGCCGGGTCTTCGGGGCGACCTCGCTCCGTCCGTTGATGGCCTTTGAAGCGGTGGCCATCGAGACGCCTGCGATCCGGGCGACGTCGCCCAAGGTCGCCGCTCGGCCGGGGGTACCGGTCACCGAAGCACCGACATCACTGTCTGGCATTGCTCCCCCTCTTCGTTTCCGAAACGTTACCGGACTTCGCTCTTGACGCTACACCGATCCCAGGCTAGCTTTACCGAAAGGCGTTTCGATAGTTTCGAAAACCTCCCATGTACCGCCGGGCCCGACCGGTCCGCTCAACGATGAGTCAGAGGAGTCACCATGCGCAGCACGCACACCAGACGGATGCAGCGGGTCGGAGGGGTGTTGGCCGCCAGCGCCCTCCTCGTCGGCCTCGCCGCCTGTTCCTCCGGGGGCGGTGGCAGTTCCCCACTCGCCAGCGCCGGGCCCGAGGGCGTCGACGATGGATCCGAGCTCACGCTCTGGACCCGCGCCCCACTCGAGAAGCAGGCGAAGCTCCTCGTCGAGGCCTACAACGCCTCGCACGAGAACCAGGTGAAGCTCACCGTGGTCCCGAACGACGACTACGTCGCGAAGGTCGGTGCGGCGGCCGGCTCCGACAGCCTCCCCGACCTGTTCGCCGCCGACATCGTGTACGTCCCGAACTGGGTCGAGCAGGGCCTGTTCCAGGACCTCACCGCGAACATCGACGGGCTCGACTTCAAGGACGAGATCAATCAGGGCCACCTCGCCGCCGGCACTTCCGACGGCAAGGAGCACGTCCTCCCGTTCGTCCTCGACCTCTCGATGCTGTTCTGGAACAAGGAGCTCTACAAGGAAGCCGGGCTCGACCCCGAGCAGGGCCCGACCACACTGGCCGAGTTCGCCGAGGACGCGAAGGCCGTCCAAGCCCTCGACAAGCCCGACACCTACGGCACCGCGACCGGCCTCAACTGCGGCGGTTGCCTCGTCTTCACCTGGTTCCCCAGTGTGTGGGCCGACGGCGAGCAGGTCATGAACGAGGAGGGCACCGAGTCGCTCCTCGCCGAGGACGGCGCCAAGGAGGTCTACAGCACGTGGGCCGACCTCTGGAAGTCGGGCGCCGTGCTCCCGTCCTCGAAGGACGAGGCCGGACCCACCTGGACCGCCGGCTTCACCGAGGGCAAGGTCGGCGTCATGCCGTACCCGGCGACGCTGCTCTCCTCCACCCCGTTCGACGTGGGCGTGTCCGGCATCCCGGGCCCGAAGGGCGGCGACTCGACCTTCGTCGGTGGCGACGGGATCGGCGTCTCGAAGGACAGCAAGAAGGCCGCACAGTCGTGGAACTTCCTCAGCTGGCTGATGTCCGAGGACGCGCAGGTCGGTGTCCTCGCGAAGGACAACGACGTCGTCTCCCGCTCCGACCTCGCCGAGAACGAGTACTCGAGCAAGGACCCGCGCCTCGTCACGATCAACGAGGTCGCCTCGAAGGGCGACACCCCGTACTCGCTGAACTTCCAGGAGGCCTTCAACTCGCCGACCAGCCCGTGGCTGACGCTCGTGCGGAACGCGGTCCTCGAGGGCTCCGACACGGTCGACGCCGACAACGACGCGATCACGGACGTGCTCTCGCAGTAGTCCGATCCGCCGGTGCGCCGCCGCATCCGCACCGCGACGGCGCACCGGCACCCACTCGTCTCGAAAGGTCCACCCATGAGTACCACCCTCGCCAGACGAGGCCCGACGGACTCGGTCGGTGCCAGGAAGCGTCGCGCCGTGCACGCCCGCACCGGCTGGTTGTTCGCGCTCCCCACGGCCGTGTTCGTCATCCTCCTGTTCCTCGTCCCGCTGGGACTCGTGTTCCAGATGGCAGCCTCCGACTGGCCACTCCTCGGTGGCAACCAGGGGTGGAACCTCCCCGAGAACTTCCCCAAGGCGATCGACAACCGGTTCTTCCTCGACTCGGTGGTCTTCACGCTGAAATACACGGCCATCGCGACGGTCCTGCTCATCGGACTCGGACTCGGCCTCGCGCTCCTCGTGCAGGAGTCCAGCCGGTGGAAGGGCTTCCTCCGCACCGCGTTCCTCATCCCGAGCGCCCTCGGCCTCGCCTCGGCGTCACTCCTCTTCTACGTGCTGTACTCGCCGATCGCGGGCCCGTTCGCCGACCTCACGAAGGCCATGGGCTTCACCTTCCTCGGGACCCCGGACGCGGCGCTCTGGTCGACGGTGTTCCTCATCGTCTGGCGCTTCGCCGGGTTCTACATGCTGCTCATGCTCGTGGGCCTGCAGGGCATCCCGGAGGAGGTCTACGAGGCGGCACGAATCGACGGCGCGTCGCGCTGGCAGACCTTCCGCGACATCACCGTCCCGCTGCTGAAGCCGACCCTCGCCCTCACGACGGTGATGTGCGTCACCGGCTCACTCCTCGCGTTCGAGCAGTTCTACATCCTCACCAAGGGCGGTCCCGACAACAGCACGATCACCATCGTGCAGCTCATCTACAACGTGGCGTTCCAGGGCCCGAACAACCTCGGCGTCGCGGGCGCGCTGTCGGTCATCGTGCTCGCCGCGCTCATCGTCATCAACATCGTGCAGATCCGCGCGTTCAGCAAGAAGGTCGAGGACTGAGCATGACCATCACCCGAAAGGAACCGGCCACCGTCACCTCGACGATGCCCGACGTCCGTGGTCACGGGCGCACGCGCGGCCGCGGACGCGACGGGAAGCCGACGAACGTCTTCGGTATCGCCATCCGGATGCCGTTCTGGATCTTCACCGCGGCGCTCGCCGTGATCTTCCTCTACCCGCTCGTCTGGACGGCCGTCCGTTCGGTGTCGCCGCTCGCCGGTACGAACCAGACCGAGGGGTGGGGGCTCGGCAACTACATCACCCTCGCCGGGTACCAGGACGGCATCCTGCAGTACATCGGCAACTCGGTGTTCGTCTCGTTGCTGACCGTGATCCTCACGCTCGTCATCTCGCTGTTCGGCGGGTACGCGTTCGCGAGGTTCCAGTTCCGCGGCAAGAACGCCCTGTTCCTCGCCACCATCGCGATCCTGATGGTCCCGTACGCGACGCTGCTCATCCCGCTCTACGTGCTGCTCAACCTGGTCGGGCTCTCCAACTCGCTCGTCGGCGTGGCGCTCGTGCTCACCATGTTCCAGCTGCCGTTCTCGACCTTCATGATGCGGATCGCGTTCGAGTCGATCCCGAAGGAGCTCGACGAGGCCGCGATGGTCGACGGCTGCACGTCCTGGAGCGTGCTGTGGAAGGTCCTCGTGCCGGCCGTGAAGCCGGGGCTGATCACGGTCGGCCTGTTCGCGTTCCTCGCGGCGTGGAACGACTTCATGGCGCCACTCATCCTCATCAACGACTCGGCGAAGATGACCCTGCCGCTCGCGGTCTCGAACCTGCGCGGCCAGGTCCAGGGCGTCGTCGACTACGGCGCGACCGAAGCCGGCGTCGTGGTCCTCGCGCTGCCGTGCATCCTCCTCTTCCTCATCCTCCAACGTCACTACGTGCGCGGCTTCATGTCCGGCGCCTTCAAGGGGTAACCATGAGCACCACCACCAGCACCACGCCCACGACGCCAACGACGTCGGTGACCGCCGCAGCCCCGGTCGTCCCCACCACCGGCGCGCTCACGCCGCTCGGCCTCGACGAGGTGCGCATCACCGACGGCTTCTGGGCCGACCGCCAGCAGGTCAACGGCACGGCGACGCTGCCGCACGTCGAGCACTGGCTCGAGCGGGAGGGGTGGCTCCGCAACTTCGACCTCGCCGCCGCCGGGACCCTTCCGGAGGGGCGCCGCGGACGCGAGTTCGCCGACTCCGAGGTCTACAAGTACCTCGAGGCCGTCGCGTGGGAGCTCGGACGGCTCGGCGGTGACGAAGCGCTCGAGTCGCGGTTCCGCGCGATCGTCGACCGGGTCGCCGCCGCGCAGGAGGCCGACGGCTACTTGAACACCCGCTTCGGTCGCCCGGGTCAGGGTGAGCGCTGGTCGGATCTCGAGTGGGGGCACGAGCTGTACTGCCTCGGCCACCTCTTCCAGGCGGCCGTCGCCCGGGAGCGGACGAGCCCGGGCTCCGACGACGGGCTCCTCGGGATCGCGACGCGGGCTGCGGACCTCATCTGCGAGGTCTTCGGCATCGACGGCATCCAGTCCGTGTGCGGGCACGCCGAGGTCGAGGTGGGGCTCGCAGAGCTGTCACGGGTGACGGGCGAGCCGCGCTACCTCGAACTCGCGTCGCTGTTCGTCGAGCGTCGCGGCACCGGCGTGCTCCAGGACATCGAGTGGGGCCGCGCGTACTTCCAGGACGACGTGCCGATCCGCGAGGCGGAGGCGTTGCGGGGCCATGCGGTCCGCGCGAACTACCTCGCCGCCGGGGCCACCGACATCGCGGTGGAGCACGGCGACGACGGCCTGCTCGACGCGCTCCGCCGCCAGTGGGACCGGACGATCGCCCGCCGCACCTACCTGACCGGCGGTCAAGGATCGCACCACCAGGACGAGGCGTTCGGCGAGGACTTCGAGCTGCCGTCCGACCGCGCCTACTCCGAGACCTGTGCCGGTATCGCGTCGATCATGTTCAGCTGGCGGCTGCTGCTCGAAGACCGCGACGTCCGCTACGCCGACCACATCGAGCGCGTCCTGTACAACGTCGTCGCGACCTCGCCGTCGGCCGCCGGCACCGCGTTCTTCTACGCCAACACCCTGCACCAGCGCACGCCGGGGGAGTCGAGCCCAGACGACGAGGTGTCGCCGCGGGCGTCGTCCTCCGAGCGTGCGCCGTGGTTCGACGTGTCGTGCTGTCCACCGAATGTGGCCCGGACGCTCGCGAGCCTGGCGGCGTTCGTCGCCACGAGCGACGACCACGGCGTGCAGATCCACCAGTTCGCGTCGGCGACGATCGACATGGTCATCGGCGGCGAGCACGGCGGGCGCTTCCGTGCGGAACTCGCGACGGACTACCCGCGGTCCGGCGTCGTCGCCGTGCGCATCGTGGAGGCGCCGAACGGACCGGTGACCGTCTCGCTGCGCGTGCCGTCGTGGGCTGATGACGCGGTGGTGACCGTCCGACACCTCGACGGTGCCTCCGTGGATCGTGCCGTCACCCCTGGCTACGCCGACGTCGAGCGGTCCTTCGTCCCCGGTGACGTGGTGGAGCTCACGTTCAGCGTCCGTCCGCGGGTCACCCTGCCGGATCCTCGCGTGGACGCCATCCGTGGCAGCGTTGCGATCGAGCGCGGACCCGAGGTCTACTGCGTCGAGTCGGTGGACCTCCCGGGCGGTGACGAGACGATCGCCCGCATCGAGGTGGGGGAGGGTGTCGTCCCCGTCGAGGACGCGGACGGTCGGCTGTCGATCGAGCTGCGCACCCGGAGTCTCGCCGACACCGCCTGGCCGTACGGCGACGCCTTCGTCGCGACGGGAGCCGACGAGACGTTCACCGCGAGCATCGCGCCGTACCATTCCTGGGCCGAGCGCGGGCCGTCCACGATGCGTGTCTGGATCCCGATCGCCCGGGCGTGAGGGCGGAGCGCGTCATACTGGTGTCTCGTCGACCAGCGATCCGGAAGCAGCCATGACGTATCCTCCGAACCCTCAGGTCCCTTCTGGCCAGCCGCCGTATGGCCAGGCACCCTACGGCCAGGCGCCGTACGGCCAGGCGCCGTACGGCCAGGCGCCGCACGGCCAGGCGCCGCACGGCCAGCCGCAGTGGGTCGCGCCCCCGCCCCGGGGCGCCAGCTCGCCGGACGACCTGACGCTGCCGCTCTACGGGGCGACGTTCCGTCAGGCGACCAAGCGGTTCTTCAAGCAGTACGCGAACTTCTCGGGTCGTGCATCGCTCAGTGAGTACTGGTGGAGTTCGCTGCTGACGACGCTCCTGATGCTCGTCCCGACGCTGCTGATCACCGTCGGCGCGATCATGACCGCTGTCTCCGCGGCAGCGGCCGCTGCAGAGGAGCGAGACCTGTCGGGGAGCGGATACGACTTCGCGGACCCTGGGCCCATGGGGTTCGGCGTGCGCGTCCTGCTCATCGCCGGCGTCGTGCTGCTGCTCGTCGCCTGGGTGGCGCTCATCGTGCCGAGTCTGGCGATCGCCTGGCGGCGCCTGCACGATGCAGGGTTCCCCGGCCCCTACTACTTCCTCACCCTCGTGCCGTCGGTCGGGAGCATCATCGTCCTCGTCCTCATGCTGCTGCCGTCGAAGCCCGAGGGGCAGCGCTTCGATCGCCCCTCACAGGTGTCGTCCGGACGCTGAGGTCGCAGGAGACGCGGTTCACTGCGGTAGTGCGGCGACCTTCCGCAGCAGGACCTCACGCTCGCGGTCGTTCGCTGCGAGGTGCGCGGCGGTCAGGAGGTCCGAGCGCGCCTCCTCGTCGTCGTCCTCCGCGCCGGTGCCGGTCCTGCCGGCGCCGGTCATGTCCGTCTCGCGCCGGTCGTGCTCAGGCCGGGTCGACCGACGGCTTCGCCACACCTTCCTGCGCCCGCCACTCCTTCTCCTTCTGGAGGTACTCGTTGTCGGCGTGGTCGGCGAAGTCCGTCTCGTCGGTCACGCGGCGCACCTCGATCTTGTTGCCGGGGCCGAGCGGAGCGCGGCTCGCCCATTCGATGGCCTCCTCGCGCGTGGCGACCTCGATGGTCCAGAACCCGTTGAAGAGCTCGTGGAGTTCGCCGTAGGGGCCGTCGGTGACGATCGGCGCCTCGGTCGTGAACTCGACGACGGCACCCTGCGCGGCATCGGTGAGGCCGTCACCGCCGACCATCACGCCGGCGTCGATCATCGACTCGTTGTAGGCGCCCATCGCGTTGATGACCGCTTCGAAGTCCATGTCCTCGAGTTTCTCGACGGACTCACTGTTGCGCATGATGAGCATGTATCTCGACATCGTCTTCTCCTGTCGTCGGGGGCGCCGATCGCCCGCCTCACTCTGACGTCGAACGGCGAACTCGGAGATCGACATCGCGGTCAGAATATCCTCGGCGGGTGCCCGACGGGGAGGGTGAACGGAGCGCGGCGATCAGGTGTCCGGCCGGAGAACAGCGGCGGACGGAGGTCGAAGTTCACAGCCCAGGCAACAACTGTGGGTCGATACTGGGTCCATGGCAACTGAGATCGACCACGAAGAGATCATCCGTCAGCTCACCGCGAAGTTGAGCGAGAAGTACTCGGGGGTCGATTCCGCTCGGATCGGTGAGCTCGTGCGCGAAGAGGTCAGCGCGCTCGCTGAGCGTCCGGTCCAGGATTACGTGACCGTCCTCGCCGAGCGTGCGGTCAAGAAGTCGCTCAAGCGCTCCGAGAAGTAGCGGTCCCGGCCCGAGTCGGACTACGGCCGGTGGGGTCTGCTCGTCAGCGCCTCGATCGCGACCACGATGACGATGCAGACGACGAGCAGGGTGAACACGTTCGGGTTCAGGGTCAGCGCATAGACGACGACGGCGACCAGGACCAGGACACCGATGATGACGATCGCACGGCGTGGTGATCTCCGCCTCGTCCGGTCCAGGTCTGCCATGGTGCCCCCTCGCTGATGGTCGGTCGAATCTCCAGACTATGAGTGCCCGGCCACCCGCGCGTCCAGTCTCAGTCGGTAGACTCACCTCGGGTACTTTTGTCGACGAGTCGACAGAAGCGGTTCCGTGCCGTGTGAGACAGGTGGGGAAGCGCCCGTCGGTGCCCGCCCGAAGCTACGAAGGAGTACCCATGAGCGCACCGTCCGTGCAGCTGTACACCGTCCGCGACGCCATCGCCGAGGACCTGCAGGGCGCCGTCGCCCGCATCGCCGAGATCGGTTTCACGAAGGTCGAACCTTATGCGTTCGTCGAGCGTGCGGCCGAGTTCGAGACCGCCTTCGCCGCCGCCGGCGTCACGGCCCCGTCCGGCCACGCGCCCGTCATCGACGCCGCCGACCCGGCGGTCGCGTTCGATGCGGCGTCGCGGCTCGGGGTCGGGACGGTCATCGACCCGTTCATCCCCACCGACCGCTGGCAGACCGCCGACGACGCGGCACGTCTCGCCGAGCGCGTCAACGAGCTCGCCGTCCAGGCGGCGGCGTCCGGCCTGAAGTTCGGCTACCACAACCACAACTGGGAGTTCTCGACCCACGTCGACGGGCGCCCGATCTTCGAGCTCTTCGTCGAGCAGCTGTCGCCCGAGGTCGTCCTCGAGATCGACACCTTCTGGTCGACGGTCGGCGGAGCGGACACCCCGGCGTTCCTCCGTTCGCTCGGGGACCGCGTGCAGTTCCTGCACATCAAGGACGGCATCATCTCCGGTGACATCGCCACCGCACTGCCGAGTAGCGAGAGCGCGCTCGTCGTGCCCGACGCGCTCGCCCAGGCGTTCGCGAACCAGCAGCCCGCGGGTCAGGGCCAGGTCGACATCCCGGCGATCCTCGCCGCCGCACCGCACGCGACCCGCGTCGTGGAGTTCGACGGCTACAGCAAGGAGATCTTCGGCGGCGTCGCCGAGTCCTACGCCTGGCTCGCCGAGAACGACAAGTAGGCGCGCGGCACCTCGACAGGCTCGGTGACCCGCGGGGATGCGTGTTCTAGGCGTGGACGAGTGTTCGGGGGCACTTCGACAAGCTCAGTGACCGAGACACCCGTTCCCTGAGCCTGTCGAAGGGCCCACGGTGTGGCGTGTTCTGGGCGTGGAGGTGTGTTCGGGGCACTTCGACAAGCTCAGTGACCGGGGTCGGCTCGGCGGCCGGCACTCAGAACGGCGGGACCGCGTCCGGTTCCGTGCGGTGTCGCCTGCCGTCGGGTGTGGTCCACTCGAGGACGCCTTCGGGTCGATGGTCGAGCGACCACCCGGGCAGATGCTTCAGTCGGTGGTGATGTCGGCAGACGCACGCCAGATTGCCGACGCTCGTGGTGCCGCCGTCGGCCCAGGCGACGGAGTGGTCGAGATCGCAGGCCCGAGCCCGTCTCCCGCAACCCGGCGCGCGACAGGTGACGTCGCGGAGGCGGACCGCTCGCTGCAGATCCGCGGGCGCGCGGTACTGCTGCCGCCCGACCGAGACGACCGCACTCGTCTCCGGGTGGGTGAGCACCCTCGTCATCGAGGGGGCGTTGACCGCGAGCCGCGCCGCGGTCTCGGGGTCGATCGGGCCGTAGCCGTCGAGGGTCGCCGGGGCCTCGCTCAGCCCCAGGAGGCTGAGCACGGGCACGGTGAGGTTCACCGTGGGCTGGATGTCGTCGAGCACCTCCACCGGCCGGGCGATCGGTGAGCGCCGGCCCTCGGGGTCGGTCTGGTCGGCCGAGGTGGTACCGCTGATGCAGAGCGAGCCGAGCGCGTCGGCGCGCAGCTGCTGACACGTGCGGTCGTCGTCCGTCAGGTGGGCGGCACCGAGGAGCGCGTCGAGGTGTTCTCCGATCGCGACGGCGACGGGCGCCGTGGTGAACAGATGAACCCACGCCATGCCGTCTGCTGCAGGCTCGATCTCCACCCGACGGTCGGCCTCCGACCTGGCCGCCCGCACGGTGATGGACTCCGGGTGCAGTCGCTCGCGGAGGGTGCGGGCCTGGTGCTGCAGTCGTGCGACGGTGGACTGCTCCGCGATGGAGAGGACCGTTTCGAGGAACGCGGCTCGCCCGTGCACCGGGATGTCTTGGAGCTGATCGGTGATGGTCCGCGCGTGCCGGCTCGAGATGCGACCGTCCTCCAGCGCGCGAAGGACATCCGGGGCATCGGCGACGAGCCGTTCGGCATCGCCGGTGGCTCGATGCAGGGTCTGCTCGGAGGCACGCGTCGCCATGGCGAGCGTCGCACAGGTGGAACGACGGATGAGCGCCTTCCGCTGTGCGGGCGTCTCGTCGTGCGACACGAGGCTGTCCGCCATGGCGTCGGCCAGGGCTGCCGACCTCGCGAGGAGACGAGCCTCCCGCGCGTCGAGTGCTGCACGCTCGCGCGCGATGCCGGCGAACTCGTCGGACAATTCCGCGAGGCGCTCTTCGAAGACGTCCACCGCGCGCAGCGGGAGGGTGGTGGAGGTCTCGGTCATCACTCCAGTCCACCACGGGCCACTGACATTCGAGATGGTCAGTGACGAGGCCCAAACGGATTCGACGAGCGGTCGGGATGTGGAGCGGGGTCGCCCTTCGACAAGCTCAGTGACCGGGTGTGTGGCTCAGTGACCGGGACCCCGGTCCCTGAGCTTGTCGACGGGTGTGCTTGGTGAACGGGAACGCGGTCCCCGAGCCTGTCGACGGGCGCCTGAGCCCGCTCCTCGCTCAGCCGCCGAGCGGGGTCCGGATCACGCGGAACGCACCCGCCGGGATGACCACCGCACCCGAGACCACCGGCTCGCCCGTCAGGAGCTCGACCGCACCGGTCGTCGTGAGCTGTGCATCCTCGTCGCCATGGTTGATCGCGATCGTGAACGACGCCTCCTCGCCCCAGCGGGTCACGATCTCCAGCCCGAGCGGCGGTACCGGCGGCGCGTCGACGGCTGCCTGCTCCAAGGCTTCGGACAGCAGCTCCGACAGTCCGGCCTCGTCGAGCTTCGTGGAGACGTACCAGGCGGTGCCGGCGCCGAACCGGTTGCGGGTCACCGCGGGCTGACCGGCGGCGGGGCCGGTGACGTAGCCCGACGCGGCCTCGGCTCCCTCGAGCACGATGTCGTCGCTCCAGCTCGAGCCGGTCCGTCCGTCGTCCAGCTGGACGGTCTCTCCCTCGTGCAACGGCAGGAACTCCGGGACCGAGAGGCCCAGCACCCGACGGAACGCTCCCGGTGCGCCACCCTCCCAGACGGCGTCGTGCTCGTCGACGACGCCCGAGAAGTACGACACGACGAAGGCGCCGCCGCCCTCGACGTACGCGGTGAGGGCGGCGGAGGTCTCGCGGTCCGCCAGGTACAACGACGGGGCGAGGACGAGGCGGTAGCCGCTCAGGTCGTCGTGCGGGTGCACGAAGTCGACGGTGACGCCAGCCCGCCAGAGGGCGGCGTAATAGGCCTCGACGCGCTCGCGATGGTCGAGCTCGACCGACGGGCGCCACTCGAGGTCCTGGGCCCAGAACGACTGCACGTCCCAGAGGATCGCGACCTCGCTGCGCACCCGGGAGCCCACCAGCTCGTCCAGTTTGCCGAGGTCGTGACCGAGTGCCATGACCTCACGCCAGATGCGACTCTCCGTGCCGGCATGGGGGAGCATCGCCGAGTGGAACTTCTCCGCGCCGTACCGCGAGGCGCGGAACTGGAAGTAGAGGATCGCGTCGGCCCCGCGGGCCAGGTGGCTGGCGCTGTTGCGGGCGAGTTCGCCTGCGCGCTTCGCGATGTTGCGCGGCTGCCAGTTCACCGCCGAGGTGGAGTGCTCCATGAGGATCCACGGGTCGCCGCCGGCGAGCGAGCGGGTGAGGTCCGAGTCGAGCGCGAGCAGGATGTGGTTGTCCTCCCGCTCCGCGACGAGGTAGTAGTCGTTGGCGACGATGTCGACCTCACGGCTCCACGCCCAGTAGTCGATCGAGCGACAGTTCGTGGCCATGAAGTTCGTCGTCACCGGGGTCTCCGGTGCGTACCGCTTGATGATGTCGCGCTCGGCGACGTAGCACTCGAGCAGGATGTCCGAGGTGTAGCGGGCGAAGTCGAGTCGCTGCGTCTGGTTGACGACGGAGGCCGAGACGCGCGGTGCGTCGATCTCGTCCCACTCGCCGTAGTCCTGGCCCCAGAAGCGGGTGCCCCAGGCGGCGTTGAGTGCCTCGAGTGAGCCGTAACGCCGCTGCAACCACGCCCGGAAGGCGAGCACCGAGCCGTCGGAGTAGTCCTCGCTGATCGGTGCGCCGTACTCGTTGTGCACGTGCCAGAGGACGACGGCCGGGTGCGATCCGTAGCGGGCGGCGAGCTGCTCGGTGATCGCGGCTGCAGCGCGACGGTAGGCGGGGGAGCTGGGGCTCGCGATGCCGCGTGAGCCGTGGCCGAGTCGCAGTCCCTCGCGGGTGACCGGGTGAGCCTCGGGGTGGCGCTTCCAGAACCAGGCCGGTGGCACCGTCGTCGGCGTCGCGAGGTCGACCGAGATGCCGGCCTCGTGCAGCAGACCGATGATGTCGTCGAGGAAGCTGAAGTCGTATTCGCCCTCGCGCGGTTCGAGGACCGCCCAGGAGAAGATCCCGACGCTCACGAGGTCGACACCGGCCGCCTGCATGAGGGCGATGTCCTCGAGCCAGGTCTCCCGTGGCCATTGCTCGGGGTTGTAGTCGCCGCCGTAGCGGAGGCCGGTGGTGCCGGGGATCCAGGTGGCCCGTGCGGTGAGCGGGTCGAGCTCGATGGTCATGCTGCGTCTCCTGTGACTCAGTGGGCCGAGAGCGGATCCATTCGATCGCCTGGCTGTGTGCGCTCCCAGTTCTATCACAGACTCGGGCGACAGGTTTCGCAGGATTTTCGATGTTGACAACGTTAAACGGTTGTGAATAACTGTAACCGCTCACAGGTACAACGACGTTCTCCATCGAAGCGTCGCTGCCCCGCACCAGAGCGCCCCAGCTTTCGACAAGGAGGACGAATGCGCAGCACGCTTCGCCACATCGGCATCGCCACGGTCGCCACGACGGCCCTACTGCTCTCCGGATGCTCGGCATCCTCGGGCGGCACGGAGTCCGGCCCCGTCAAACTCACCTACTGGGCCTGGGCGCCCAACCTCGAGCAGGTCGTGGAGCTGTGGAACGAGGACCACCCCGACATCCAGGTGGTCGTGCAGAAGCAGGACGGCGGCGACCCCGCCATCACCAAGCTGCTCACGGCCATCAAGGCCGGCAGTGGCGCTCCCGACCTCATCCAGGCCGAGTACCAGAAGATCCCGACGCTCGTGGCGTCCGACGCGCTCGCCGACATCTCGAAGCAGGGCGCAGCCGATCTCAAGGACGACTTCTCCGACGGCGTGTGGAACTCGGTCACGCTCGGTGGCGATGCGGTCTACGCCGTCCCGCAGGACTCCGGCCCCATGATGGCCTACTACCGCACCGACATCCTCGACAGCCTCGGCCTCAGCGTGCCGACGACGTGGGACGAGTACGCACAGGTCGCCCGGGCCGTCCACCAGGCCGACCCGACGAAGTACCTCGGCACCTTCTCCGCGAACGACGCGGGCTGGTTCGCCGGACTCGCGCAGCAGGCGGGTGCTTCGTGGTGGTCGATCGACGGCGACAGCTGGGGAGTCGACATCGACGCCGGCCCGACCGAGCAGGTCGCCTCGTACTGGGGCGGACTCGTCGAGGAGGGCGCGATCGACAACAAGCCGATGTACACGCCCGAGTGGAACGCCGGGCTGAACGACGGTTCGCAGGTCGGTTGGATCTCCTCCGTCTGGGCACCCGGCGTCCTCGGCGGCAACGCCCCCGACACGGCCGGCAAGTGGACCGCGGCCGAGCTGCCGCAGTGGGACGCCTCGAAGCCCTCCAACGGCAACTGGGGTGGGTCGTCCACCGCGGTGACCACGCAGTCGAAGCACGCCGAAGCCGCCGTCGAGTTCGCCACCTGGTTGAACACCGACCCGAAGGCCGTCGCCGCGCTCGCCGACGTGTCCGGGGTCTACCCGGCCGCGACGAAGGTCGCCGCCGACGCCCTGAAGACGTCGCCCGAGTTCTTCAGCCAGCAGAGCGACTTCTACGACATCGCGTCGAAGGCCTCCGAGACCGTCGCGCCGTTCACCTACGGCCCGAACGTCAACGTCGCCTTCAGCGCCTACAACGACGAGTTCGCGAAGGCGGCCGAAGCGAAGACCGCGCAGGCGTTCTCCGACGCCGTCGCCGCGATGCAGTCCATCACCATCGACGACCTGAAGAAGAGCGGCTTCTCGGTCAAGTAGTCCCACGGGGCCGGCTCATCGAGCCGGCCCCGCTCCCGCCCTCGACCCAAGGAATCGGCATGGCTGCACCATCCGCGCTGGACACGATCCGGCCCACCCAGGATCCGCCGACGGGCTCGCGTCCGCCGGCCCGATCGCGCAAGAACCTGAAGAGTCGGGTGCTCATCCCGTACGCGATGCTCGCCCCCGGCATCATCCTGTTCCTCGTGTTCATGGCGGCGCCCATCGTCTACACGCTGTTCCTGAGCTTCCAGAAGAAGCAGGTCACGGGGCTCGGCCTCGGCTCCGGTGCTCGTACGACCGCCTTCGCGGGCTTCGAGAACTACCTCGGCGCATTCAACGACCCGGAGTTCGCGGCGAGTGTCGGACGCGTGCTGCTGTACGGCCTCATCCTCATCCCGTGCATGCTCGGACTCGCCCTGCTCTTCGCGCTGCTGCTCGACTCCCGTCGCACCCGGGCGGTCTCGTTCTCGCGCATCTCGATCTTCCTGCCGTACGCGGTGCCCGCGGTGATCAGCTCGCTGCTCTGGGGCTTCCTCTACCTCCCGGCCGTGAGCCCCTTCTACGCGATCTTCGACAGCCTCGGCTGGGACGCCCCGGAGATCCTGTCCTCGGGGACCATCATCTTCGGCATCGCGAACATCGCCCTCTGGGGTGGCGTCGGCTTCAACATGATCGTCATCTACACCTCGCTGAAGGCCGTGCCGAGTGAGATCTACGAGGCCGCCCGCATCGACGGCGCGAGCGAGATCCAGATCGCACTGCGGATCAAGATCCCGATCGTCGCCCCAGCGCTCGTCATGACGGCCCTGTTCTCGATGGTCGCCACCCTGCAGGTGTTCGCCGAGCCGACGACGTTGCGGCCACTCACGAACAGCCTCTCCACGAGCTGGTCGCCGCTCATGCTCGTCTACCGCGACGCGTTCACCCGTGACGACATCTACTCGGCCGCCGCGACCTCGATCATCATCGCCGTCGCCACCTTCATCGTCTCCTTCCTCTTCCTCCGGGTCGTGCAGAAGCGAGCCTTCGGTCAGGAGGACTGACACCATGACCACGCTTCGACTCGACCGACCCGCCGGTGCGCGACGCCGCGAACGCGCCGGCAGCACGACCATGCGCTCCGACCGGCCCAGCGGCATCTCGACGGGCATCCTCATCCTCGGCGCGATCTACTGCCTCTTCCCCGTCTTCTGGGTGCTCATGGCATCCACGAAGAGCAGCGGCGAACTGTTCTCCACCTTCACCCTCGTGCCGAGCACCCATCTGTTCGACAACATCGTCGAGCTGACCCAGTACCGCGACGGACTCTTCTGGCGCTGGATGGTGAACACCGCGCTCTACGCGGGCATCGGCGCCATCGCCTCCACCTGGGTCTCCGCGATCTCGGGCTACGTGCTCGCCAAGTTCGACTTCCCGGGCAAGCGCACCGTCTTCAGCATCCTGCTCATGGGCGTGCTCGTGCCGGGGGTCATCCTCGCGATCCCGCAGTACTTCCTGCTCGCGAACGTCGGGCTGACGAACACCTTCTGGGGTGTGCTCCTGCCGCAGATCATCAGCCCGTACGGCATCTACCTCGCCCGCATCTACGCGGCCGCAGCGGTGCCGACCGACGTCATCGAGGCGGCCAGGACGGAGGGCGCGGGCGAGTTCCGCATCTTCGGACGCATCGCGATGCCGATGATGCTGCCCGGACTCGTGACGATCTTCCTGTTCCAGTTCGTCGCCATCTGGAACAACTTCATGCTGCCGTACATCATGCTCGGCGACGACTCGCTGTTCCCGATCACCGTCGGCCTCAACGGGCTGCTCAACCAGGGTGCCTCCGCCCCCGCGCTGTACACCCTCGTGATCACGGGTGCCCTGCTCGCCATCGTGCCGCTCATCCTGATCTTCCTCATCCTGCAGCGCTTCTGGCGGGTGGACCTCGCGGCCGGTGCCGTGAAGGCATGAGCCGCCGTGGCCCGCGCGGTGGCAGCGGAACGTGCCGCCGTCGTGCGCGAAGCCTCAGCACTAGGCTGACGGGATGACCACCGTCCCGTCCCGTCGGCGCCCGACGATCGACGACGTCGCGGAGGCCGCCGGTGTCTCCCGCGGCACGGTGTCGCGGGTGCTGAACGGCGGGCGTTGGGTCAGCCAGGACGCGAAGGCGGCGGTGGACGCGGCGATCCGGAAGACCGGCTACCGCGTGAACCCGCACGCGCGGAGCCTCGCGACGAACCGCACCGGATCGGTCGCGTTCCTCCTCACCGAGGACCACCAGCTGCTTTTCGAGGACCCGAACTTCTCGATGCTGCTGACGGGGGCCGCGCAGGCGCTCGCCGAACGGCAGCTGTCGCTCGTGCTCATCATGGCGGGCAGTGCTGCCGAGCAGGAGCGGGCTCTCGCCTACATCGAGGCGGGTCACGTCGACGGCGTGCTGCTCGTCTCGGCGCACAGCGGACAGCGGCTCATCAGCGACATCGTGGACTCGAAGGTCCCGGCCATCGCGTGCGGCATCCCGCTCGGGTTCCAGAAGCGCCTCGGGTACGTGGCCGCGGACGACCTCGAGGGCGCCCGAGAGATGGTCGCGCACCTGCGTGGGCTCGGCCGGACGCGGATCGCGACGATCGCCGGACCCGAGGACACCCCGGGCGGCGTCACACGGCTCGAGGGCTACCGGCTCGAACTCGGCGAGGCGTACGACGCCCGGCTCGTCCGGCACGGCGACTACGGCCGCGCGAGTGGTGAGGCGGCGATGCGCGAGCTACTCGAGGCCGACCCGACGATCGACGCCGTCTTCGTGGCCAACGACCGCATGGCCGCCGGCGCCATCGACGCTCTGCGAACCGCCGGCCGACGCGTGCCGGAGGACGTCGCCGTCGGCGGCTTCGACGACTCGAGCATCGCGGTCGGCACCGACCCGGCCCTCACGACGATGCGTCAGCCGTTCGAGCGGATCAGCGCCGAGATGGTGCGCCTCCTCCTGCAGGTCATCGAGGGCGAGCGTCCCGCGGCGATCACGCTCCCGACGGAACTCGTGGTCCGCGACTCGGCGTAGCGCGGGCGGCGTTCCGGTCCCTGCACTTCGACAAGCTCAGTGACCGAGTGGGGCTCGGTGACCGAGTGGGGCTCGGTGACCGAGTGGGGCTCGGTGACCGAGTGGGGCTCAGTGACCCGGGTGCGGGCGTGCGCAACCCCACGACGATCATCCGGCGCTCGGTCAGGATGGAACCATGAGCGACCAGTCCGACACCACCACCCAGCCCGATCCCGACACCGTACCCGGCATCCCGGACGCGGAGTCGCTGGAACCGACGAAGCGCACCATCGCGATCCTCGGTGCCAACGGCGACCTGGCCAAGCGGCTCCTGATCCCCGGCCTCGGCGAGGTCGTCGACGCCGCACGCGACATCTCGCTACAGATCATCGGTGCCGCCCGCACGCCGCAGCCGAACGAGGAGTGGCGTGCGACCGTCCGCGCCAGCCTCGAGGACGCCGGGATCGGGGCCCGGACCGTCGACGCGCTGGTGTCGACGACGGAGTTCATCCCGACCGACGCCTCCGACCCCGACGAACTGCGTGCACTGCTCGACGCCTGCACCGGCTCACCGATCCTCTACATCGCGCTCCCGCCGTCCGCCGGGCGCAAGGTCGCCGAGGCGCTCGCGCAGATCGACCTGCCCGACGACCTCCTCATCGCCATCGAGAAGCCCTTCGGCGACGACCTCGCCGACGCCCAGGCGCTCAACGCGGCGCTCGCCGACGTCGTGCCGGAGGAGCGTCTGTGGCGCATCGACCACTTCCTCGGCAACGCGACCGTCCTCGGGATGCTCGGCCTCCGCTTCGGCAACCGACTCCTCGAGGCGGGCTGGAACGCGGAACAGATCGAGAAGGTGGAGATCCTCTACGACGAGGAGCTGGGGCTCGAGGGTCGTGCGGCGTTCTACGACCAGACCGGCGCGCTCCGCGACATGCTGCAGAGCCACCTGCTGATGGTCCTCGCGCTCACCGCGATGGAGCGGCCGGACGCGGTGACGCCGACCGACGTCCACGACCGCATCGCCGAGGTCCTCGGAGCCGTCCGGCTGTGGAAGGACGACCCGTCGACCGCCCGTCGCGCCCGGTACACCGAGGGTCGGGTCGGCGACCGGCTCTTCCCCTCCTATGTGGACGAGCCCGACGTCGACGCCTCCCGGGAGACGGAGACGCTCGCACAGCTCCTGCTCCAGGTCGACACCCCGCGCTGGCAGGGGGTGCCGTTCGTCCTGCGCTCCGGCAAGGGGATCGGCGACCCGCGCCGCGAGGTCGCCGTCCACTTCCGCCGCTCGGCCGCGCCGACGGGGCTCGACGCTCCCGACGGACACGCCGACACCGTCCTCCGGATGTCACTCAAGGGCGGTGCGGTGCACCTCGACCTCATCGTGACCGGGGCCGATGACGTCGACGGCCTGCGCCGGGTCGAGCTCGAGGCGGACCCTGGTGCCGCGACCCTGAGCGCCTACGCGCAGGTGCTCGCCGGCCTCCTGCAGGAGAACACGCTGCTGTCGGTGCGCGGCGACATCGCCGAGCAGTGCTGGCGCATCGTCACCCCGGTCGTCACCGCCTGGGCCGCCGGCGAGACGCCGCTCGAGGAGTACGAGGCGGGGAGCGCCGGTCCGACGGACTGGTGACCGGGCTCTGACGCACTGCTGACCGCCTGACACGAAACGACCCGCGCCGAATGATCGGCGCGGGTCGTTTCGTGTCAGTGGGCGGTTACGCCGACGGCTTCAGGACGACCTTGATGCAGCCGTCCTCCTTCTTCTGGAAGGTCTCGTACATCGCCGGAGCCTCGGCGAGCGACACGCGGTGGGTCGCGAGGTCGAGCACGCCGAGCGGGTCGGTGCTGTCCTCGACGAGGGGGAGCAGCGTCGGGATCCAGCGGGCGACGTTGCACTGACCCATCCGGAGCGACACCTGCTTGTCGAACATCGACTTCATCGGCATGATGTCCGCCTCACCGGCGTAGACGCCGCTCAGGGACACGACGCCGCCACGGCGGACGAGCTCGAGCGCGGTGTGCAGGGCGGCGAGCCGGTCGATGCCGGCGTGCTCCATGGCCGGTCGCGCGAGCGCGTCGGGCAGCACGCCGACGGCCGTCTGTGCCGCAGCCGCGATCGGTGACCCATGGGCCTCCATGCCGACGGCGTCGACGACCCCGTCCGGGCCGCGTCCACCGGTGGCGTCGCGGAGCTCCGCGACCAGGTCGTCCGAGAGGTCGAGGGCACGGATGCCGTGGCGCTCGGCGAGGGCACGGCGCTCCGGCACCGGGTCCACGGCGAAGACCTCGAGACCGCGGTGCTTGGCGATGCGAGCCGCGAGCTGGCCGACCGGGCCCAGGCCGAGCACGGTGATCGAGCCGCCGTCCGGCACCCCGGCGTATTCGACGCCCTGCCAGGCGGTCGGGAGGATGTCACTCAGGTAGAGGTAGGACTCGTCGGGCAGGTCGCGACCGACGACGATGCAGTTCGCGTCGGCGAGCCGGACCTGCAGGAACTCGGCCTGTCCGCCCGGCACCTGGCCGTAGAGCTTCGTGTAGCCGTACAGGGAGGCGCCGCTGCCGTGCTCCTTCACCTGGGTCGTCTCGCACTGCGACTGCAGCCCGTTGCGACACATGAAGCACTCGCCGCACGCGATGGTGAAGGGGATGACGACCCGGTCGCCGACCGCGACGCGGGTGACCTCGGAGCCGACGGCCTCGACGACACCCATCGTCTCGTGGCCGAGGACGTCACCGCGGTCGAGGAACGGGCCGAACAGTTCGTAGAGGTGGAGGTCGGAGCCGCAGATGGCCGCCGAGGTGACACGGATGATCGCATCGGTGGGGGCGGTGATCGCGGGGTCCGGGACGGTCTCGACCGACACCGACCGGCGACCCTGGTACGTGAGTGCGCGCATGGATGCTCCTTCGTCGTTGTCCGTCCACCCTGCGCCTCCCTGGCGTCGGGCGACTGGGGGTGGACGTCTCGTCGGAGGGCTGATACGAGCTCAGCGTGCCGCGTCGGCGGCCACGCGCTGGAGACTGGCGAGCACCGACCGGACCGCGGACCGCGCCATCGCCTCCGGTCTGGCCAGGACGTCGACGTGCCGGGCGAGGACCGCGCCGGCGACCGGTCGGAGGATCATGCCGTCGACGGCCAACGGCGCCGCCGTGGTGCGCGGCATGACGGCGATCGCAGCTCCGGTGCGGACCACCTGGGCGGCGACCGAGAACTCGTTGATGCGGTGGTCGATCCGCGGCGCCCGTCCGCTCAGAGCGCCCAAATGGTGGAGGACGCCGGCGAGCGGGAACCCTTCGTGCGTCGAGATCCAGCGTTCGTCCCGCAGATCTTCCGGCCGTACCTCCGATTGTGCGGCCAGCGGATGCGTCTCGTGCATCGCGATGTCCAGGGGCTCGACGAGCAGCGGCGTCACGACGAGGCGGTCGAGCGGCCACGCCGGCTCGTGCGGGAGGCGGTGGGCGATGACGAGGTCGTAGTCGGCGGTGAGACCGGCGAAGCGGTCCTGCGCGACGTCGGCGTCGGCGAGGAGGAGCCGCGGAACCGGACCGGTCGCATCGACTCCGGGGACGGGACCGCCCGCGAGCAGCGGTCCGAAGAACGCCAGCCCAGCGCTGTGGAACGCGGAGACGCTCACGGGGCGCTGCTCGTGCTGGAGGAAGGAGTCCACGGCGTCCCTGGCCTCGGCGAGTGCCTCCTCCACGCGCGCGGCGGCGATGGCGAGGGCTTCGCCGGCCTCGGTGAGGACGAGTCGACGCCCGTGCTTCTCGGTGAGGGGCACCGGCATGGTGGCCTGCAGCGCGGCGAGCTGTTGCGACACGGCCGAGGCGCTGACGTGCATGGCCGCGGCGACCGCAGCGACGCTCCCGCGGTCGCCGAGTTCGCGGAGGAGCCGGAGGCGGGCAGGATCCATAAGTGATTCCTTCATCGTCGATCCAGACACTGGCCGTTGTTCTGTCGTGTCCGTCTCCTGGAGAGTAGCGGCATGGCTCGCCGCGCACCCTCCGAACTCATCGTCGACGTGTTGCTCGTCGGGGTCGCAGCGGTCTGGGGCGCCAGCTTCCTCGCGGCGAAGGACCTCGCGGCCGTCACCGGTGTGCCGGCCGCGGTCGCCCTGCGCTTCCTGGCGGCGGTGATCGCCATCGGGCTCATCTGCCTCGTGCGGCGGGAGCGCCTGCCGCGCGGACGGGGCCTGCTGATCGCGGCGGCACTCGGCTGCTCGCAGGCCGCGATCATCGGCCTCGAGACGTGGGGCGTACACCTGACCTCGGCGACGAACGCCGGGCTGCTCATCAGCCTCGCGCTCGTCATGACGCCGGTGCTCGACGGTGTCGCCTCGCGGTCCTGGCTCCCGAGGTCCTACTTCGTCGCCGCGGTCGCAGCCGTGGTCGGTGTCGCGCTGCTCGTGTCGGACGGCGGCCTCCGCGCACCCACCGCGGGTGACGCGCTCGTGATCGCCGCCGCCGTCGTCCGCGCGGTGCACGTGACGTCGAGCGCGCACCTGACCCGAGGCCGCACCGACAGCACGCTCGGCGTGGTCTTCGTCCAGATGCTCGTGTGCGCCGGCGCGTTCAGCCTCATCGCCGGTGACGGGCTCGCCGCGGCCGTCACCCGGCTCGACGTGCGCGGATGGCTGGACGTGCTGTTCCTCGGCCTCCTGTGCTCAGTGTTCGCCTTCGTCGTCCAGCTGTGGGCGGTGCGGCGGACCTCGGCCTCGCGCGCGAGCATCCTCATGGGGACGGAACCCGTCTGGGCGCTCCTCGTCGGCGTGCTCATCGCGGGGGAGGTGATCGGCCCGCTCGGTGTGCTCGGTGCGGCGCTGATCATCGTGGCGAGCTATGTCGGCCAGGCGATCGAACGTCGCCACCGTGCGCGGACGACCGGCACGGCACCCACGGCGCAGCAGGAGCCGGCGCCCGTCTGACGGGGTCTACAGCGTGGTCGCCGAGCCGGTGAACGGCGTTCCCAGCGGTGCTGTGTCCTCGATCCGGCAGGCGCGGACGTCGATCTCATGGATCGGTGTCCCCTCCCTCGACGTCGCGAGCACCCCGCGGATCGCATCGCCGACGAGGCGGAGGGTCGCCGGCACCGGAGCGCCGTCGGTCACGCCGATGGTCACGCCGATCGTCAGCGCACCGTCTGCTTCGCGACCGACGGCCACCTTCGCGGGTTCCTCGTCGTCAGGACCGACCGCATCGGCGACGGTCCGCAGGACCACACGGATCGGCGACCCGGTCGCGTAGACCGTGGTGACCCCCGGTGTCGCTGCGACGACGGCGGTGAGCTGCTGCGAGAGTGCGGCATCGGTGTCCATCAGGAGTCCTCCGGCCGGGCGACGCGCTGCGTGTGGATGTCGATGATCGTGACGTCGACGGCGACCACGTTGAGTTCGGTGTGCGTGGAGAGTTCCGCGACGACGCGATCCCGGATGAGCTGCGACAGTCGTTCGAGGTTGTTGCCGAACGCGGCCGAGGCGGTGATCGCCACCGTGACGGGCGCGTCCAGGGTCGTCACATCGCCGTCGAGGCGGACGCGACCGACGATGACCCCGCCGACGCTGTCACCCACCCCGCGGATCAGGGTGCGGACCGAACCTTCCGTGATGCGCAGGTGCACCTCGGGGTCCGGATGCCTGAGCGGGATGTCCCGACCGGCGTGCGCCTCGAGCGAGATGTTCTGGAGCACCGCGTGCATCCAGGAGCGGTCCTGCTCGGAGTGCGTCGCGGCCTCCGACTTGAGCAGCGCCCAGGTCTGGGTGCGCAGCCGGAGGAGGGCGTCGAGGGCGAGTTGGCAGCCGGGGGAGGCTTCGATGTCGGGGTCGAGGGGCTCGCGGCCGCTGTCGAGGTAGTCGGAGAGCTCGTCGATGGTGTGCCCGTCGAGGTCGGCACCTGCCAGACCGTCGAGCATGGACTCGTGGTCGTCGTCGTTCATCGCCACACCTCCATCTCCCGCAGGACGGTCTGTCTGGCCCGCGCGAGCTGCCCGCGCACCGTCGACGCCGGGACCCCGAGCGATTCGGCGATCTCGACGTACGACAGCCCGCCCGTCTCCTTCAGCATCCAGCACTCACGCTGCATGGCGGGGAGTCGGTCCAGGACCGAAGCGAGTGCGCTCATCTGCATGCGCACCTCGACGACCCGTTCCGGGGATTGATGGGACGGGGCGGGTGCATTCCAATCCTCGATCTCGCTGTGCTCGCGGCGGCGCCTGATGCGGTCGATCGCCCGGTTCGAGACCATGCGCATCAGCCAGGACTTCACCGCGTTCGGGTCGTTCAGCCGGTCCAGCTGACCCCAAGCCTGGATGAGGACGTCCTGTACGACGTCCTCCGCCTCCGACTGGTTGCCCAGCACGCGGACGGCGTAGGCGCGCATGAGGGAACCGTGCCGGAAGACGAGGACTTCGAAGGCGGTGACGTCTCCGTCGGCCGCGCGCTCGGCGAGGATGCCGTCCGAGAGGACCTCGAGCGAGCGCTTCACGGTGTGGCTAGAGGACGGCGAACGCGGTGAGGGCGACGGCGGTCGCGGACACGATCGCGGACGCGGCGACCGTGGCGACGTACGGAAACTGGAGCGTCCTCGCCGGGCCGTTCTCCACCGCCTCCTTGGCACGGAGCAGGGAGACGAAGACCCCGAGGTCCTTACCGGTGCTCGAGGCGGCGACGAAACGGCCGTCCCGGAACTCGACCATGCCGGCGTACTCGCCGTCGATCGAGGCGACCCAGAGGGTCGCGTCCGGCTCAGCCCAGGCGACCGTGGTCGTCGTGCCTCGCTCCAGCACCGTGCTCATGACTACTCCTTGCTCAACTGTCGTGTTGTTAGAGAATCTAGTGATTCATGCGTCTGCATGTACCCCACTTGACATTGCGATTCGGACTCCGCTAGACAAACTCGTTACGAGAACCACTACTGTTGAACTTCATGACCGCCCAAGCCGTTGAAGCGCAGCATTACTGGTACGAGCAGGACGAGCACGAGCGTGGCCGCCACATCCTCGAAGCCATGCGCCTGTACCGCGCGGCGGAGGCCGCCATGCGTCGTCGCACGCGCGACGAGATGCACATGGGCGAGAACGATCTGCTGGCCCTGCGCTTCATGTTGCGGGCCAAGCAGGAGCACCGGTTGGTCAGTCCGACCGATCTGGGTGCCTACCTCGGCATCAAGACCTCGTCGGTCACGGTCATGCTCGACCGCCTGGAAGCGGCGGGTCACGTCGTCCGGCAGCCGAGTGAGACCGACCGCCGTCGCGTCACGGTCTCGACCACCGACTTCGCCGACGCCGAGGTCCGCAAGACGCTCAGTCACATGCACCACCGCATGATGGAGGCCACCACCGGGATCGACCCCGAGATGGCGGCCGGCATCGTCGACTTCCTCGACCGCATGCGCGAGGCCGTCGACTCGATCGATCGCACCGAGCCCGAGGGGCAGCCGCAGCACTGAACGGTGGCGCCGAGCCGTCGATGAGCCGGCAGGCCACTCGGCCGGCTCCACCTGGCCTCATGTGAAACAGCGAGGCGGGCCGCACGGTCTGATCCGTGTGACCCGCCTCCGAATGTCTTCGACGATTTCGACCGCGCGCTGCGGGCCCTCCAGGCACCGCTCGAGCCGACTCTCAGAAGTCCCCGACCTTCGATGATCCGATGGTAATCGAGCACGTGTCGGACGGCCGATGCTTGAACGGTCGGATCGCTTGTGCTACTCGCGGTCGTTCCGGTTGCCGCGCCTCAGTTGTCGGCGGCCAGCTCCGGGTAGTCGGTCTCCGGCATGAGTTCGAGCCCCGCCGGCGTGTAGGTGCGGTCGAGCATGGCCTGCAACCAGGCGCGGTTGAGCGAGACCGGGCGGGAACCGGTGAACCGGAAGACGATGGGGACGCCGGTCTCGATCCAGATCGCGTAGCGGCCCGAGCCGTGTGCGGGGTCGATGGTCCACGAGAGGAGGAACGCCTCACCCTTGCGGAGCTTGGAGACGACGACCATCTGCACGTGGGCGAGGGTCCGGTCCTCGAGTTCGAGTGCTTCGTTCCCGTATCGCAGCGTTCCCATGTTCCCCAGCCCCCTGTCCCGTGTGTGCGGTGGATCACCGCGCCGCCAATTCTGGCAGTTCCCGTCCACGGGCTGCGAACCCGAGGGGTGGGAGTGCCGGTCAGTCGGCGTCGAGGACGGCGTCGAGGAGGCCCGGGAACCGGGTGTCGAGGTCGTCGCGCCGCAGGGTGAGTGTGCGGTGGCGACCGTTCGGCTCGTTCCGGATGACGCCGGCCTCGCGGAGCACCTTCATGAGGTGGGACTTCGTCGACTTCGGGATCGTGGGGTCGAGGGCGGTGCAGTTCGCAGCGTCCATCGGGCCGTCCCGCAGCTGCCGCACCATCTCGAGCCGGTCGGGATCGCTGAGCGCGAAGAGCACGGCCGGCAGCTCGATCGCCTCGCGGTCGGGGTGGGTGAGATCGGCGGGTGCAGGCATGGTTCGATAATAGTTGAACAATCAGCGGAAAGCGCGTATCGTCCAATCGTTCGACATTTTTGGAACCAAAGGATGCCCGCCCGTGCAGACGACGACCCCGTCACCCCCGACCCGACCCGTGCCCTCCGCGGCTGCCGGCGCGCCCGTGCTGCCTCGCCGTCGCTTCGGCTTCGTCCTCGCGGGGCTCGGCAGCACGCTCATGCTCGCCGGCGCCAGCGCTCCGTCACCGTTCTACCCGGAGCTCCAGGAGCGGCTCGGCATCGGCCCGATCGGCGTCACCATCGCCTTCTCGGCCTACGCGCTCGCCCTGCTGGTCGCACTCCTCACGATCGGTTCGGTCTCGGACCATCTCGGACGCCGCCCGGTGATCACCGCAGGGTTCGTCGTGCTCGCCGCGAGCATGCTGCTCCTCTGGCACGTCGACTCCGGAGCGCTGCTGTACCTCGCCCGCGTGCTCCAAGGCCTCGCCAGTGGGGCGCTACTCTCCACACTGTCGGCGACCATCATCGATCTGGCCCCGCCCGAGCGACCACGGGCGGCGACCCTCCTGAACGCCATCGCGCCGATGATCGGTCTCGCTTCCGGCACGATCCTCGCGGGCGTCCTCCTGCAGACGGTCGCCGATCCGTCGAGCTGGACGTTCCTGCCGCTGGCGGTCGCCTACCTGCTCATCGCGGTGTCCATCTGGATCGTGCCGGAGACCTCCGCCCGCGCTCCCGGATGGGCCCGTGCCATCCGACCTCGCGCAGCCGTCCCCGTCGACGCCCGACGGTTGTTCGTCGTGAGCATCCCGATCGTCCTCGGCGGGTGGGCGACCGGCGGCCTGTTCCTCTCCCTCGGGCCGAGCATCATGCACACGGAGCTCGGCGTGGACGGCCAGCTCGGCGGGGCACTGCTCATCGGGCTGCTGCCGGCCGCGGGGGCCGTCGCCGCCGCGGTGCTGCACCGTCGCCGACCCGTCGTCGCGGCCGTCTACGGCGCCTCCGCACTGTCCGCCGGGACCGTGCTCCTGCTCGTCGCCCTGATCCTCGGGTCGCTCCCGATCGCGGTGGTCGCCGTCGTGATCGCCGGAACCGGGTTCGGCACGGCGTTCATGGGCACGATCGCCTCACTCGTCCCGCTCGCGCCGGCCGACGAACGCGCGGAGCTGTTCGCCGCGCTGTACATCGTCGCCTACCTGTCCTTCGGGGTCCCGGCCGTCATCGCGGGTCTCCTCGCCTCGGCCATCGGGCTCCACGCCACGGTCCTCGGCTACGGCACGGTCGTCGCGATCGCCGCGGGCACGGCCGCCGTGGTGCGTGCCCGTTCAGCGCGCTGACGGCTTCAGCGTGCTGACGGCCCCACGGCGAGGCGATCGAGGAGGGTCGACGCTCGGTAGGGGATGACCTCGATGAGCGAGACCTTCGTGTTCGTCCGGACCACACCCGGAGCCGCGAGCAGCACGCCGGCGATGCGGTGCAGGTCCTCCGTGTCGTGCGCGACGACCTTCGCGAAGAGGTCGGCGTCTCCGGTGGTCGCGTGCACCTCGACGATCTCCGGGACCGACTCGAGGGCCGCGTAGGCCTCCGTCGCGAGGTCCTGCCGGATGGAGATCTCGATGAACGCGGTGAGGGGGTAGCCCAGCGCCGACAGTCGCACCCGGCGACTCGGAGCGGCCAGTGCGCCGCTCGTCTCGAGTCGGCGCAGGCGGGCGTGGACGGTGTTCCTCGCGACGCCGAGGGAGCGTGCAAGGGCGAGCGCCGTCATGGACGGGTCGTCGTCGAGCGCGGTCAGGATGCGCGCGTCGAGATGGTCGATGGTCGCAGGATGAGGCATGTTGCTCACTCTCGGTCTGGGAATCGAGCACGATGACCACTGCACTCTACTCGTGTTGCGCAACACGATGAGCTGACGCATCGTTGGCGGAATGAGCACCCAGCAGCCGAGCGCCGCGATGTCGAGCGCGCAGCAGGCTCCCTCCACGCCTGCCCCGGCACCGTCTCCGGTTCGACACGGGGTGGTCGAGGACATCCTCGGGCTGCTCGTCGGCGTCACGGTCGTGTCGTTCGGCCTCTTCATCCTGAAGGCCGGTTCGGCCGTGACCGGCGGGACGGCCGGCCTGTCGCTCCTCGTCAGCTACCTCGCACCCGTGCCGTTCCCGGTGCTGTTCATCGCGATCAACCTGCCGTTCTTCCTGCTCGCGATCCGCGGCAAGGGCTGGGTGTTCACGCTGCGGAGCGGCGGCGCGATCGTGCTCGTGTCCGTCCTGTCCGGGGTGCACCCGCTGTTCCTGCCGGTCGGGCACATCGACCCGTTCTACGCGGCCGTGGTCGGCAACGTGCTCTGCGGCGTCGGCATCCTCATCCTGTTCCGACACCGAGCCAGTCTCGGCGGGTTCAACATCGTCGCGCTCATCCTTCAGGACCGGTTCGGTGTCCGCGCGGGCTACGTGCTCATGGCCGTCGACACCGTGGTGGTGCTCGTGTCACTCGTGGCCGTGCCGCCGCTCAACGTGCTCGTGTCGGCGCTCGGCGCGGTCCTGCTGAACCTCATCCTCGCGCTGAACCACCGGCCGGGCCGGTACCTGGGGGTGTAGCAGGCCGGACGCCGAGTGCGTGCCCGCTGCGCCTACTGCTTGTAGGACGACAGGAAGTTGCCGAGCCGCTCGATCGCGTCGGTGAGGACGCGCTCCTCCGGCAGGGTGACGACCCGCAGGTGGTCGGGGTCCGGCCAGTTGAAGCCCGTGCCCTGGACGAGCAGGATGTGCTCCGCCACGAGGAGATCGTGGACGAGCAGCTCGTCGTCGTGGATCTCGTGGACCTCCGGGTCGAGGCGCGGGAAGGCGTAGAGCGCACCCATCGGCTTCGTGCAGGAGACGCCCGGGATCGAGTTGAGGCCGGCCCAGGTGGCGTCGCGCTGCTCGAGCAGGCGACCACTCGGTGCGATGAGGGCGTCGATCGACTGCACGCCGGAGAGCGCCGCCTGTACGGCGTGCTGCGCCGGCACGTTGGGGCACAGACGCGTGGACGCCAGGAGGGTGATGCCCTCGAGGAAGCCGCGCGCGTGGTCGCGCGGCCCCGTGATGACGAGCCAGCCGGACCGGTAGCCGGCGACCCGGTAGGTCTTCGACAGGCCGTTGAACGTGAGGCAGAGGAGGTCGGGGGCGACGGTCGCCATCGGGATGTGGACGGCGTCGTCGTACAGGATGCGATCGTAGATCTCGTCGGCGAGCAGCAGCAGCCCGTGCTCGCGTGCGACTCCGGCGATTTGCTCCAGCACCTCGCGGGAGTACACCGCACCCGTGGGGTTGTTCGGGTTGATGACGACGATCGCTTTGGTGTTCGGCGTGATCTTGGAGCGGATGTCCTCGATGTCCGGTGCCCAGTCCGCCTCTTCGTCGCAGCGGTAGTGCACCGGGGTGCCACCCGCGAGGCTCGTCATCGCGGTCCACAGCGGGTAGTCGGGCGCGGGGATGAGGACCTCGTCGCCGTCGTCGAGCAGGGCCTGCATCGTCATCGTGATGAGCTCGGAGACGCCGTTGCCGAGGAACACCCACTCCGGGTCGACGCGGGGGAACCCCTCCATCTCCTCGTAGCGGTAGGAGACGGCCTGGCGCGCGGAGAGGATGCCGCGGCTGTCGCTGTACCCGTGCGAGTGGGGGAGCGCGGCGATCATGTCGCGGACGATCTGGTGCGGAGCCTCGAAGTCGAAGATGGCGGGGTTGCCGGTGTTGAGCTTGAGGATGCGGTGCCCGTCGGCCTCGAGACGCACGGCCTCGACGAGGGCCTTCCCCCGGATCTCATAGAGGACGCTTTTCAGCTTGGAGGACTGGTCGAGGGTGCGGCGGGTGGTCATCCCCACAGGCTACTGCGGTGACCTGCGCGCGTGGCAGTGCCGATTGCAGGATCGCGGCTCCCGCCTGCACCGGTGCTCCGGCGGGCCCGAGTCTCGCTGTCGGGCTGGGCACCCGCTGTCAACAACGGGGACACGATTCGTCCACGTTCAGGGTAGAGGAGTACCGTCAGACGCTGGCGGTCAAGACTGCCTGGTCAGAGGCACGGAGGAATCGTGACCGGAAACGCAACTACCCGATTCGACAATGTGGCCATGTTGTCGGTGGCGAGCACGCTGCCGTCCGCAGTGGTGACCTCGGTCGAGATCGAAGAAGGTCTCGCGGGTGCGATGAAACGCGCCCGCCTCCCGAAGGGCATCCTGCGACGCGTCGCCGGTGTCGTCGAGCGACGCCACTGGGGGCCCGGCGAGAACTCGGACGACGCCACGGTGTCGGCCGGTCGCCGTGCGCTCGCCGAGGCCGGCATCTCGCCCTCGCAGATCGGGCTCATGATCAACACCTCGGTGACGCGGCAGCACCTCGAGCCCTCCGTCGCCGTCCGCATCCACGACGGCCTCGGCCTGCCGAGCTCGGCCATCAACTTCGACATCGCCAACGCCTGTCTCGGCTTCGTGACCGGCATGACCATGGCGGCCGCGATGATCGAGTCCGGCCAGATCGAGTACGCACTCATCGTCAACGGCGAGGACGCGAGCGAGGTGCACGCCAACACCATCGAGCGCCTCAGTGGCAGCACCATCGACCGCGACGACTTCATGAGCGAGTTCGCCTCGCTCACCCTCGGCTCCGGGGCCGCCGCCGCCGTCATCGGGCCGGCCGACCGCCACCCCGAGGGGCACCGCATCCTCGGCGGCGTCACCCGCGCGGCGACGGAGTTCAACCACCTCTGCGTCGGCAGCGTCGACGGCATGTTCACCGATGCCCGAGCACTCCTCAAGGGCGGGCTCGACCTCGTCGTCTCCGCGTGGAAGGAAGCCGCCGGCGACTCGTGGCGGTGGTCGAAGATGGACCGCTACATCACCCACCAGGTGTCGTCCATCCACACGGACTCCATGGTGAAGGCCGCCTCGCTCGACCGCAGTCGCGTACCGGTCACCTATCCCTACCTCGGCAACGTCGGACCGGCCTCCATCCCGATCACCCTCGCCGACCAGCAGTCGACCCTGAACAAGGGCGACCGCGTCCTCCTCATGGGCGTCGGCTCGGGGTTGAACACCGGCCTCATGGAACTCGCGTGGTAGCGGGTACGGTCGCCGCGAACGTCGGCCTGCGGACCATGGGTGTGCGCGCCGCCGGTCTGCCCGGCCTCCCCGCGCGGTACTCGCGCCGCATCGACGTCCCCGGTCGGCTGGCGGACGACGGCGTGACGAGGAACTGGCACTACCTCGACACCGCCGAGGCGCTCAGCGAAGCCGGTGTCGAGCCGGTCGGCACCGTCCTCGCCGTCCACGGCAACCCGACCTGGTCGTACCTCTGGCGCTCGCTCATCACCCGGTCCGTCGAGCAGGCCGACGCCGGCGGGACCGCCTGGCGCGTCGTCGCCGTCGACCAGCTCGAGATGGGCTGGTCCGAGCGGACCGAGGTCACCCGCACCCTCGAACAGCGGATCGCCGACCTCGCAGCCTTCTCCGACGCGCTCGGCCTCACCGGTCCCGTCGTCACCCTCGGCCACGACTGGGGCGGCGTCATCTCCCTCGGCTGGGCCACCGAGCATCCTGAGCTCCTCGTCGGGTCGATGCTGCTCAACACGGCCGTGCACCACCCGGAGGGCACCCCGATCCCCGCGCCACTGCGGCTCGCCGGCGCTCGCGGCATGCTCGGCGCAGGTTCGGTGCAGACGACCGCCTTCCTCGACACGACGCTGTCGCTCGCGTCCCCGCCGCTCGATCGCGACGTCCGCGACGCGTACCGCAGCCCCTACTCCGCTCCTGCGCGACGCCGCGGCATCGGTGCGTTCGTCGCCGACATCCCGGCGACCCCGGAGCATGTCAGCTTCCCGCGCCTCGAGCGCCTCGCCGACGACGTCGCCCAGCTCCGCGTCCCTGCGCTCATGCTGTGGGGTCCGCGAGACCCGATCTTCAGCGACCGCTACCTCGACGACCTCGCCGACCGCCTCCCGCACGCCGAGGTCCACCGTTTCGCCGGCGCGGGTCACCTCGTCATCGAGGACGCCCCGGTCGCCGAGTCGTTGCTCGCCTGGCTCGACGACCGGCTGCCGCAGGGCGCGCCGGTCGAAGCGACGCCTGTGGAGTCCGCTGCCGCTGCGACCGAGCAGCCCGACGTCGAACCGCTCTGGCGGCGGTTGGAGGAGCGACGCACCGACGACAGCGATGCGATCGTCGAACAGCGCGGTTCGGGTGCGGCCCGTCGCGTCAGCTGGAAGCAGCTCGACGACCGCGTGACGCGATTGGCCGCCGGCTTGCACCGCATCGGCGTCCGGCGCGGCGACCGCGTGTCCCTGCTCGTCACGCCCGGCGCAACGCTCACCGCCGTGATCTACGCCTGCCTGCGCATCGGCGCGGTCGTGGTCGTCGCCGACGCCGGTCTCGGCGTCAAGGGCCTCCACCGTGCGGTCCGAGGCGCGTGGCCCGCCTACGTCATCGGCGAGACCAAGGGCCTCGCCGCCGCTCGTGCGCTCGGCTGGCCGGGTGTGAAGATCTCCGCGGCCCGCCTCCCCGGCGCGACCGCGACGGCCCTCGGCGTCTCGCACAGCCTCAAGGACCTGCTCGACGCCCGTGCAACGCCTGAGCTGCCCGGCGAACCCGGCCCGACCGACCTCGCGGCGATCCTCTACACCTCGGGATCGACCGGCCCGGCGAAGGGCGTGAAGTACACCCATGCTCAGCTGTCGTCGTTGCGCGACGTCCTCTCGGAGCACTTCTCGATCACCGCCGACTCGGGGCTCGTCACCGGGTTCGCGCCGTTCGCGCTGCTCGGCCCGGCGCTCGGAGCCCGTTCCTCGACGCCGGAGATGGACATCTCGGCGCCCCGGACACTCACCGCTCGAGCGGTCGCTGCCGCCGTGGCCGAGACGGACGCCGACATCGTCTTCCTCTCGCCGGCCGCCATCCTGAACGTGGTCGCGACCGCCGATGCGCTCGACGCAGGGGACCGACAGGCGCTCCAGGGTGTCAGGACCGTGCTCTCGACGGGCGCACCCGTCAGCCGCCAGCTCCTCACGGCACTCGTGGGTGTCCTGCCCAACGCGTCCGCACACGCGGTGTACGGCATGACCGAGTGTCTGCTCGTCTCTGACATCACCCTCGACACGCTGCCCGACGAGGACACCGAGCACACGGGGGTGTGCGTCGGGACTCCCATCGGCGGGGTCGACGTGCGCATCAGCCCGCTCGACGAGGCCGGACGCGCCACCGGTGCGCCGACGCAGGACGCGGACCGCCTCGGCGAGGTCATCATCTCGGCCGAGCACCTCAAGTCGCAGTACGACCGGCTCTGGCTGACCGACCGGGCCGCCGTCCGCGACGTCGCCGAGGACGGACGCTGGCACCGCACCGGCGACGTCGGGCATCTCGACGCCGATGGCCGCCTCTGGATCGAGGGCCGTCTGCCGCACGTGATCGCGACCCAGGACGGACCGATCGCCCCGGTCGGACCGGAGCAGGCGATCGAGACGGTGCCGCTCGTCCGCCGCGCCGCCGTCGTGGGCGTCGGTCCCGAGGGTCTCCGTCAGTGCGTCGCGATCGTCGAGACGACCACGGGCACGAAGCGGGTCCGGCTCGCTGATGCGGAGCTCGCCGCGCAGGTGCGGGACGCTTCGACGCAGCCGCTCGTCGCGGTGTTCGTCGTACCTGAGCTGCCGACGGACATCCGCCACAACTCCAAGATCGACCGCACGCGCCTGTCGGTGTGGGCGGAAGGCATCCTGGCCGGTGAACGGCTGAGCAACCCGTGACCGTCCTCGTCACCGGTGCGAGCGGCATGCTCGGCCGCGAGGTCGCCCTCGAGCTGCTCCGTGGCGGACATCGCGTCCGGGTGCTGCAGCGTGGACCGTCGGCACTCACCGACGTCGAGGAGGTGCGCGGATCCATCACCGACGCAGCCGTCGTCGAGTCGGCGATGGACGGCGTCGACGCGGTCGTGCATCTGGCCGCGAAGGTCTCGTTGGCAGGTGATCCGGCGGAGTTCGAGCGCGTCAACGTCGCCGGGGCCGAGGTCGTCCTCGACGCGGCCGAGACCGCGGGTGTCTCGCGGTTCGTCCACATCTCCTCGCCGTCCGTCGCGCACGGTGGCTCGGCGCTCGTGGGTGTGGGTGCGGAACCGGCCGATCCGGGCGCGGCTCGCGGTGAGTACGCGCGCACGAAGGCGCAGGGCGAGCTGCTCGCCCTCGCGCGGGACCGCCGCGGCTTCGCGGTCGTCGTCGTGCGGCCGCACCTCGTCTGGGGTCCGGGTGACCCGCAGCTCGTCGAGCGCATCGTGGATCGCGCGCGCCGCGGCCGCCTGCCCCTGCTCGACGACGGCACCGCCCTCATCGACAGCACGTACGTCGCGAACGCGGCGTCGGCCATCGCCGCGGCACTCGAACACGCGGAGACGGCACACGGTCGGGCGTTCGTGGTGACGAACGGGGAGCCGCGTCCGGTCGGCGAGCTGCTCGCGGGCATTTGCCGTGCCGCCGGCGTGAAGCCGCCCGCCTTCAGTGTCCCCGCCGGCGTCGCCCGAGCTGCCGGTGGGCTCGTCGAGCGCCTGTGGAGCATCCGCCCCGGCGCCGATGAGCCGCCGATGACGCGCTTCCTCGCGGAGCAGCTGTCGACCGCGCACTGGTTCGACCAGCGACAGACCCGCGCGGCCTTGCACTGGACGCCGGCGGTCTCGATCGATGAGGGTCTCGAGCGCCTGGCGGCCCACTACCGCGGCTGACCCCGGCCGGCCGGTGCGGCCTGGGGGCGGTCACCGATGCGCAGTCCCAGCCCCGCCGCCGCGGTCCAGGCACCCGAGTGCCGGCTCAAGCGGCGGCGGGGTCTGGGCCACACCCGGGCGAGGGAGCCCGGAACGCATCATGGTACGTGCTGGGCCTGGTCTGTGTCGTCGGAAGGGCCCATCCGTTCGCAAGATGGCCATCCCGCTCCCGGTGCGTCGACCCAGCCCCGCCGCGGCGATCCAGACATTCGGGTGCCGGCTCGAGCGGCGGCGGGGTCTGGGCCACGACCGGGGAGGGAAGTCCCGGTACGGACGATGGTACGCGCCAGGCCGGGCGGTGTCATCAGTGGATCCGCGTCGACTCCCGGCGGTGTGGCTGCTGCCGTCGACCTGCCTCCGCAATTCGGCGACACGGCACCGGGTGGCTGTCCTCCTGGCTGATCACGAGTGCGCGCGGCGGCGGTCTCGCGACGCGAGCGGTCAGGACGGTCGCCGATCACGCATTCCGCGAGGGGCTGTTCCGCTTGGAACTGGGTCATCGGGTGAACAACCCTGCGTCCTGCGGGGTCGCGACACGGGCCGGCTTCCTCCCTGAGGGCATCGAACGGCAGAAGCTCGCCTACGGCGCCGATCGTTTCGATGTCGAGCTGCACGCCCGCTTGGCGACGGACCCGGCGCCTGACGGCGATCTGCTTCTTCCGATTCGTTAGGAGGTCCGGTCTGGCGGCGTCGATCTGCCTGCCGCACGCGTTGCCGCGGTCATGAGCTTCATCGCGACGAGCACCTTCGGATCTGCAAGAGCGACGACGAAGCCTTCAGCGTGTGCTCTGACGTCTCCTCGGCCGTCGGGGATGAACGGCCTCGCATTCGAGTTCAACCATGTCGGCGAAAGCGAATGACGCTCCGCCAGCCTCGCTGCTTCTTCCCGTACTTCAGTGTCCGGCCAGAAGACCGCGTCGACATCGGTCGTCACACGTATGTCGTGATCGTCCGGGTACTGCAAAGCCAGTGCCGCCCCTCCGACCACGTACATACGTCCGTTCACCTCCCGCTCGGTCAAAGCGCCCTCGAGCTCCCCCATCAGCTGGCGGATGAAACCTGGATCCAACTGCTGTTCATGGCTCACGCGCGGCTCAGGCTCTGTTCGTCGATGAAGATGTTGAGGCGCCGCAAGTGCTCCGGCGAGCGGGTGCGCGCACGCTCCCGCAGGCTGTCGAACTGGGAGACGAACCATGGCTCGGGCAGCGGCGTCGGCTCGGGCCATCGTGATGTGAGCGCATCAGGCAGTGCTCGACCGTAATGGGCTCTGAACAGGGTGTCCCACCCGGTGTCCGGGAGTTCCTGTGGAGGCCTGCCGAACAGCGGGTCAGCCGCAAGGCCGGGCTCGACCGTGACCTTCTGCACCGCTTGCGTCAGCAGACGGAGGGCGAACGTGCGATCTCCCTCGATGAGTGCGTCGCTCATGGCCTTCGAGACGCCGGCGGGCGAGAACCGAGCGGCGGGTGATGACGAGTCGACCGCATCGATGACGATGTCCTTGCCCAGTGCGCGCAGTGCCCGCTCGAGCGATGCGAGCTTGATCGTCGCGTCCTCCTCGGACTTCAGGAGCTGTGAGATCGCCCCAGGGGTGACGTGCAGGCGCCGAGCCAGTTCGGCCCCGCTCGTCCCCGCAGCGCTCATCGTGTCCCGAATCAGCGTACTCACCGACTCCCCCTATCGTTAGCTACAGCTAAATTCTATCAAGGCATGCTGATCAATCGCCTGCGCTGCGCATGGTCCCTTCCTGTCGGACGTCTGCTCTAGCGTCGAGCGCATGCGTTCGTTCCGGATCCAGGTGCCCGATGCCGACCTCGAAGACCTGCGGCGGCGACTCGACGCGGTTCGCCTCCCCGCCGCGATCGGTGACGCCGGCGAGGAGAGCGCCCTCTCGCTCGACCGGTTGCGGGCACTCGTCGCCCGCTGGCAGGACGGCTTCGACTGGCGGCGCATCGAGCGCGAGCTTCAGGATGTGCCGCAGTTCGAGGTGGAGGTCGACGGGCAGCGGCTGCATGTCGCGCGGCTACCGGCACCGGGCGGTGTCACGGTGACGGTCCCGGTGATCGCGTTCCACGGTTGGCCGTACTCCTTCGTCGAGATGCTGCCGCTGGCGAGGGAACTCGCAGGACGCACGGTCGACCTCGGAGGCGGCCGGACACTCGGCTTCGAGGTCGTCGTCCCCTCCCTGCCCGGGTACGGGTTCTCGGAGCCGCTCTCGGACCGGCCGTTCACCGGTCCGGTGGTCGCCGAACTGATGCACGCGCTCATGACCGAGGTGTTGGGGCACGTGAGCTACCTCACCTACGGCGAGGACGTCGGTTCGACGACGAGCGACTGGCTCGCGGCGCTGTATCCCGAATCGGTCATCGGCCAGTTCGCGACGCACGCCGCCTTCCCGTCTGCGTCCCGAGCCCGCGACCTCACCGCCGAGGAGCAGGACTGGCTCGATCGACACGACCAGGAGTGGGCTCGTGGTCTCGCCTACGCCCGGGTGCAGGCCACCAGGCCCGAGATCCTCGCGACGGCCCTGAACGACTCACCGGTGGGCCTCGCCGCATGGATCGCGGAGAAGCTCCTCGCGTGGGCGGGTGACGGCACCTGGTGGACCGACGACGAGCTGCTGACCACGGTCTCGCTGTACTGGTTCACGCAGAGCATCGGATCATCGTTCCGGCCGTATCGCGACCACCCGAAGCAGCCCGAACTCCCGCTGATCGAGGTGCCCGTGACCGTCGCCGTGCAGACGGGCGAACGCGGACTCCCGCGCTCCTACGCGGCGCGGGCGTACAGCGACATCCGGAGCTGGACGGAACTGGATCGCGGGGCGCACTTCACGGCCTGGCAGGTGCCGGTCGCTGTGGCGGACCGGATCCAGGCCTTCGTCGAGACGCTTCCCGTCACCGACTGATCGGCTCCTCAGTCCTCGTCATCGCGAAGTGATCGGATCATGCTGCGCAGGACGACGAGCGCCTCCCGCTGCTGATCGGGGGTCATGCCACCCAGCATCCGGACTTCGACCGATCGCACGGCGGCGGACGCCTGCGCGAGCTGCTCGCGGCCGAGCGGGGTGAGTCGCGTCGGTAGCGCCTTGCCGACGGGGGCCTGTTCGGGGCGGCTGACGAAGCCGTCGCGCTCGAGGGCCTGCAAGAGGACGTTCATCGACTGGCGGGTCACGAAGGCCCCGCGGGCGAGCTCGGAGTTCGACAGCCCAGGTCGCTGGGCGAGGAGTTCGAGGCAGGAGTAGTGCGTGATCGTCATGCCGAGTGGCCGCAAGACCGCCTCCATCGCCGAGCGGAGCGCGCTCGCCGCCTCCTTCAGGAGGTAGCCGAGCGACGTGTCCAGTTCGATCCGATCTTGACCCATGTCAGTATTCTGACATAGAGTGATGCGTGTCAGATAACTGACACAATACGATTGGATGCACATCATGCCCGTCACCGGACCGGACTTCATCTCCCTTCAGGTCACCGACCTCGACGCCTCGCAGGCCTTCTACGAGCAGTACCTCGGCCTCGTCCGCTCGCAGGCCGGCCCGCCGCACGCGGTCGTCTTCGAGACGACGCCGACCGCCTTCGCCCTGCGCGACATCGTCCCCGGAACCGATCTCGCCTCCGCGCCCCAGCCTGGGATCGGCGCGGCGATCTGGCTGCACGCCACGGACGTCCAGGAGATCCACGACGCCCTCGTCGCCGACGGGCACACGATCGTCTCGGCGCCGATCGACGGCCCGTTCGGTCGCACCTTCACCTTCGCCGACCCGGACGGCTACCAGCTGACCCTCCACGACCGCGCCTGAGCTGTTCGGCGCCCGACGCGTCAGAATGGACGGATGCGACGATCGAGAGTGCACGTGCTGGGGGCGAGCGGGAGTGGCGTGACGACGCTCGGGCGGGCGCTCGCCGACCACTGGTCCGTCCCGCACGCCGACGCCGACGACTACTTCTGGGTCCCGACGGACCCGCCCTACGTGACCAAGCGTTCGGACGCGGACCGGGTGCGGCTCATGCGCGAGCTGTTCGTGCCACGCGAGGCGTGGGTCCTGTCGGGCTCCATGCCCGGCTGGGGTGATGAGATCGTCGCCGAGTGCGACGCGATCGTCTTCGTGACCCTCGACCCGGCGGAACGGCTGCGGCGTCTGGAGGCCCGAGAGATCGAGCGGCGGGCCGGTGAATCGCACGACGACCGTGCGTGGCGGGAGTTCCGAGCCTGGGCGAGTGGCTACGACGACCCGGCGTTCGACGGCCGGAGTCGGGCGTCGCACGAGGCCTGGCTCGCGACGCTGCCGCAACCGATCCTCCGGGTCGACAGCGGGTTGTCGCGTGCTGAGCTCCTCGACGTCGTCCTGGCCTGGGAACCGTCCTGACGGGTGTCGACGGCCCGGCCTGTCAACGGGGTGCCGGCCGACGGATCGAGGCGCATACTGGAACGGTCAGACTTATCTGACACACGTCGCTTAGTGAGCGACTGCGGCGTGCGGTTCCGACGCTCGAGGAGGATGTCTCACCATGAAGGCACTGCGGTACACGAAGATCGGCTCGGCCCCCGAGGTTGTCGAGATCGAGAAGCCGACACCGGGGCCGGGTGAGATCCTGCTGAAGGTCACCGCCGCCGGTGTCTGCCACTCCGACGACTACGTCATGAGCCTCCCCGAGGAGGACTACCTCGCGCAGCAGTACCCGCTGCCGCTCACGCTCGGACACGAGGGTGCCGGCGTCATCGAGTCGTTCGGTGAGGGTGTCGAGACGGGCCTGCAGATCGGTGACGCGGTCGCCGTCTACGGGCCGTGGGGCTGCGGCCACTGCCTGAACTGTTCGCAGGGCAAGGAGAACTACTGCACGAACGCCGTCGCCGAGGGGATCCGTCCTCCCGGGCTCGGCAGCCAGGGCTCGATGGCCGAGTACATGATCGTCGACGACGTGCGTCACCTGGTGCCGATCGGCGACCTCGACCCCGTGAGGAACGTGTCGCTCACCGACGCGGGCCTCACGCCGTACCACGCGATCAAGCGCAGCCTGCCGAAGCTCGGTGCCGGCACCTTCGCCGTCGTCATCGGATCCGGTGGCCTCGGTCACGTCGGCATCCAGATGCTCAAGGCGCTCTCCGGTGCGACGGTCATCGTCCTCGACGTGAGCGACGAGAAGCTCGAGCTGGCCAAGCACGTCGGTGCCGACGTCACGCTCATCAGCGACGAATCGGCTGCAGGCAAGATCCGCGAGCTGACCGGCGGCATCGGGGTCGACGCCGTGTTCGACTTCGTCGGCGCAGGCCCGACCATCGCCACGGCCACCGCGGTCGCCGCCATGGAGGCCGACGTGACGATCGTGGGCATCGGCGGCGGTTCGGCGACCGTCGGCTTCGGGTCGATCGCCTACGACGCCGCCGTGCGCGTGCCGTACTGGGGTTCGCGGAGCGAGCTCATCGAGGTCTTCGAGCTCGCGAAGGCGGGCAAGGTCGATGTCGAGGTGCAGCCGTACTCGCTCGACGACGCCCCGAAGGCCTACGAGGACCTGCACGCGGGAACGATCCGCGGGCGTGCGGTCATCGTCCCGTAACCACGACGCCCGGAACCGGCGTCCGTCGCACTCGCGGCGGGCGCCGGTTCTGTGTTCCAGCGCACCTCGGCGCAGCGTTCACACCCTCGAAACACTTTCGACACTGCATCGAAACTCCACCCGCGCATACTTTCAATACAGTATCGAAATGAGTCGCTGCGAGGGTGGCGACGCAACCGGAGGAGCATCCCATGACCGTCGTCGAGACCGTTACCACCGTGGAGTCCGTCCGCGCCCGCCTGCAGGAGGCCGGCGTCAAGTACGCGATGGCGAGCTTCGTGGACATGCACGGCAGCATCAAGACCAAGTTCGTCCCGCTGTCCCACCTCGAGCGCATGGCCGGGGGATCGGAGCTCTTCACGGGGGCTGCGCTCGACGGCCTCCCGCAGGCGATCAGTGACGAGGAGCTCTCCGCCCGTCCCGACCTCGACAGCGCCGTGCAGTTGCCGTGGCGGAAGGACGTCGCCTTCTTCGCGAGCGACCTCTACACGAAGGGCGAGCCGTTCGAGGCGGCGTCGCGCAACATCCTCAAGCGCCAGCTCGATGCGGCAGCCGAGATGGGCTTCACCTTCAACCTCGGGATCGAGACCGAGTTCTTCGTCCTCAAGGACACCCCCGAGGGTGTGACCGAGGTCAGCGACCGCGACGACCTCGCGAAGCCCTGCTACACGGCGACCGCGGCGCTCGACAACCTCGATTGGCTCACCGAGCTGGTCGAGGCGATGACCGAGATGGGCTGGGGCGTGTACTCGTTCGACCACGAGGACGCCCCGGGGCAGTTCGAGATCGACTTCAACTACTCCGACGCCCTCACCATGGCCGACCGCGCCGTCTTCTTCCGGCTCATGGCCAACGAGATCGTCCGCAAGCACGGTTACTTCGCGACCTTCATGCCGAAGCCCTTCGCCGACCGAAGCGGTTCGGGTGCGCACTTCAACATGTCGCTCGCCGACATCGAGACCGGCGAGAACCTGTTCGAGACCGACGACGACCCACGTGGTTGCGGCATCTCGGAGCTCGGCTACAAGTTCATCGCCGGTGTCCTCAAGCACGCGCCCGCGCTCTCGGCGGTCATCGCGCCGACGGTCAACAGTTACAAGCGGCTCGTGCGTCAGGGCAGCATGTCGGGTTCCACCTGGGCTCCGGTCTTCGTGAGCTACGGCAACAACAACCGGACGAACATGCTGCGCGTGCCGCTCCAGGGTGGGCGCGTGGAGTGCCGGGCTGCGGACATCAGCTGCAACCCGTACCTCGGGGCGGCGCTCATCCTCGCCGCGGGCCTCGAGGGCATCCGTGAGGACCTCGACCCGGGAGCGCCGCACACCGAGAACATGTACGACTACACCGAGGCGCAGGTCGCGCAGCTCGGCATCGGCATGCTGCCGCGCAGCCTCGGTGAGGCGGTCGACGAGTTCGCCACCGACTCGCTGTCGCGTGCCGTGTTCGGCGAGGCGATGTACGACGCGTTCATCGACTACAAGCGCCAGGAGTGGAACGAGTACCAGGCGCACGTGTCGGACTGGGAGACCGCCCGCTACCTGAAGTTCTTCTGATCCCGATGCACCAGGTCCTCGACCTCGGGAGGTTCGCGCTGGAGTCCGGCGCGGACCTCCCGGAGGCGCGACTCGCGTACACGACGCAGGGCGCGCTGAACGCCGACGGTGACAACGCCGTCCTGCTCCCGAGCTACTACACCGGGACGCACGCGAGCTACGAGCCGTGGATCGGGCCGGGCCGCGCGCTCGACCCGGCCCGTTGGTTCATCGTCTCGGTGAACCTGTTCGGCAACGGCGTCTCGACGTCGCCGTCGAACGCGGCTGAGGAGGTGCGCGGTGCCGCGTTCCCCGAGGTCTCGATCGGTGACGACGTCCGTGCGCAACGGCAGCTCGCCGACCACCTCGGTGTCCGCCGCTGGCGGTTGATCGCCGGCTGGTCGATGGGCGCGCTGCAGGCCTACGAGTGGGCGGTGCGGTATCCGGAGTTCGTCGACGCGTTCCTCCCCGTCGCCGGTGCCGCGCGGTGTTCGCCCCACAACGCCGTCTTCCTGGCGGGCGTCGAGGCGGCGCTCCGGGCGGATCCGGCCTTCGACGGCGGCCGATACACGACACCGCCGCGGGCCGGACTCCGCGCATTCGGGACGGTCTATGCGGGGTGGGCCTACTCGCAGGCGTTCTTCCGGGACGGCACCTACCGCGAGCTCGGGTACGCCGACGTCGCAGACCTCCTCGAGGACTGGGCGGCCGACCACGAGCGGTGGGACGCGAACGACCTGCTCGCGATGCTGCGCACCTGGCGGCGGGCGGATCCCGGGCGAGGGGTCGAGGGCGGGTTGGCCGCGGCACTCGGGGGAGTGCGTGCGCGGAGCATCGTCATGCCGTCGTCGACCGACCTCTACTTCACCGTCGAGGACAACGTCCTGGAGTCGGCGGTGATGCGTCGGAGCGAGGTGCGGATCATCGAGTCCGACCTCGGCCATGTCGCGGGGCGGCCCGGCGTGCGTGCGGCCGAGACGGCCGTGATCGAGGCGGCCATGCGGGAGCTGCTGGCCGAGGGCTGAGGCGCTGTGCCCGCCCGTAGGATTGGCGGAGGTGTCCGCGAGCAGGGAGTGGTGATCGATGGCCGGCCGCACAGGAGCATCGCCCGGTCGTCCCCGCGCCAGCGGGGTCGCCGCCGAGGATCCTCGTGAGGAGATCATCCAGGTCGCGACCAGACTGTTCGCGGAGCGCGGGTACGAGCGCACGAGCATGACGATGCTGGCCGAGGCGTGCGGGATGAAGCAGTCCTCGCTCTACTACTGGTTCGCGAACAAGCGCGAGGTGCTGCGGGCGACCGCCGCCTCGAACCGCCAGTCGGTCGGCGCCGCGGAGGCCCTCGGTCCGATCGAGGCCGACGTCCCCGCGAAGCTCTACCGCGTCCTCTACGAGGACGGTGTCGCGATCTGCGAGGCGCCCTTCGACTACAACGAGATCGAGCGGCTCGCGGCGGAGCATCCCGACGACCTCGCGTCGTTCTGGGACGACTACCGCACGCTGTTCACGTTCATCGCCGGACTCATCCGAGACGGCGTCGAGCAGGGGTCCCTCGTCCTCGGCGGCAGCGAGACCCCGGAGTGGGCCGCAGCGGCCGCACTCCACGCCAACGAGGGCATGCAGAAGGCCTACCGCTACGGCTCCGGCGACATCGCCGCGCAGTACCCGCCGGTCGAGGCCGCCGAGGGTGCAAGTGAGACGGACCGCATCAGGGCCTTCGCGCGGCGCACCGCCTCCGCCACCCTCCACAGCCTGTTGGTCGACCGCGCAGCGCTCGCCGACGTCGAGCGGGCTGCGCTCCACCTCGACCTCGCCGGGGAGTGAGCCGCTACTTCGTCTCGTTCGGGTGGCTCGTGTGCACCTGCTCCAGGTAGACGGTGCGTCCGTCGACGTAGTACCAGATACGCGCCGTCCCCTTCGCGGTCGGCTTGTGTTGCCAGCGTTCGTGCGTCTGCCCAGCTCGGGTGATGACGCCGAGATCGCCCATGAGTCGGTAATTCGTGAGCGTGGTGTCCAACGGTGTCGAGGTGAGGAAGTCCCAGGTGTCGGCCATGGAGTTCCGAATGGTGGCGACGAGGTCTTGCCACCCGCGGCTGGCCTCGGCGGTCGCGAAGCGTATCTCGTACTGGATCTTCTTCGGCGGGCGCGGAACCAGCGCTCCTCTCTTGGATGCCGCCACGGTCAGGGGCGCTCCACCGGCCCGACCTCGTCGGTCTCGAGCCACACGAGATCGACCGCGCCGAGGCCCGCAGCCAAGGCCGTGGCCGTCTCCTTCCAGGAGGTCAGCCGAGTGATCGCCAGGTGCGGCTGATCGGTCGCGATCGACGCGCGGGCTGCGTCGACCAGGTCTTGCGCGCACGTAGCCCGGTCCGCGTTCGAGAGCGCGAGCATCCAGGGGAACGCCCGGGACATCCGCTCAGCGAGTGTGCCGGTGTCGTCGAGGGTCACGGTGATGAGCTGTGCAGCGAAGTCCAGGAGGTGCGCGCGGGCTTCGGCCTCACGCTGTGACATGAGGACCAGTGGCTCGCCGTCACGTCGGGTCACCGTGACTGGGTGATCGTCGGCCTCGGCGAAGACCTCGGCCGAGTGCTTGCTCAGATCGGAAGAACGGCGGCTGAGTGTCGGGAGGTAGGTCGAAGCGCTCATCCACTCATGGTATTCGGAATGTGTTCGGAAGTCTATGGACACGCGACGTAACGAACACGAAACGGATTCGATACTGCATTGAAACCGACCGTCACGACAATTGGATGACCTATTGAAAATGCGGTCGTCCGTTTCGGATCCCGCGCGAACCCTGGAGGTCCGGATGGACACGGCTGCAATCGCGGGCAACACGGCATGGCTCCTGACGGCGGTGGTGGCCGTGGCGCTCATGCTGCCCGGCCTGGCGATGTTCTATGGCGGCATGGTCAGTCGTCGCATCACCATGAACATGATGATGATGATCTTCGCGTCGTTCTGTCTCGTCGGGATCCTCTGGGTCGCGTTCGGCTACTCGATGGTCTTCGGCGACAGCCTCGGCGGCCTCGGGCTCGTCGGCGACCCCACCGAGTACCCGGGCCTCGGTCAGTTGCTCGTCGCCCCTGAGGGGAGCGCGCTGCCGCCGCTGGCGCTCGCCGCGCTCCACCTGATGTTCGCCGGTCTCACGATCGGGATCGTCGCCGGAGCGGCCGCCGGTCGGATGAAGTTCAGCGCGTGGATGGTCTTCGCCGGTGTCTGGTCGACGCTCGTCTACTTCCCGGTCGCGCACTGGGTCTTCGCCTTCGACTCCGCCGACGGCAGCGTGCAGGGCGGGTGGCTCGCCAACACGATCGGCTCGATCGACTACGCCGGCAGCACCGCGATCCACGTCAACTCCGGGGTCGCCGCCCTCGCCCTCGCCATCGTCCTCGGTAAGCGGAACGGCTTCCCGTCGCAGCCCAAGGCGCACAGCCTCCCGCTCACGCTCCTCGGCGCCGGCCTGCTCTTCGTCGGCTGGATCGGCTTCGACGGCAGCGCCCTCGGTGCCGCCGACAACAACGCCGCCGTCGCCGTGTTCAACACCGTCGCCGCGACCTGCGCGGGCGTCATCGTCTGGCTCGTCGTCGAGAAGCTGCGCGACGGTCACCCCACCACCCTCGGTGCCTGCTCGGGCGCGATCGCCGCACTCGTCGCCATCACGCCATCCTGCGGTGCGGTCACCCCGCTCGGCTCCCTCGCGATCGGTGCCGCCGCGGCGGTCGTCTGCTACTTCGCGGTGAGCCTCAAGGTCCGCCTCGGCTTCGACGACGCCCTCGACGTCACCGCGCTGCACTTCGTCGGCGGTGTCGTCGGCGGCCTCCTCATCGGTGTCCTCGCCGTGCCGCTCGCGCCGAGCGGTGGAGAGGGGCTCCTCGCGGGCGGTGGCTTCCTGCTCCTGGGCAAGCAGGCGCTCGCGATCGTCGCCGTCTTCGTCTACACCTTCTCCATCACCTGGGTGCTCGCGAAGGTGCTCGACAAGACGATGCGCATCCGTGTCCCGGCCGAGACGGAGGCGCAGGGCCTCGACGTCGTCCTCCACGCCGAGAACGCCTACGAGATCAGCACGCACGAAGCGCTCGCCCCGCGTGGGCACGCCGAACCGACGGTCCCGGCCGTCGTCGACTAGGACCGGCACCGAGGGGGAACGGCACTGACGGCGCCGCAGAACACCACCGGGGTAGGGGGTCCGCGATACCCCAGGGTGATGCTGCGGTGCCGTCCGCTTCGTAGCGTCGGAGCATGGACGTCATCAACGAGCTCATCCTCAACGCAGTGACCTCACCGTGGCTGTACGTGGTGATGTTCGCGACCGCCGTCATCGACGGGTTCTTCCCGCCGATCCCGAGCGAGACGGTGCTCGTCGCCGCGGCGGCCGTCGCGGTCTCGACCGGCGGATCGAACCTCCTGCTCCTCTGCGCCGTCGCGGCCGTGGGCGCGGCGATCGGCGACAACATCGCCTACCTCATCGGCCGCGGGGTCGGCACGACGCGCTTCGCGTGGATGCGGCGTCCCCGGATCGCGGCGGCTTTCGATCGGGCAGGGCGGACGCTCGGGCGTCGAGGCGCCCCGCTGATCCTCGGGGCGCGGTACATCCCGGTCGGCCGCGTCGTCGTCAACATGTCCGCCGGTGCCCTCCGATACCCGTGGCGACGGTTCCTGCCGCTCAGTGTCATCGGGGGAGTGACCTGGGCCGCCTACAGCGCGATCATCGGCGTCGTCGCCGGCAAGCTCTTCGAGGACCAGCCGTTCCTCAGCTCCGTGCTCGGTGTGGGCGTCGCGCTCGTCCTCGGTCTGGTCGTCGACCGGGTCGCAGCCGTCCGTCGTCGTCGCCGTGAGCGGTCCGATGCGGCCAGCGACGGGACGCCGGCCGGGTCAGACACCGAGGAACACCCGCCGGCCCTGGCGCTGATGGGACAATGACCCTCATGGATCGGACGGCGCGCGGCACCTCCCGCCGCACCGTCGGACGCTTCGTCCTCGCGGGCGTCGGCGTCGTCCTGCTGAGCGTCCTCGTTCCGATCCAGAGCCTCCTCTACGGCACCGTGCTCCCGGCGTCGTTCCTCCTCGGAGCCGCGGTCTGCGGCGCGCCGCTCCTGTCCGTCGTGCTCCCGCGCGTCGCGATCGTGCTGTTCTCCGCTGCTGCCTTCGTGCTCCCGCTGGTCGCCTCGCCCGACCACGACCCGGTCTGGCCGTGGCCGTGGTCGGTGCCCGCGCTCATCGCCTTCGCCGTGTTCGTCGGCGTCGTCACCTTCCTCCACGGCTGGCTGCTGGGACTCATCCCGCTGCTCGTCGGCATCGCGGGCTCGCTCGTCGCGGCACTCCTCGTCCCGTCCGCCGCCGACGCGACCGCCATGGCCGCGGACCTCATCGTCGCGTCCTCCGTCGCGGGGGTGGCGTACCTCGTGGCTCTGCTCATCTCCGGGCGGGTGCGGTTGGGAGAGGAGCTGACTCGTGAGCGCGAGACCTCTGCCGCTGAGCAGTCCCGGCGCGTGCTCGTCGAGGAGCGCACCCGGATCGCCCGCGAGCTCCACGACGTGGTCGCGCACAGCATGTCCGTGATCCAGGTGCAGGCCTCGACGGCGAAGTACCGCGTGCCCGGCCTCGCCGAGGATGCCGCAGCGGAGTTCGACGACATCGCCGCCACCGCTCGGGGCTCGCTCGTCGAGATGCGGCGTCTGCTCGGGGTGCTGCGCACCGAGGACCAGATCGCGGAACTCGCGCCGCAACAGGGCCTGGACGACCTTCCGGCACTCGCCGACGGCCTGCGCCGCGTGGGTGCCGACATCACCCTCTCGATGGACCGCGGCGACGAGGGCGCGCTGCCCGTCCCTCCGACCGTGCAGATCGCCGCGTTCCGCATCGTGCAGGAGGCGATGAGCAACGCCGTCCGACACGCGCCGGGCGCGCCCATCGTCGTCGATGTCCGAGTCGATACGACCGCGGTACAGCTGCGCGTCCACAACGGTCGTGCGCAGAGTACGGGGGAGCACGGCGCCGGACACGGCCTCCGCGGCATGCTCGAACGCGCCGCCCTCCTCGACGGCACCCTCGACGCCGGCCCCGACGGCGCAGGCGGTTGGCTCGTGACGGCCGTGCTGCCCACCGGGGAACCGACCTCGATGCCATCCCGCCCCCGATCCAGCTCGACGAAGGAACGCCAGTGACCATCGACGTCCTCATCGCCGACGACCAGGCCATGGTCCGAGCCGGGTTCGCCGCGCTCCTCGACGCCCACGACGGGATCCGGGTGACAGGGCAGGCCGCGAACGGTGCCGAAGCGGTCACGCTGTCGGCGCGACTCGACCCTGACGTCATCCTCATGGACGTCCGCATGCCCGAGCTCGACGGCATCGAGGCGGCGAAGCGCATCCTCGGCCCGGGCTACCCGGCGGCGAAGGTGCCTCGCATCATCATGCTCACCACCTTCGACATCGACGACTACGTCTACGACGCCTTGCAGGCCGGGGCGAGCGGCTTCCTCCTCAAGGACGCGCTGCCCGAGGACCTTGTGCACGCCGTCCGGGTGGTGGCGGCCGGCGACGCACTGCTGGCACCCAGCGTCACCCGGCGGATGATCGCCCAGTTCGCCGCGCAGAAGCCCCGTGCCTCGCATGGTGCCGCGCGGCTGGCGGAGCTCACCGAGCGCGAGCGCGAGGTGCTCGTCCTCATCGGCCAGGGGCGGTCGAACAGCGAGATCGCCGCGACCCTGTTCATCGCGGAGCAGACCGTGAAGACCCACGTCGGCAAAGTGCTCGCCAAGGTCGGCGCGCGCGACCGCGTGCAGGCCGTGATCTTCGCCTACGACACCGGACTCGTCGCCCCGTCCTGACCCGGACTCCGCGCGTCGACACCTCACCCCTGGGTACGGGGCGCGACGACACCGCCGGGTGATGTGCCCTCGGGTACCGCGTTCGTAACCTCCTCGGACACCACCGAGGAGGACCGACATGGCCATCACCCACGCAGTACGGATCGACGCCGGAACGGATCGCGCCAGACCGGTCCGCACCGGGCTCGATCGCACCCGGGGCGAACGCGACCGCGGCATCGACCTCGTGCGTGCCTGCTGCATCGTCGGGGTCGTCGTCCTGCACGCGATGATGGTCGGCGTGACGGTGACCGCCACCGGTCCCGTGTTCGAGAACGCGAGTGACGGCACCGCCTGGATCGCCCCGCTCAGTTGGGCTCTGCAGGTCATGCCGCTCTTCTTCGTCATCGGTGGATTCGCCGGCCTGCTCGCGTACCGACGCCACCGGTCGCACGGTGCACCGGCCTCGGCGTTCATCGCCGCGCGCCTCCATCGCCTGTTGCTCCCCGCGGTCGTCACCATCGGCTGTGTGGGAGTAGCCCTCGCGATGCTGACCCTGGCCGGTGTCCCCGCCGACCTCGTCGCCATGGCCGGCTTCCGGTTCGGCCAGCCACTCTGGTTCCTCGGCGTCTTCCTGCTCTGCCAGGCACTGCTGCCTGCGCTCGCCGCCGCCCACGAGCGCGCACCGCTCCAGTCGATCGCGTCGCTCGCCTCTGCGGCCGTGCTGGTCGACGTCCTGCGTGCGGCCACTGGTGTCGACGCGCTCGGGTTCCTCAACCTCGTCCTCGTCTGGACCGCGCTCCAGCAACTCGGGTTCTTCCTGGCCGACGGCTCGATCAGCGCGCTCAGCCGACGTGTCCGGTCGCTCGCCGGTGTCGGGGCGGCCGTCGTCCTCGTCGTCACCTGGTGGACCGGCGTCTACTCGAGTGACCTCATCGCGAACATCAACCCGCCCACCGCGGCGCTGCTCCTCGTCGGCGTCGCCCACACGGCACTGCTGTCGCTCGTCCGCGAGCGACTCGCTCGGCTGAGCGCGCATCGCCGGGTCGCGTTCGTCACCGACTTCGTCACCCGTCGCGCCATGACGATCTACCTCTGGCACATGCCGGTGCTCCTCGCCATGGCCGGTGCGTCCGCCGTGTTCGCGCTGACGGCCGGCGTCGCCCTCCCCGCGCCGGACAGCCTCGGGTGGTGGCTCGGGCGACCCCTCTGGCTGGGGGCGGCACTGACACTGACCGCGCTGGTCGCGATGGTGTTCGCCCGCGTCGAGGCGGTTCCGACGCCGATGGCTACGCACTCGCGCGGCCGGATCACGGTCGCCGTCCTCCTCGGGCTGGCTGCTGTGGTGCTCCTCCTCGTGGCCGGCACGTCAATGACCACGGCAACGCTCGCCGTGCTGGCGGTCCTCACCGCGCTGCGCGTATCGCGGTCGTCCTCGCGATCGGAGCGACCGACGATCCGTCTGCTCCGCTCCGATGTGACAGGTGCAGAGGTCGTCGGAGCGTCCGGCGCATAGGGTTGGGCCATGGAGTTCTGGACCGTGGCGCTCGTCGTCGGTGTCGCATTCGTGGTGCTGTCCGTGCTCGCGCTCGTGCTGAACCATCTTCGGCAGCAACGCGACGCCCGTCGCCGACAGGAACAGTACGGCGACGCGGCTGCGCGGCACGCCGGGGGACGTCGGTCGCAGCGCGGTCGCGTCGCCAAGCCGGGCTCGACGAACCACCAGCAGACGCCCGACAGCTGGTGACGGCGGCGTCGTCGCGGCCGGCGCTGTGGCATCGACGCCGCGCTCGCCTGACGATCAGGAGTGCGTCGTCTGCCGTCCCATCACGCCGTCGAAGAACGCCGCGAGCTCCGCGGTGGCCGTGAGCGGGAGCACATGGGCGACGTACTGGTCCGGCCGCACGACGACGACGGCACCCGCTCGGTCGACGCCGCGCTCGGCGAAGATGTCGACGTCGGGATGGCGGGCGTAGACCTTCTCGTAGTCGACGAGGTCGAAGGGGCCGACGCGCGGCAGGAACACCTGCGGAACGGTGCCGAGGTCGATGTCGGTGTGGCGCTGCTGGTAGACGATCTTCACGTCGAACCAGTCGTCGGCCCGCACGCCGTCGGGCACCGCGCGGAGCGGTGACTCCGGTGCGTCCTGCAGCCAGACGGCGAGCTCCGCCGATCGGCCAGACGCTGGCGAGGCGGCATCCGCGAAGACGTAGATCCGCCAGCGTCCGTCGGCCGTCGCGTGGTGTCCGAGATGGATGTGGTTCGCGTCCGCGACACGGGAGGAGAGGGCGGACTTGAACCGCTTGCCGATCGGGAAGCCGCTCGCGAGGTGCTGGTGGGTCGCTTCGCCGACGATCGCCGACGGGCCGTACTCCGTCATGAAGCCGGCCGGGAACTCCGCCGTCCGCACGTAGAAGTCGGCGAGCTCGGAGGGGTCGGCGAACTCCTCCGGCCGCTTGGCCATGAGGCTCGACCACTCGCGGTCGAATTCGATGAGCTCCCGGGCCACGACCTGACGCTCGGCCGAATACGTCGCCAGCAGGCTCTCGGGACTCCGACCCTCGAGCACGTGGCCGAGCTTCCACGCCAGGTTGAAGCCGTCCTGCATCGACACGTTCATCCCCTGCCCGGCCTTCGCGCTGTGGGTGTGGCAGGCGTCGCCGGTGATGAAGACACGCGGTGTGCGCGAGCCGAGTTCGTCGATCGGGACGTCGTCGAAGCGGTCCGTCAGGCGATGGCCGACCTCGTAGACGCTGTGCCAGGCGACGTGTTTCACGTCGAGCCGGTAGGGGCTCAGGATGGTGTTCGCGTGGTCGATGATCTGCTCGATCGAGGTCGACCGCACGGCTTCGCTTCCGCCGGACGGCACCTCGCCGAGATCGACGTACATGCGGAACAGGTGCCCGCCCTCGCGGGGGATGAGCAGGATGCTGCCGCCGGAACCCGACTGGATGGCGCACTTCGTCCGGATGTCGGGGAAATCGGTGACGGCGAGGGCGTCCATGACGCCCCACGCGTGGTTCGCCTGGTCACCGGCCAAGGTGCACCCGATCGCCTGGCGGACGGCACTCCGGGCGCCGTCGGCTCCGATGACGTACTTCGCGCGGACGGTCCTGGTCGCGCCGGAGGACTCGTCGCTCGTGTCCAGCAGCGTGACCGCGACGGGGTGCTCCGCATCGTCGATCTCGAGTCGCTGGAACGCCCACCCGTAGTCGGGGCGCATCCGGGTCGGGGCGTTCGCCATGTACTCGGCGAAGTAGTCGAGCACGCGGGCCTGGTTCACGATGAGGTGCGGGTACTCGCTGACGCCGGTGGTGTCATCGAGTGGTCGGGCGCCGCGGACGATCCGACCCGGGTCGTCGGCGTCGGGCTGCCAGAACGCCATCTCGGTGATGCGATAGGCCTCGGCGGTGATGCGCTCGGCGAAGCCGAAGGCGTCGAAGGTCTCGACGCTGCGCGCCTGGATGCCGTCCGCCTGGCCGATCGCGAGGCGTCCCGGTCGGCGCTCGACGATACGCGTGATGATGGAGGGGAATCGAGACAGTTGCGCGGCCGCGATCATGCCCGCCGGCCCGCTGCCCACGATGAGGACGTCGACCTCGTCCGGGAGCTCGTCGGGTCGATCGACCCCGACGCCCGCTGCAGGCAGGACCCGCGGATCACCGGAGACATAGCCGTGGTGGTGGAACTGCATCGATTCCTCACTTCATCGTCAAGAATTCGATAATGGAACAGGCTGTTCGCTTATCGCACGGCAGACACTACCCTGCACCGGCGCACGGTGGAAGACCGTTCGCCGGTGCAGGTGCAGCTCGAGTCGCGGAAGCTCAGTCCTTCGTCGCCCAGGTGCCGAGGTCCTTGACCTCGATGACCGTGGGCAGGGCGTCCTCGTCGCCGAGGAAGGCTTGGCAGGCGACGAGCGGGGCGTCGGGGGACACCCCGGCCGTCGCGTTGCCGTCCGGGGTGCAGTCGAACTGGCCCAGGACCTTGATGGGCTGGTAGCTGCCCGTGCCGCTGAGCTTCCACTCGTCCGTCGTCGGCACCGGGAGGGCGGATCGGTCGGCGTCCTTGATGTCGCCGTCCGTCAGCGTGACCGAATAGGTGACGAAGTACGGAGTCTTCCCCTCATCCGACGGGCTCGACTGGACACCCATGTCGGCGAGGTCGCTGAGCTTCCCCTCCCGGACGTCGTCGATGGCGAACGACATCTCGACGCCCGTCCCGACCTCGACCGCCACGCCCGTGCCGAGAGCCAGGGCGTCGTCGGGTGCCTGCTGCGGACTCGAGCAGCCCGTCAGGGCGATCCCGACGGTTGCGGAGACGAGTGCGGCGAGTGCGAGGGTGCGGTTCTTCCGGATCATGTCATCGACGGTATCGGGGATGGGTGCTCGAGGCCCACGGGGACAACTCCCCATCCGTCGGGAAGGCGGGCAAGGGGCCAGTCCAGTGACCCGGTCGGTCGAGGGTGGTGGGGAGCAGAGCCACTTCGTCACCTCGGGCCGCGTTGAGCTGCATCTGGGTGAGGAACAGGGCGTCCGAGAGGTCGGCCCCGTCGAATCGTGCGCCGCGGAGATCGGCACCGAGCAGGTCCACGCCTGCCAGGTCCGCTCCGCGGAGGTCTGCGCCGATCAGGACCGCACCGCGCAGGTCGGCTCCGCACAGTCGACGAGCGCGCAGGTCGCGGCCGGCGAGGTCCGCCGAGGAGCGGAGGTCGTCGTCCGGCGCGGTGTCGGCCAGGTACCCGCCCCGCGCCTCCTCGCTGACGTCGATCAGCAGGTGCCGGACCTCGGCGCGGAGGGAATCGACGTCGCAGGCGAGCACCTCGGAGGTGCCACCGTCGAGCGTCCGCTGGATCCCGGTACGGAGCCGGCTGATGTGCGCCATCAGGTCTGACGCGGTCGTCCGCTCGGCGGCTCCGACGAGGTACCAGCGCATCTCCTGCAGCTGGCGCACCACGGAGAACGTGGCGAACATCTCGGCGCTCGTGTCGGGGCGTTCCCGCCAGCTCGTGCCGCCGAAGAGCTCCTGCGAGACGAGTTGGCCCGCGCCGAAGCAGTCGAAGACGGTGCACCCGCGGAATCCTCTCGGACGCAGGGATTCGTGGATGGTGCAGGAGAAGTCGTCCGCCAGATTGTGGCAGGGCGTTCCCACTGGTTTGTCGATCGGGAAGTCGGTCGATCGTTGGAACCCGAAGGCGGTGCAGCAGAGCGCGAAGCAGTCAGCGCAGTTCGCGCGAAGCGCCGAGCGGCCGTCGGAGGGGGTGGAGGAAGCGTCGCTGGACGTCATGCGTGGGTGTTCTTTCCGGAGTGGTTTCGAGTGGAGGCCGGGGTGCAGGGGAACTCCGCAGGGAGCTCCCGTTCCGGGCGCACGAAATCACCGCCCCTCGTGGGAGGAGCGAACGGGTGTCGCTGAAAGGCCTCTGGGTCACAGAGCGGAAGAACGGTTCACTGCTCTCAGGCTACCCCGCCCGGTTGTGCACGTGCCAGGCTGCGACGCAGTCCTGCATCGGCAGGCCGACGGCGAGGTAGACGGTGCGATCGTGCGCGGACCGGGCGATCCGCTCACCCCGGAGCACCAGGCTGATCGGCGTGGTCGGTCGCTGCAGGATCGGCTCGACGAGTGCTGGGTCGTCGGCGTAGCGGGTCGCACCCGCCAGGGTCTCCTCGGGAAGCTCGCGTTTGCCGGGTTCGTCCATGCCGAGCACCGTGATGTGCTCGCAGGCCGCGAGCGCCGCGGCTTCGGCGACCGGCCGGCGTCCCCAGGTCGCGGTCATCGCCGAGGTCGCCGTCGTCAACGCCTGCTCGACCGTCGCCGCGACCGTCGAGCCCTCGCCCAGCTCGGCCCGCAGTGACTCGGCTCGGGCGGCATCCGGGTCGTGGATCCGGAATCCGACCGAGGGGCGTCGACGCTGCAGGGCTCGCGCGAAGGTCGCCCCTTGGACGCCGGCTCCGATGATCGCCACCGGTCCCGGTGTCGCGGCTGCGGTCAGGTGGTCGTGGACGTACGCGGCACTGAGCGCGGTTCGTTGTGCCGTGAGCCAGCCGCTGTCCATGATCGACAACAGGGCGCCGTCGGGCAGGCGGTGGAGCAGGATGGTCCCGTGCACGGCCTCGCGTGCGGTCGGGTTCTTCGCATGGACCTTCACCGTGTAGGCCGGGATGCCCTCGTGGCGACCGGGCACGAGGACCATGGCCGTGAGGTCGTCGTTGATCGGGACGCGGATGCGTTGCGGCGCACCCTCACCCGTGTACGAGCGGAGTGCTGCACCGAGTTCCTCGGTGAGCTGCTCGACGTCCACGGCGGCACGGACCTGTTCCCGGTCCAGGACCTGCGGTGATGTCATACGTCCACTCCAGCACAGCCACGGGAGCCGGTCCAATCCCGCGCATTCGCGGTGATGGTGGTACAGGCCCGGAGCGGCCGTGTCGGCGGTATCTTCTAGCGTGTCTCCGTGAAGATCCTCCTGCTGTCCCGCCAACCGGGCGCCATGGCGCCGTTCCTCGCCGAGTCGACCGATGCGGCGGGTCGTCGGCTGCGACTCGGGTACGTCGACGACGCGCAGGTGGCGTTCGCCGAGGCTCCCTTCGTCCGCGCCGAGCGCGAGTCGGTGGAGGCCCTCGGCCACGAGGTCGTCCGGGTCACCGTCCGCGAGACCGCGCCTGCCGACCTCGACCGCACGCTGGCGGACCTGGACGCGGTCTACGTCGCGAGTGGAAGCACCTTCGCCCTGCTCGAGGCGTTGCGGGGCTCCGGGAACGACACGGTTATCACGAGGCACGTGCGGGCGGGCCTGCCGTACATCGGTTCCAGCGCCGGATCGATCATCGCCGGACCGGACGCCACCCCAGCCTCGCTCCTGGACGACCCTGCCGACGGCCCGACACTCACCGGCTTCGCCGGGCTCGCGCTGGTCGACCGAACGGTGATCCCGCACGCCGACGGCCAGTTGCCGCCGTACCCGCCGGAGCTCATCAGCCGGACGCTGGAGCAGTATGCCGACGACTATCCGCTGGTCCCGCTCCACGACGATCAGGCCTTGCTGATCGACGGCGCGACGGCGACGGTGATCCCGTCGAGTCCGTGAGGGTATCGCGCGGCGTCGGATCGGGATGCTCGATCGGGTTGTCTTGAGAACTCAAGCATTCTAAAATGACGTGGTGGAGTACACCTGGGACATTCGACTCTGGCCCGATGTCGAGAAGCAGATCCTTGCTTGAGCCGAGCTCGATCCTGATCTCTGCGACCAGATCACCGCCCGTATCGACATGCTGTCCGAATATGGCCCGTCGCTGGGACGTCCCATCGTGGATCGGATCACAGGCAGCACGATCCACAAGATGGAGGAGCTTCAAGCGCGGCGACTGGAGAGGCTGGTATCCGCCGGCGATCAAGACCGCAGAACAGCGATTTCGTGAATGGCAGAAGGGTGATGACGATGAGTGAGAAGCCAGTGAGTTGGGGGAGCGCGCGCGCGAAGTTGGGCCGAGATCCGGAGCGCGTCGCAGCCGCTCGCCACGCCGCCGAGGCAGAAGTGCTCGCTTATCAACTGGTCACGCTGCGGAAGGAAGCTGATCTGACGCAGACGGAGCTCAGTAAGACGATGGGCGTATCGCAGCGTCGCGTGTCGGCCATCGAACACGGGCAGCTTGAGTCGTTCGAACTCGACACCATCAGGAAGTACGTCGCCGCGTTGGGCGGTCAGGTCCGGGTTGTCGCCGACTTCGGGGATCGCAGCGTCACCCTTGCGAGTTGACCTTCTCGCAGGCCTGTGATCGCATCGAGCAGATGAGTAAGCGTCCATTGGTGCTCTCGGGCGGTCCTGCGGTCGGGAAGTCGACCTGCGGCAGGCGCCTGGCCGACGAGCGTGAACGAGCGGCGTTCATCGATGCCGACGACGTTCGACAGCTGATCGTCGCCGGTGACGCGACGCTCTGGAGCGGTCCTGAGGGGCGAGCACAGCACCTGCTCGCGGTCCGGAACGCCGCGGCGCTCGCTCGCAATCTCGGTGACGCCGGCTTCGACGTGGTCATCGCGGATGTCGTGCCGGCCGACGCGCTCGCGGCCTACCGTTCCGAACTCCCCGACTGCCTCGTGGTCCAGCTCGCACTCCCGGTGGAGGAGGCGCGAGCACGTGCCGCGACGCGCCCCGCGTATCTAACTGACGCCGAGTTCGATCTGCTGCACGACCTGCTCGCGTCGCCGCCGGAGGTCGACGTCGTCCTGGACGTCTCCGGCTTCACGATCGACCGACAGCTCAAGGCGATCCGCGGCGTGTGGTCGGTGTCCCGCTGATCCCGCCGGGGGTTCAGTCCCGGATGAGCTGGTTCAGTGCGGCCCAGCCGAGCGTGGGCGGTGATGCGGGAGCCGCATCGGGCGTCTCGAGCATCCCCGTCGCCCACTGCTGCGCGAGGCTGTAGGCGGCTTCCGCGATCGACGAACCCGCGCTGATACGACTCGCTCCGGCTCTCGCGAGCTCGCTGATCGACAGTGTGCCCGGGCCGAAGGCGACGTTGAGCGGCAGGGTCGTCGCATCGGCAAGCCGCTCGATCGTGTCGGCTCGGAGGGCGCCGAGCACGAAGATCCCGCTCACGCCGGCCCGTGCATACGCGGCGGCTCGCGTGACCGTCTCGTCGAACCAGCGGTCGCTTCCGATGTCGCCGAGTCGATGCGTGTCGATGCGGGCGTTGATGAACAGCGGGACCCCCGCGTCGTCAGCGGCGGACCGCGCTGCCGCGATCCGTCGTTCCTGTTCCTCGATCGGGCGCAGCGAGTCCTCGAGGTTCACCCCGGAGACGCCCGCGTCGATGCAGGAGGCGATCGTGCTGGCGACCTCGTCCGGTGTCTCCCCGTAGCCGCCCTCGATGTCCGCGGTGACCGGGACGGACACCGACGATGCGATCCGTCGCACGGTATCGAGTGCGTCGTCGCGGGTCAGCTCGTTCCCGTCGCGGTGCCCGAGTGACCAGGCGACCCCGGCACTCGTCGTCGCGATGGCGCGGGCGCCGGAGGCCAGGACGGCGCGGGCGGAGGCGACGTCCCAGGCGTTCGGCAGGATCAGCGGGTCTCCGGGGACGTGCATCGCCTGCAGGGCCAGCGCGCGTTCGAGCGGTGTGGTCATCAGGCAAGTCCAGCACATCTCGCCTGGCCGTTCGACCGCGTGGGTGGCTGAGACCCAAGGGGTCAGCGGACGGAAGGCGTGAGGGCTGAGCTCAAGCGGGACATCGGGATCGCGCCGGGGAACGGCTCGCGCTTCGGCTCCCAGCCCGGTTCGGCGAGACGACGCTCGGTGACGTTCGTCGTCTGCCCGTCCCAGATCCTTGTGAGGACATTGCCGGTGCGCCGGCTCAACATCGTGATGATCAGGTTGAGCGGCGAGATCGGGACGGGCATCTCGACGTCGAGCAGGATGCAGAGCCGACCCGAGTACAAAAACTTCGGATCGTGGTTCACGAACCACCCGCCCCCGGCGATCCGCAGGTAGGTCTCGCCGATGTATCGCGTGGCACCGTCGTTGAAATCGGTGTCCTGCTCCTGCGCGAAGGCGTGGCGGTCCGGCCAACGGTGGAGGATGAGTTGCTCGAGGGAGACGAGCGAGTCCCGCGAGTAATCGGTGACGACCTCGCGCGGTGTGAGGAAGTCCTCGAATCGTGCGAGGCGCGGGTGCATGATCTCCAGCCACTCGATCAGCAGCTTGTCCTGCTCCGGTGCGTGTGGTTGCTCGCCGGTCTCGGTGCGTCCGTCGTCGTTCATCCCTCGAACGTACGCGGTGGGCGACGGCTGGGGAATGGGGACATCTCCCCTCGGTGTGGTTGGCTGGGCCACACCTGATTGAATGCGTCACCCTAGGAGGTAGCCGTGCGTGTCTTCGGAGTCTTTGCCCTCGTGCTCGCCGCCGTCGGCCTCGTGGTCGCCTCGCTGGTCGTGATCGGCAACCCGGATCTGGCCGCTCCCGGTCCGCAACTCCTGCCGTACCAGGCGTACGACTCGTGGCGCTTCGTCCTCGGCCTCCTGCTGTGGGGTGCGGGTGTCTGGCTTGCGGTCGGCATCCTCGCGGTGTCGCGTCAGCCGGGGCTCGCCTGGCTCGTCCTGCTGGCGTTCGTCCCGCTGCTCGTGGTCGACCTGATCGGAGGCGGCCTGATGCCGAGCTTCGTCCTGGCGCTCCTCGCGGTCGTCGTCCTCGGGCTCGTCGTCCCGGTGATCGTCGGGGTCGTCGGCGTCGCGATCGGCGGGGCTGTCCGGCGTCGGAAGCTGCGGACAGCACCGACGGCCTGAACCGCTCGGCCGGCGCCTCCGCTACCGCGCACCCTCGAAGGTCTGGGTGCCGAGGACGGCGAGGAGCTTGAGCTTGCCTGCGGCCTCGGTGTGCGGCGCGGCCGTGAGGACGAGCAGCGCCTGCGACTGGTCCTCGGTGAACAGGGCCTGACAGTCCAGCTCGATGGGGCCGATCTCTGGGTGGATGAGCACCTTGTGGTCCTCGAAGCGCCGCCCGACCTCGTGCGTCGCCCACAGCCGCCGGAACTCCTCGCTGTGCCCGGTGAGTGCCTCGACGATCTCGCCCGCCGGTGACTGCGCCCCCAGCGAGCCGTAGGCCGCACGCAGCGACGCGACCTGCGCTCGGCTCTGCCGGTCCCGGTCCTCGGCGGGGTATCGCTCGCGCTCCTCGTGGTGCAGGAACCAGCGGTAGATCGCGCTGCGTTCCAGACCCCGGTAGCGGCTCGCATCACCGAACAGCGCCCGGGCAGGATCGTTCTGCACGAGTGTCTCGCCGAGCGCCGACAGGATGAGCGCTGGTGCGTTGGTGAGTCGGTCGAGGACGCGCAGGAGTGCCGGCGCGACGTAGTCGGTCGCTGCGAGACGGGTCGGTGCGTTGTGTCCGGCGATCCGGTACAGGTAGTCGCGTTCCTCGGCACTCAGCCGGAGGGCGCGGGCGAGTGAACCCAGCATCTGCGTGCTCGGCTGTGGCCCCCGCTGCTGCTCGAGCCGCGCGTAGTAGTCGGTCGACATCGCTGCGAGCTGCGCGACCTCCTCGCGTCGGAGGCCCGCCGTCCGTCGCCGAGGTCCGCTGCTCAGGCCGACGTCCGCGGGCTGCAACGTCGACCGGTGTCGGAGGAGGAAGTCGGCGAGCGCTTGGCGGTCCATCCCGCCAGTATCCGCCTCCGCGGCCAGGCGATCCAGGGATCGCGGATCCATGGATGGCCGGACCCTGGTGCGGCCGACGTCACCGACGGAGACTCGATGCATGCAGATCACCGGAAACACCGTCTTCATCCCCGGCGCGACGAGCGGCATCGGCCTCGCTCTCGCACGACGCCTCCACGCAGCCGGCAACACCGTCATCATCGGCGGGCGACGCACCGAACTCCTCGAGTCGATCGCAGCCGACGAGCCCGGCCTCCACACCGTGCGGATCGACACGGCCGACCCCGCGAGCATCGAAGCCGCGGCGAGGCAGGTCATCGCGGAGCACCCGGAGCTGAATGTGCTCATCACGATGGCCGGCGTCATGCGCGGGGAGGACTGGACCGGTTCCGACTTCGTCGCGACCGCTGAGGAGATCATCACGACGAACGTCCTCGGGCCCATCCGGCTCATCGGTGCGTTCATCGAGCAGCTCCGCAGTCGACCGGACGCGACGATCATGACCGTCTCGTCAGGGCTCGCCTTCACCCCGTTGCGGGTGACGCCGACCTACAACGCGAGCAAGGCGGCCATCCACATGCTGAGCGAGTCCATCCGCCTTCAGCTGGCGGACACGGGCGTCAGCGTCGTCGAGCTCGTCCCGCCGGCCGTCCGCACCTCGCTCATGCCCGGCCAGGAGGAGAGTGACTTCGCGATGCCCCTCGACGCGTTCGCCGACGAGGTCATGGGCCTCATCGAGTCGCAGCCCGACGCCACCGAGATCCAGGTCGAGAACGTCAAGTTCCTCCGCTACGCCGAGGTGCGCGGCGAGTACGACCAGACGGTCGCGATGCTCAACCGCCTCGACCCGCACTAGGCGGACTCAGCCGCCCGGATCTGCACGATCTCCGCCTGAATCCGTGCAGATCCGGGCGACTCGGCGCGCCCGGAGCCCGCCAGATGGCGGTGTGATGTGCGGAATTCGGGCACATTCGGCGGGTGAGGTGGATCGCCGCGAGCAGCAGACTGGGGACACCGTCATCCGCTGTGGACAGAGGAGTTCATCATGACCGCGACCGTCAACCACCCACCCTTCGATCCCGAGCTCGCCGCGGTCCTCGCTGCCGTCGGTGATCTGATGCCCTCGACCCTCACCGCCGACATGATCCCGATGCTGCGCCAGGCGTCGCCGGTCTCACTCCCCGTAGACGAGATGCTCGCCGACGCCGGGGTCGTGCGCCGCGATGTGACCATCGCCGGGTACGAGGGTGCCGAGATCTCCGTGTCCGTGCTCGCGCGAGCGGGCAAGACCGGCACCGGGCCAGGCGTGTTCCACACCCACGGTGGCGGGATGGTCATGGGCGACCGTTTCGTGGGACTCGGCCAGTTCCTGCCGTGGATCGTCGAACTCGACGCCACCGTCGTGACCGTCGAGTACCGACTCGCGCCCGAGTTCCCCGATCCGTATCCCGTCGAGGACTGCTACGCCGCACTCGTCTGGACGGCGGAGCATGCGCAGGAACTCGGCATCGATCCAGCTCGGTTCATCATCGCCGGAGCAAGTGCCGGTGGAGGGCTCGCCGCTGGTGTCGCGCTTCTGGCCCGCGACCGGAGCGGCCCGGAGCTCGCCGGCCAGGTCCTCATCTACCCGATGCTCGACGACCGCGACGCCACCGTCTCGACCGCCCAGATCGACGGAGTCGGCGTCTGGGACCGGGGCAGCAACATCACCGGCTGGACCGCACTGCTCGGCGACCGTGTCGGTGGCGAGGACGTCTCCATCTATGCCGCCCCGGCACGCGCAACCGATCTGACCGGCCTGCCACCCGCCTTCATCGACTGCGGCAGTGCAGAGGTCTTCCGTGACGAGGACGTCACCTATGCGACGTCGCTCTGGCAGGCCGGTGTCCAAGCCGAGCTCCACGTGTGGCCGGGTGGGTTCCACGGGTTCGACATGCTCGCGCCGCACGCCGAACTCGCTCGGGCCATGACCGCGGCTCGGAACGCCTGGGTCGCTCGCCTGCTCGCGCCCTGAGGTCATCGCCTGTGACGGCCCGGTTCCCTATGCTGGGTCGTCACAGGCACATCGGAGTGACGCCATGCAGGAACTCGTCGGCCGCCTCACCGCTTTGGATCCCGAGGCGAGTGAAGGCCTGAAGGTCATCGCCTATTTCGACGCGCTCGTCGCGGGCGGGGTGAACACCGAAGCGCTTGCCCGCGGCGCAGCCGTTCTGACCGGGGTACCCGCAGGAGTGCGTAGCCCGGAGGCCGCCGTCCGCGTCGATCCTGCCGGCCACCGCCTGCCCGTCGGCCCCTCGGACTGGCCGACGCGCACGGTCGCCGGTGACGGGTCCGTCTGGTTGGAACGCGTCGGAGCCGCCCACGCCAACGACGCGATCGTGCTCGAGCGGTTCGCGCTCGCCGTGGCCCTGCTGCGGTCGCGGCGTCACCCGCAGGCGGACTCGTCGGTGCAGATCCTGCTCGATGCCGACCGTTCCGAATCGGAACGATCGCAGGCCGCCGAACGACTGTCCCTCTCCGGCTCCGCCCTGCGGGCGGTCGCGACGGCGCCGTCGGTGCACCCACCGGGTGGTCCGTCGGCCCTCGTGGTCGGCGCTGGTGGGATGCTGCGGGCGACGATCGTCAGTGGGCAGGACGGGGCGGCAGGTCTGTCGGATGTCGACGGCGTCGCCGGGATCGGACGCGCGGGCGTCGCGACCCAGCTGGTGCGATCATGGGCGGAGGCGCAGCAGGCGATCACCCTGACGGACGCCGCCCACCGGGTCGTCGACATCGCCGACCTCGGCGTTCTCGCCGACGCCGTCCGGGAGTTGGCCGCCACCGCCGCTCGGTCTCCGGACGTCTCGGCGCTCGCCGCACTCGACAACCGTGCCGCACGGGTACTCGACGCGCTGGTGCGAGGCGACAGCGTGCGGTCCGCTGCGCAGGAACTCGGCATCCACCACTCGACGTTGCAGGGCAAGCACGAGCACTTCGCCCGGATCCTGGGATACGACCCTCGCGAGCCAGTCGGACGGGCGCGCTACGAACTCGCCTCGCTGTTGCTCAGATCCATGGGGCGTTGAGTCGCCCGGTTCTGCACGGAATCCGGCGACATCCGTGCAGAATCGGGCGACTCAGTAAGCCGCTGCCTCCAGATCCAGGACGACGTCGTCGAGGCCGGCACCGCTCACCGTCACGGTGATGGCGCCGGCCCGGCTCGGCCGGACGATCGCCAGCGCCCGTCCGTCGAACGTGGTGCGCGTGGTCGCGTCGAAGCGCTCGGTCGTCTTCGGGGCACCGGTTCCGAAGCCCGCGAGCCGACCCGCGCCCGTGACGCTGACCGAGATCTCGCGGTCGGCGCCGGTCACCAGGACGCCGGCCGCGTCACGCAGCTCGATCGCGATGAAGGCGAGATCGGTGTCGTCGGCGCGGAGTGTCGTCCGGTCTGCGGTCGCCACGAGTCTGGTCGGGCCGGTGGCGGAGACGAGCGCAGTGCGGCCGACCTCCGCGCCCGAGCGGAACGCGACTGCCTCGAGCATGCCCGGCCGGTAGACGGTCTCGAGCTCGGCGAGCTTCGGCCGGCGTCCACCCACCGGGCCCCGCGCCACCTCGACACCGTCGAGCAGCAGGGCCACCTCGTCGGCGTCGGCGGCGACCTCGACCGTCACCGGCGCGCCCTCGAAACCGGGCCACGTCCACGAGTCGACCGAGTCGCTCCACGCCCATGGGGACTGCATCGTGATCGTCTGCCCGTGCCGTTCCGGTCGGAGCACCGCGATGGCCGGCTCGGACCGCAGACCGAAGACGATCTCCCGGTAGTACGACACCGGCCGCCGCCAGCCGGTGATGTCGAAGTCGCCGCACCACGCGGTGAGGTAGGGGAACTCGCGCTCGAGTGCGCCGTTCGCCTCGGGGTCCTCGGCGTAGGAGGTCGCACCGATGCCGACCTCGCCGAGGTAGTCCCAGCCGGTCCAGGTGAAGTCGCCGATCACGTTCGGGTTCGCCTCGACGAGTGGCCAGAGGTCGCCGATCTGGGTCGGGAAGGTCTCCGAGCCGACGATCACGCGGTGCGGGAACCGCTCGGCATCGCTCGCGTAGCGGCCGTCCGCGTAGTTGAGGCCGAGGATGTCGAGGGCTGCACTGGACTCCTCGGTGCGCGTCGTGACGGCGTCGGAGGAACCGATGAGGCTCATCATGTTCGCGCCCGCTTCGCCCATCAGCTCGTTCAACCCCTGGTCCGACGCCATGATGCCGTCCAGATCGTCGAGCACGGCCAGGGTCGCGTTCACGCCGTTCGTCACGAGTCGTGTCGGATCCAACGAGCGCACGTGCTCGGCGAGTTCCCGCGCCTGGATCGCGCCGTGCGGGGTGCCGACCTCGACGATCTCGTTGCCGATCGAGTACATGATCACGCTCGGATGGTTCATGTCCTTCGTCACCATCGACTCCAGATCGGCCCGCCACCACTGCGCGAAGTCGAGGGAGTAGTCGTTGTCCGTCTTGCCCCGACCCCACATGTCGAAGGCCTCGTCCATGACGAGCATGCCGATTCGGTCGCAGGCGTCGAGCATGGCGGGCGACGCCGGATTGTGGGCCGCGCGGATCGCGTTGAATCCGGCGTCCTTGAGGAGCTGGACACGCCGTTCCTCGGCGCGCGCGATCGATGCTGCACCGAGCGGACCGTTGTCGCTGTGGATACAGGCGCCGCGGAGGAGCACCGGCTCGCCGTTGATGCGGAGACCTTTCCGCGGGTCGACCGTGACCGTGCGGATGCCGTGGACCGTGTGGACGACGGCCGCCTCGTCGGCGGGCCGGTCGTCGACCTCGAGCGACGTCCGCGCCGAGTACAGCGCCGGTGAGTCGACGCTCCACAGGGCCGGGTCCGGCACGTACAGCCGCTGGCGGATGAGCGCGCTACCGCCTGGCGCGACGGTGACCGGCGTGCGCTCGCCGTCGACCACGCTCCCGTCGGGGCCGGCGAGTTCCGTCGCGAGGACGCGCGCACTCCTGGTGAGACCCCGGTTGACGACGGTCGTCGCCACCTCGAGCACCGCCTGGTCGTCCTCGATCCGGACCGTCGTGATGCGGACGCCGTCGGGCTCGACGTGCGTGGGTTCGTCGACATGGAGGAGGACCGGGCGGTGGAGGCCAGCGCCCGCGTACCAGCGGGAGTCCTGTCCTGCGCGGGTCTCGATGCGCAGCGTGTTCGTCTCGCCGAAGCGGAGAAATGGGGTGAGCTCGACGAAGAAGCGCGCGAAGCCGTCGGCACGATTGCCGGCGAACTCGTCGTTGAGATACACCATCGCGTGTCGGAACGCGCCCTGGACCTCGAGCCGGACGATGCGACCGGACCACTCGGCGGGGACCTCGAAGGTCTTGACCTGGCTGAAGGCGCCGGCGGGGAAGTAGGCGGCCCCTCCCTTGGCGGGTACGTCCGGCGAGCGCTCGGCGTCGCGCAGGGCGTCGTGCGGGAGGGTCACGGCTCGCGAGTCGTCCGCACCGCCCTGGACGGCGGCGAACGGGCCTCGGGGTGCGCGGACGATCCAGTCGGCGGTGAACGGGATGGTGGTCATGACGTGCTCCAGTGCAGATCGGGGTGACGAAAGTCTTTCGGCGTCGCGCGCCGTGATTTCGACGGTAAGTGAGGCCGAGTGACATCGTCAACGCGTCGACTCGAAACAGTTTCGCTAGGCTGGGCGCGACCGACGGCTGCCCGCTGCGGGACGAGGGAGGGGACTCCATGGCACGAACGCCGATGACGGGTCCGACGCTGGCATCGATCGCGGAGCGCGCCGGAGTCTCGATCGCGACCGTCTCGAAGGTGATCAACGGTCGGTCGGGCATGTCCGAGGCGACCCGTGCCCGGGTCGAGGTGGCCGTGCGCGAGCTCGGGTACCGCCCGACACCCCGGTCGATCCCCGGTGCTCCACGAAGCATCCACGTCGTGTTCGACACCCTGCACAGCGTCTACTCCCTCCGTGTCCTCGACGGCATGGTCGCCGCGGCACAGCGGTCGGACATCGACCTCGTGACGCGGGTGCTGTCGCCCGGTTCCGGATTCGGTTCCACGGATGCGACCGGAGACGAGGTGGCGCTCGACCGCGGCTTCATCGACGGCGTCGCGGCGCGAGGTGCGATCGGCATGATCGTCGTCACGACCCCCATCGCCGCCGACGTCGTCGACGCGTGCCTCGACGCGGGCATCGCGCTCGTCGCGGTCGACTCGCCTGATCCGCTCGACCGCTCGGTCGCGAGTATCGGCTCGAGCCACGCCGCCGGCGGGCAGCAGGCGGTCGAGCACCTGCTCGATCTCGGCCACCGGCGGATCGCCTTCGTCGGAGGGAACCCGGCGAATCCAGGCCTGCGGGCGCGCGCCGTCGGGTACCGCGAAGCACTTCACGGGGCCGGCATCCCGCTCGATCCCGGCCTCGTCTCCGAGGAGGGGATGGGTACCGCCGGGGACGCCGTCGCGCGCATGCTGGCACGCTCGGATCCGCCGACCGCCGTGTTCGCGTCCAACGACGCCGACGCCTTCGCGGTCGTGCGCACCGTCTTGCGGGCCGGACTTCGGGTGCCGGAGGACGTGAGTGTGGTCGGTTACGACGACACCTACTCGGCCATGCTGACCGTCCCGCTCCTCACCACGGTCCACACGTCCATGCACGACATCGGACGTGCAGCGGTCGACACCCTGCTCCGCCTGCATGCCGGGGAGAAGCCGTTCTCCCACCACCTCGAGCTCGCGACCACGCTCATCGAGCGCGAGTCGACGGGGCCGCGCCCGACAGCCGGCGCCTGATCAGGGGAACCTCCGCAGGTCGGCCAGGGTGAACCGGCCCGCGGGGAGCGCTGCACGGATCCGGGACTCGTCGAAGCGGCGTGAGGGACGGAGGTCCGCAGGGAGTTCCGGCGCCGGTGGAGCCGCCTCGCTCACTCCCTCGGCCAGCATCTGCGCCTGCGCCTTCGCCACGAGCGGCGTCTTCATGAGGCGTTCCGTCGCGCGTGCGAGCAAGCGGATCGTCCAGACGGGGACCGGGACGTACAGCGGGCGGCGTCCGGCCACGTGCGCGATCCGGCGCACGGCCGCACCCAGCTCGAGTTCCTCGGCGCCCATGACCGCGACGGTCGGCCCCGGCACCCGGCCCTCGAGCGCTGCGACGAGGACGTCGACGGCGTCCGCGACCGGCACCGGACGCACGCGGCGCTCGCGGTAGCCGACGGTCGCGAACACCGGGAAGGTGCGGACGGCCTTGGTGACGTGATCGACCATGTGGTCGCCTGCGCCGTAGATCATGCCGAACTTGAGGACGGTGTGCGCGATGCCCGAGCCCCGCACGATCTCCTCGGCCGCCCACTTCGTCTCGTGGTACCCGGAGCCGCAGTCGGGGCGCGCGCGGAGGAAGCTCACCAGCACGATGCGACCGACGCCGGCGCGACGGGCCGCGTCCACGACCGCCCGGGTGCCGTCGACGTGCACGCGCTGGAAGGTCTGATCGCCGAGCTCGCGGTTGATCCCGGCGCAGTGCGCGACCGCGTCGCAGTCGGCGAACGCGGCGGTCAACGCCTCGACGTCGTCGATCTCCACGCCGGTGCGTCGGGAGACGACGACGATCTCGTGTCCGTCGTGCCGCAGCCGCTCGGCGAGGTGCCGTCCGACGAACCCGGTCCCACCGGTGATGGCCACTCGCATGCTGTCTCCTTCGCTTGTTAGCAATGTAGCGAAACTGTATATCGCAATTGTGCTAGATTGCAAACATGGCAGATACAGCGTCGGACATCTTCGCCGCGCTCGCTCACCCGACGCGACGGCAGATCCTGCAGGACCTCAAAGACGGTGAGCTCGCCGCGGGGGAGATCGCCGCACGCTTCGACGCCACCGGTCCGACCATCTCCAGGCACCTGAGCGTCCTGCGCCAGGCCGGCCTCGTCTCGGAGCGCCGCGACGCGAACCGCATCCTCTATTCACTCGTCGGTGAGCGCCTCGCTCTCTCGGTGGGCGACTTCTTGTCCACCGTGTGCCCGGAGCAGATGGTCCTGCGTGAGGTCCGCAAACGGCGCACCGCGTAGCCTGGTCTCGATCCGGCCCTGAGTCGCCCGAAGGTGTTCGATTCCGCCGCGATCTCGAGCGGTTTCGGGCGACTCAGCGCAGCCCGCGCGTGACGCTGTGGACGATCGTCTGCGTGGCGGCCTGTCCGGCACGGGTCGGGAGCAGCGCCCAGACGTGGAACTGTCCGGTGCCCTCGTGGTAGTCGACCGTGACGCCGGCCGCTTCGGCTCGTTCGACGAGCACCTCGGCATCGGGGTTGAGGACGTCGCGGGTCCCGCTCAAGACCGTGAGCGGCCCGAGCCCGGCGAGGTCGCCGAAGAGCGGACTCACGGTCGGATCGGTGATGTCCAGATCGCCGCGCCAGTGCTCCGCGAACACGCGTCCGCCGGGCGTCGCCAGCCAGGGGTCACTCGGCTGCACGAGGGGGATCCGCGGGTTGCTCCAGGTGAGGTCGAGCGCCGGTGACAACAGGACGGTCGTCGGCAGGACGACGCCCTCGTCCCGGAGCCGGAGCGCAGCCGACAGTGCGATCTGACCGCCGGCCGAATCGCCCGCGAGGACGGTCGGCCCGTGCCGCTCGATGCTGCGCCGGACCAGCTCGACGACGCCGGTCTGTGCCTCGGCCGCGGTGCCGTAGGGCACGAGCGGGTAGATCGGGAGTGTGACCACGGCGCCGGTCTCCGCGGCGATGGTGGCGGCCAGCGTCCAGTGCTGCGGTGCGATCTCGCCGACCCAGCCGCCGCCGTGCGCGTACACGACCCCGCCGATCGTCGGTCGCCGCGTGGGGGACACGGTGTACACCGGCCAGTCTCCGACACGTTCGACGTCGACCCGGACATCGCTTCGGAGGGTGCCGGGTGGACCGTATGACGCCGGCCTGAGGGTGCGCTCCCGGATCCGGCGGCGCGCTCCGGCCTCGCTGACGAAGGCCCGGTTCGCCCGGATGAGTCGGAGGGCGGGGCCGACGACGACGCCTGGGATGGTGAGCACGGTGCCTCCGCGGTTGACGGGTTCTCTGGGGATCGCCACGCTAACAGCGCAGGCTGGGCAGGAGTCCCCATCGCCGCTCTGCTCGGTGGCTGCGGGGTCGGATCGCCCTTGGCGGGGCCGGTGCGGATTTCGCGTGGGACACTGGCAGACGGCGTCGACGTGCCGATCGCGCCGCAGCAGCCCGTCCCGAAGGAACCGCATGCCCGAGCTGAACCCCGTCGTCATCGAGCGAGTCGCCTGGGACGACGAGCGGGCCGTGCGGCTCCGCGCCGCGATGGACGAGGAGATGGGTGCGCGGTACGCATCGGCCTGGGAGGACTGGGACCCCGAGGCCGCAGAGCGCGCCCAGACCGCGTTCACCGTCGATCCTGCCGACATCAGCGCCACCTTCCTGGCCCTCATCGACGGCGAGCCGGTCGGCCACGCCGCCCTGCGCCGTCTGCACGGCGAATGGGAGCTCAAGCGCGTCGTCACCCTCCCGAACCACCGCGGCCGGGGCGTCTCGAAGCGCCTGATCGCAGCCGTCGAGGACACCGCCCGTGCCGAGGGGGCCTCCCGCCTCATCCTGCAGACCGGCGACCGCCAGCCCGAAGCCGTGCGGCTCTATGAGTGGCTCGGGTACGAACCCATCCCGATCTACTCGCCGTACGAGGTCATCCCGATGTCGCTCTGCTACGCCCGCCCGCTCCGCTGACGGTCGGCAGCGCGGCTGTCGTCGCTAGTGAGCAGCTTTCGCGGGCTGGTTCCGTGAGCGCAGGCGTGAGATCCCGGTCACGATCGCGACGACGATCAGGCCGAGGACGAGTCCGAACACGGCGGACATCGCGGTGTCGGCGATCCAGACGACGACCGGTCCTGCGGCCTCGATCGCGTGGGTGACGACGTGCAGGAGGTCGTACGGGCCGTGCCAGAGGGTCTCGGCGAGGTTCGCGATCACGAGGTGGCCGCCGACCCAGAGCATCGCGACCGTGCCGACGATGCTGATGACGCGGAAGACCGCGGGCATCGACGCGACGATCCGCGCACCGGTGCGGCGGACGCCGCGTGACGGGTTCTTCATGAGCCGGAGTCCGATGTCGTCGATCTTCACGAGCAGGGCGACCGCGCCGTAGACGACCGCCGTCATGACGAGGCCGATGACCAGGAGGGCCCCCAGCGTCATCCAGATGCCGAGCCCCGAGTCGAGGCTGGCGAGGGAGATGAGCATGATCTCCGTGCTGAGGATGAGATCGGTGCGGACGGCGCCGGAGACGAGCTTCTTCTCGTCGCGGACGTCCTCCTCCGCTTCCGCGTGGTGCATGCCGAACCACTCCATGACCTTCTCCGCACCCTCGAAGCAGAGGTACGTGCCTCCGATGATGAGGAGGAACGGCAGGACCCACGGGGCGAACGCCGTGAGCAGCAGGGCGATCGGGATGATGATGACGAATTTGTTGATGAGGCTGCCGCGGGCGATCCGCCACACGACCGGCAGCTCCCGGGCGGGGGTGAGGCCCTGCACGTACTGCGGGGTGACGGCCGCATCATCGATGACGACGCCGGCGGTCTTCGCACTCGCCTTGAGGGCTGCGCTGAGGATGTCATCGACAACGGCGAGCAGGCCGACCGACATGTGCTTCTCCTTAGCTCGGGGGTCACGCCGCCGCGGGCTCGGCAGGGACGGAGTCCACAGTAGTGCGGATCGAGAGGGTGGGGGTGGGGTGGCAACCTCTGCTGGAGCGTGCATCACAGGCGTTCCCAGACCGGCGCACTCCACAGGGTAGGGACCGCTCCCTTCCGCTCGGATCGTGCCCCGGTACTGTTGGCACTCACGACAGATTGGGGATTTCGAATGGTCGAGACCACACCGCGCCGCTCACGGTCGGCAGTGCTCGCACTGACCTTGACGATCGGAACGCTCGTCGCAGCGGCGATCATCGGCGGATACTTCATCATCGTCGGCGATCAGGCCGACATCGCCGGGCGGGTCTGGCTCACGCTGCTGCTCCTCGCGGCCTTCGTCGGTGCCGTGTCGCTCGACGCCGCAGCCGGCCACGGACCCAACAAGTGGTACCTCGCGGTGTCGACGTTGGTGAACATCTTCCTCGTCACCGTCGGCCTCCTGAAGCTGTGGAACGGGTGGCTCCAGCCGCCGAACACCTCCGACGGGTTCGTCTGGTCCACGCAGATCATGCTGTTCCTCGGCATCCTCATCATCGTGCGTCTCGCGCTCATCATCATCCAGGTGTACTTCCTCCACTTCGTCACCCGCGCCACGTCCACCGTGGTCAGAGCCACCGGCATCGTGACGATCGCGCTGATCATCGCCACGGTCCTCGTGCTCGTGCTGCCCATGGCGTTCCCCGAGGGCACTTGGGCGGACTGGTGGTGGCGCATCGCCGCGGCCACGACGCTCGCTGCGGCGATCTCCGCCGTGATCCCCGTCATCGTCCGGGCGTTCTCGCCGAAGCCGGAGGGCGAGCGGGTGACCTACGGGCAGCAGCCGTACCGTCCGGAGGTCTACCAGCAGGCCGCACCCGGCTACCCCGTTCAGAGCTATCCGGGGCAGCAGGGATACCAGGGCCAGCAGTTCTACCCGGGACAGCAGCCGCAGCAGTCGTATCAGGCCCAGCCGTACCCGCAGCCGCCGCGCCAGGGGCAGCAGCAGCCGTACGGCGGCCAGCCGAACCCCGGCCAGTACGGGCAGGGGCACCCCGGGCAGGGCTACCAGGGGCAGCCGTACCAGGGGCAGCCCGCACCGCAGCAGCCCACCCCGCCGCAGCCGGGCCAGCAGTGGCCCACGCCGCCCTGGCAGGGCTCCGCGCCCGGCCAGCCTGGTCCGGCACAGCCCGCGCCGCAACAGTGGGGCCCTCCGCAGCCGCAGGTTCCGTCGTCGCCGGTTCCGCCTGCGCCTCCGCAGCAGGACCAGGAGCGTCCGCAGGAGTCCCGCCCTCCGCAGGAGCCGAAGCAGCCGACGGAGCCACAGCAGCCGGCGCAGCCGAAGAGCCCGCCGCCCGCCGAGTAGGCGAACCGACCCCGAGCCGGCTGGAAGCCGACCGCTTCCAGCCGGCTCCGTCGTCGGTCGCATTCGGAGTCGGGTTCTGCTTGCGTACAACTGCGTAGCCACACCTGGCACGTCTTCGCCCAGCGGCGGATGTGGTGATGCGCTCGCCCCGTGAGTATGGAATCGGCGCGGTGCGACCGCCCGCCGCAGACTCCACACGATGGGTGACGATGCGCAAGCTCCTGAAGGTTCCACTGATCTCGATCGCCACGATCGCCGGTCTCGTCGCGGCGGGCCTCGCGACGACGAGCATCGTGAACGCCGTCGCGAGTTCGTCGGAAGCGGGCGAACTGCAGCCCTATGGGCAGACGGTCGACGTCGACGGCAAGGACATGAACGTCGTCATCAGTGGATCCGGCGCCGAGACGATCGTCCTGCTGCCCGGGCAGGGCACCGCGGCACCCGGCCTCGACTTCGAGCCGCTCGTCGACCAGCTCCGCGACCAGTACCGGATGGTGGTCGTCGAGCCGTTCGGCTACGGCCTCAGCGATCAGACGGACGTGCCCCGGACCTCGGCCAACATCGCCGGCGAGGTGCACGCCGCTCTGCAAGCCCTCGGCATCGACCGGTACGTCCTCGCCGGACACTCGATCGCCGGTGTCTACGCCCTCGAGTATCTGGAGCGGTTCCGCGCCGAGGTGACGGCGTTCATCGGGATCGACACGAGTATCCCGACCCAGCCCGGAAGCGACGAGCCGACGCCGACGGACGGGGTCGAGACGCTGCAGGCACTCGGCATCCTCCGCCTGCTCACCGCCATCGCGCCCGACCCGTACGAGGGCCTCCCGTACGACGCCGCCACGAAGCGCCAACTCGCGATCCTGACGAACCGCAATGCGATGTCGCCGACGCTGCTCGACGAGATCGCCCACACGCCCGGCAACTTCCAGGCGGCCCGATCCCAAGCGTTCCCGGCCGACCTGCCGATCCTCATGTTCGTCGTCGGCGACGACCCGGAACTCGCCGACTGGGTGCCCCTCCACGAGGAGCAGCTCGCCGGAGTCGAGCGGGGTGAGCTCGTCCGACTCGACGGCGGTCACTACCTGCACCACACCGAGGCGACGGTGATGGGCGAGGACATCGAGCGGTTCCTCGCCGACACGCCGGGAGACTGAATCCCCGGCAGATCCGGGCTGGCGTGTCGTCGGATGTCGGGTTAGGCTCACTCTCTATCGAACGTATGTTCGAACGACGGGAGGCCACGCATGTTGATCACGAGCACCGAGATCGCGGTCTGGACGACGCCGGCAGGCGTGCCGGAGCGACTGTTCTGGGATGGAGCCCGGTACCTCGTCACCGACACCCCGACCCCGCTCGAGCCGAACGTCTCGTTCGTCACCCATCCGCCCGCGGCGACCCCCGCCTGGCGGTTCCAGGCGACCGCCGCAGACGGTCGGTCCTTCGTCTTCGACATCCGACTCGATGCCGCGCGCGGACGCTGGCAGCTCCTCCGAGCGTACGAATGAACGGCTCAGACCGTCGCCCGGGCCGACGTCGCTCCGGTTGTCAGGCGGCCGGCTGCAACCGCACCACGATCGCCTTCGAGACCGGGGTGTTGCTGCGGTCGGCCGTCGAGTCGAGCGGGACGAGGACGTTCGCCTCGGGGAAGTACGCCGCGGCGCATCCACGAGCGGTCGGGTAGGAGACGACGCGGAAGCCGCGGAGCTCCCGATCCGGCTGCCCGGCCCACTCACTGAAGACGTCCACCGTCTGCCCGTCCTCCAAGCCGAGGTCGCGGAGGTCGTCCGGGTTGACGAAGACGACGTTCCGGCCCTTCTTGATGCCGCGGTACCGATCGTTCAGGCTGTAGATCGTCGTGTTGAACTGGTCGTGTGAGCGCAGGGTCTGCAGGAGCAGCCGACCGGGCGGGCAGTGGATCGGTTCGAGCTCGTTGACCGTCAGCAGGGCGCGACCCTCGGGGTTCGTGAACGTGCGGGAGTCCCGCGGTCCGTTCGGCAGGACGAAGCCGTCCTCGCGGCGGATCTGCTCGTTGTACCCCTCGCAGCCCGGCACGACCCGTCCGATGTGATCGCGGATCGTGTCGTAGTCGTCCTCGAACGCCTGCCAGGCGATGCCCGAGTCCTCGCCGAGCGTCGCTCGCGCGAGGCGCGTGATGATCGCGACCTCGGAGAGCAGACCGGGCGCTGCCGGCGGGATGCGGCCGTGCGAGGCATGGACAGCGCACACCGAGTCCTCCACGCTGACCATCTGCGGCCCGCTCGCCTGCAGGTCGATCTCGGTGCGCCCGAGGGTCGGCAGGATGATCGCCGCCTCGCCCGTGACCGCGTGCGAGCGGTTGAGCTTCGTGGAGATCTGCACGGACAGCTGCGTTCCACGGATCGCGGCCTCGGCGGCGGCGGTGTCGGAGATCGCCGCGACGAAGTTGCCGCCGAGCGAGATCCAGGTGCGGACCTCGCCCCGCTGCATCGCTCGGATCGCGTTCACCGCGTCGACCCCGTGCTCGCGCGGCATCGGGACCGCGAACTCACGCTCCATGGCGGCGAGGAAGGACTCGGGCATCTGCTCCCAGATACCCATCGTCCGGTCTCCCTGCACGTTGCTGTGCCCGCGGATCGGCGAGGCACCGGCGCCGGGCTTGCCGATGTTCCCGCGGAGGAGGAGCAGGTTGATGATCTCCTTGATCCCGTTGACCGCCGCCTTGTGCTGGGTCAGACCCATCGCCCAGGTGACGATCGTCGCGTTCGACGCGATGTAGCGCTCGGCGAGTTCGTCGATCTGCTCGCTCGTGAGGCCGGTCGCCTCGAGCACCGCAGCCTCGTCGAGGTCGGCCAGGTGGGCCGTCAGCTCCTCGAGTCCGAGGCAGTGCTCGGCGAGGAACGCGTGGTCGAGGATCGTCCCCGGGGCCGCCGCCTCGGCCTCCAGGACCCGCTTCGAGACCGCCTGCAGCAGCGCCATGTCGCCGCCGAGCCGGATCTGCAGGAACTGGTCGGAGATGACCGTGCCGCGCCCGACCATGCCGCGGACCGTCTGCGGGTTCTTGTACCGCTCGAGCGCCGCCTCTGGCAGCGGGTTCACCGAGACGATCGTCGCGCCCGCCTGCTTCGCGTCCTCGAGCGCCGTGAGCATGCGGGGATGGTTCGTGCCCGGGTTCTGGCCCATGACGATGATGAGGTCGGCCTGCTCGAAGTCGTCGTACCGGATGGTCGACTTCCCGACGCCGATGACCTCGCCGAGCGCCGTGCCGGTGGACTCGTGGCACATGTTCGAACAGTCGGGGAGGTTGTTGGTCCCGAAGGCGCGAACGAAGAGCTGGTAGACGAACGCCGCCTCGTTCGACGCTCGGCCGCTCGTGTAGAACACGGCTTCGTCGGGGGACTCCTGACCGCGCAGCTGCTCGCCGACGATGGCGAACGCCTCGTCCCAACTCACCGGCCGGTAGTGGTCCGAACCGGCCGGCTTGTAGACGGGCTCCGACAGTCGCCCCTGCATGCCGAGCCAGTACTCCGATTTGTCGGCGAGATCGGTGAGCGAGTGTTCGGCCCAGAAGGCGCTCGGGATGACGACCGGCGTCGCCTCCCAGATGACGGCCTTCGCGCCGTTCTCGCAGAACTCGAGCTTCTTGCGGTCGTCCGGGTCGGGCCAGGCGCAGCTCATGCAGTCGAAGCCGCCGCGCTGGTTGATCGAGGTGAACAGCTCCGCGGTCCGCTTCGGCCCGAGTTGCCGGAGGGCGGGCTCCATCGAGTGCAGGATGCCGGGCAGGCCGACGGCGACGTGCTTCGGTTGGCTGACCTCGATGTCGGCGTCCGTGACGTCCTCGACGGGCGGTTCGGCGCTCATGCGTTCGCTCCGGTCTGAAGTGCTGCTGGTGCCGAGCCTGCGTCCGGGGCGGCGAGGCGGTGCGCTCCGCTGTAGACGACCATCGAGTCGCCGCGGAGGAAGCCGACGAGCGTCATCCCGAGTTCGGTGGCCAGTTCGGCGGCGAGCGACGACGGCGCGGAGACGGCGGCGAGCATCGGGATGCCGGCCATCGATGCCTTCTGCGTGAGCTCGAAACTCGCGCGCCCCGACACCATCAGGACCATGGAGCGGAGCGGGAGCAACCCCTCCTTCGCCGCCCATCCGACGACCTTGTCGACGGCGTTGTGTCGGCCGACGTCCTCGCGCAGGACGAGCATCTCGCCGGTCCGGGCGTCGAACAGGCCGGCCGCGTGCAGACCGCCGGTGCGCTCGAAGACCGCCTGCTGTGCCCGGAGGCGGTCGGGGAAGGTCACGAGGAGCGCCGGGTCGAGGCGGAAGTCGTCGTCCGCGACCGAATACCGCGAACTCGTCCGGACGGCGTCGATGCTCGCTTTGCCGCAGAGGCCGCAGGAGCTGGTGGTGAAGAAGTTCCGTTCCAGGCTCGGATCCGGGGCGGGAACGCCGGGCGAGAGGGCGACGTCGAGCACGTTGTACGTGTTGACGCCTTCGTCCGTCGCGCCGGCGCAGTACCGCGCGGTCCGGACGTCGTCACCCCGACCGATGACGCCCTCAGAGACGAGGAAGCCGATCGCGAGGTCGACGTCGTGGCCGGGCGTCCGCATCGTGATGGCGAGCGAACGACCACCGACGCGGATCTCGAGCGGCTCCTCGACGGCGAGGACGTCCTCGCGGGTGCGTGCGGGCTGTCCCACCGTGATGCGGGTGACGCGTCTGCGCGCCGTGATGCGAGTCATGGCTCATGGCTATCACCACCATCGGGCGAGGGCAAGGTGCCTCACCGGATCCGCAGCCGCCTCGGGGGCTGGATCGCGGCTTAGGCTGGTGCCATGTCCGTCGACGCGATCATCCTCGCGGGAGGGCGGTCCTCCCGCCTCGGCGGCGTCGCGAAGGCGTCGCTGCTCCGCGACGGGCGGACGCTCCTCCAGCTCGCGATCGATGCTTCGCGGGCGGCCGGCGGCCGCGTCGTCGTGGTCGGCCCCGAGCTCGAGACGACCGCTCCGGTCCGCTTCGTCCGCGAGCACCCCGCCTTCGGCGGCCCCGCTGCGGCCATCGCCGCGGGCCTGGACGCCCTGCGTGATGGCGTCGCGCCCGAGGATCCCACACAGGTCGCCGTCCTCGCCTGCGACATGCCGGATGCCGCGCCGGCGCTCACCGTGGTGCTCGAAGCAGCCACAGCCGCCGCGGCCGGGACCGATGCCGACGGCTGGGTCGCGGTCGACGACTCCGGTCGTGAGCAGTCGCTGCTCGCCGTCTACCACCGGGAGGCCCTGGAACGCCGGGTCGCCGCACTGCGGACGTCACAACCCGGCGGTGACCTCGCGGGTGTCTCCGTCCGCCAGCTGCTCGCCGGACTCGTCCTCCGCCAGGTGTCCGTTCCCGACGGCGGCTCGGCCGACGTCGACACCTGGGCCGACGCCGCCGAACTCGGGGTCGGTGCCGCCGCCGAGTCGCCGGCGCCGAACATGTCCACCACGCCGACCGCCGACCCTGAGGAGCGTCTCCCATGACCGATGACCTGCATGCCGTCCTCGCGGACTGGACCGAACGAGTGTCCGCCGAGCTGGAGCTCGGCGACGTCGCGGTCGACATCGACGCGGTCCTCGGACTCGCGGGCACGGCCGCGCACGCCGTGCGGCGTCCCGCCGCCCCGCTCACCACCTACCTCGTCGGTATCGCGGTCGGGAAGGCGCTCGCGAGCGGTGCGGATCCGGTCGCCGCCGCCGAGGCTGCGACCGCGGCCGTCGAACGGCTGGTCGCCTCGGACACGACCGCATGACGAGGGCCTCCTGGTGGGACGCTCGCAGCATCGCGCATGCGACGGGTGCGGCGCATCGGTCCGACGTCGTCGACACCCTGACGCTCGCCGAGGCCCTCGGACACATGCTCGCGGCGCCGCTCGTCTCGCCCATCGCGATCCCGCACTATGCTTCCTCGGCGATGGACGGCTGGGTGGTGGCCGGGAGCGGCCCGTGGACCCTGCTGACCGGTGAGGACGCCGAGCGCGCGCGGTCGGTCGGACTCAGCGACGGTGTCGCGGTCGACGTCCTGACCGGTGGGCTGATCCCGTCGGGCGCCGATGCGGTCCTCCAACTGGAGCACGGCGTGATCGGGCATGGCTCGGGATCAGCGCGCCTCCACCCCGCACCGTCCGCCCCGAGCGGGGAACCGCGGCCGGGGCGGCACATCCGACCCGCCGGAACCGAGTCACCCGCGGGGTCGACCGTCCTCGACGCCGGCACACGTCTCGGTCCCGTCCACCTCGCTGTCGCCGCCGGCGCCGGCTTCGACCGCGTGCCCGTCGTGCCGACACCGCGGGTCCGCCTGGTCCTCACGGGTGACGAGGTCGTCACGAGCGGTGTTCCCGGCCCGGGGTTCGTCCGCGACAGTTTCGGCCCATCGCTCCCGGGAGTAATCGCCTCGCTCGGAGGCGTCGTCACATCCAGCGTCCGTGTCGGCGATGACGCGCCCACCACGGCCGACGCCCTCGGGCTGACGAGTGCGGTCACCGCTTCCGCCCGCCACCAGCGGGACCTCGTCGTGACCACGGGTGGTACCGGCGACTCCCGAGCCGATCACGTCCGAGCGTTGCTCCGCGACGCGGGTGCCGAGTTCCTCGTGGACGGCGTCGACGTCCGCCCGGGTGGCCCTGCGCTGCTCGCGCGGCTGCCGGACGGTCGCCTGTTCGTCGGCCTGCCCGGCAACCCGCTCGCCGCCCTGCTCAGCGTCCTCACGCTCGTGCACCCGGTGCTCGCCGGCCTCCAGGGACTCGAGCTCCCGGCCCTGCGACCGGCGGTGCTCGCCTCGCCCGTCGACGGGGCCCGCTCAGGGACGGTGCTGCGCCCCTACCGCTCGGTGCACGATCCCGATTCGGCGACGCCGCATGCGGAGCCGACGCCATGGCAGGGAGCAGCCATGCTCCGCGGGCTCGCCGACGCCGATGGCGTGCTCGTGTGCCCGGGCTCCGGCGCGGCCGCGGGCGGCCTGGTACCGAGTCTCGACCTGCCCTGGTGATCGGGCCTCGGGTCAGCGGCCCCGGACGGCCGCAGCCGTCATCAGCTGCAGCAGTTCCTCGCCGGCGAGGATGCCGCGCCGCTCGGTGACCGTCAGCGTGTCGATCGTGAAGCCCTCGTCGTCGAGCTCGCCGTGCGCCGGCCGGAACGCGAGGTCGGCGGTCTCCAGCATCGACTGGTCGAGGAGCGAGTCACCGGCCGCGAGGACGAGTGGTCCGTCGAGGCGGCGGGCGACCTCACTGACCGCATCGTGCTTCGTGAGCGTCCGCGGCACGCAGTAGAGCTTCCGTCCCTGCAGGGACACGGTCCACCCGAGCCGTTCGCACTCCTGCTCGACCTGCTCGAGCCAGCCCGCCGGGATCGCGTCGCGCTCGACGATCGAGTAGAAGAACAGCGCGTCGGCGACGTTCGTCTTGAGGATCCAGGTCGGCGAAGCCAGCTCTTCGAAGCGCGCGAGCGCCTCGGCGAGCGGAGCGGTGTGGTCGGTGAGGTGCGCTCGCACCCGGTCGCGCCAATCGGCGTCCGGGACGCCGTCGACGAGGATCTCGCCGCCGTTGCTCGTGATCGCGTAGGCGGGCGCGCCGCCCGGCAGCTGCACCCGCTGATACTGCGCCACCGTCCGCGTCGTGACCGGCATGAACACGGCCTGCGAGCGCAGCTCGATCAGCAGGCGCTCCGAGTCGCGCGTCATGAACGAGATCGGCACGCCGTTCCAGAGCTCCGAGACGATGATCGACGGCGCCTCGGGGTCCGGCGTCTCGAGCCAGAACGCCTTCGGCGAGTAGATGAGGGTGCGATCCAGGTCGCAGGCGACGAGGGCGCTCACTGGGCGTCTCCCGCCGCGGCGTCGCTCAACGGGTTGATGAGGCCGACACAGCTGTAGGGCAACCCGGGTACGACCTCGACCGGCACACCGCGCTGCTCGGCGAGCAGGAGCACGTGCGCGACGTCGTCGAGGGCGTCCGGCGACACGAGCACCTTCCACGGAACTCGGCGGAGCAGGACGCGGGTGGTCTCGCCGACACCCGGCTTCACGAGGTTCACGGTCGGGATGTCGTACTGTTCCCGGATCCGTTCGACGGCCTCCCAGCCGATCCAGCTCGGTTCACGGTCGGCCGTCGAGGCCTCCTCCACACCCGCGGCGACGTCGTCGACCACCTCGGCGAAGCGGCCCGAGACCGCGTCGAGGAAGGCGCCGGAGACATCGTGACTGCTCAGCTCGCGGTAGAACTTGGCACCGTGGAACTGGTCGTCGGAGAGCAGCTCGCGGTTGTACACCGTGCGGGACACGAGGCCGGAGACGGTGGAGTTGAGGCACGCCGAGGGGATGAGGTAGTCGTCGCGGGTGCCGTACACGGGCACGCAGTGGCCGGGGTCGGCGAGGACAGCCAGCTCGTCGGAGAAGCGGATGCCGTCGGTCTCGGCGAAGAGTTCCAGCGCCGCCGTCAGCTCGCGCGCGATGGCGCCCTTGCCGGTCCAGCCGTCGACGAACGCGATCTGCTCCGGGTCGTGATGCGCCGCGAGGTAGCGCAGCGCGGTCCCGTCGACGCCGACCCCGCGCACGATGCTCATCGTGTAGTGCGGCACATCGATCCCACGGACCTCCATCGCCCAGCGACGCATGAGGATCCCGATGGGCGTTCCGGCGCGGGCGAGGGAGACCAACACGGGGCGGTCCGCACGGGAGGCCAGGACGAGGTCGGTGACGACGCCGACGGCCACCGCGAGGCGCCGGCTCGACCGCGCGAGGGCGTCGCGATAGAGCTCCTCGTACTCGGGGGAGGGCAGGTACTCGATGGGCAGCGACTCGGCGTAATGCGCGCGCCCGCTCTGGATCGCGGCCTCGCGTTCGGAGGCGTCGGCCTCGAGGCGGGTGTCGCCGAGGTCGGTCAGGAGCCAGCGCACCTCCGAGGCGTCGTAGGACCCGAAGTCCGGTCCGGTGAGCGGCTCGGGGAGGGCGGCGGCGTCGATGGTCACGGTGCGGGGTTCCATTCGGCTGGGGTCGGGACGGATTCGGAGAGGAGGACGACGATGACGTGGTCGGTGACGGTCCGCAATGCCTCGACGACGCCGTCGGGCCGGAGCAGGAGCTCGCGGTCGGCGCCCGGCTCCGGGAACAGGACCACCGCCGCGAACCGTGAACCACCGCGGGAGAGGTTGTAGGCGAAGCGGGGTCCGAAGCCGTCGATCGTGCGGTCGTGGCTGGTGAAGGACACCGCGCTCGCGATGGCGTAGTCGTCACGGTCGATGACGGCGATGGGGGACCGCGTGGTGGTGGAGAAGCGCGTCGCTCCGCGCGTGCGGTCGAGGTGGGCGGCGACGGCCAGCGGTACCGCGATGAACTCCTCGGAGCCGAGCACCACGACCTCGCCGTCCGGCAGCTCCGGAAGGACCCGGTCGGTGATCGCGGCGGTCACCGCGTCGTCCAGGCGTCCAGGCGCACCGAAGCGCGCGCTCCGCACGGGCGGCAGGTCGGAGGCGTCCACGACGACGACGTCGCCGGCTGCGGCCGATCCGGCGGCCGACGTGGCGGGTGCGGCGTCGATGACCGCTCGCGCGCGGGCGAGGACGTCCTCCGGAAGGTCGACGGCACCCACGCCGAGCGCCACGACGGTGATCCGTGTCCCCAGGCGGTCGGCGAGTTCCTCGAAGCGCTGTCGGTCCGCATCCGAACGGAGGTCGATGAGTCCCGCGACCACCCAGTGCGCCTGCGGCGTGGTGGCGTGCAGCGCGGTGATCGTGTTGCGGACGGTGCGGCCGGTGCTCAACTCGTCGTCGACGAGCACCGTGGTCCCGCCGGCCGTGGCCCACGCGGGGTCGCTCGGATACAGGCGATGGTCGCTCGCGTGCGAGTGTTCTTCCTCGAACGGCGTGAAGGGCACGTCCGCCTCGTGCCTCGTGGAGTGGAGGTAGGGCGAGCCGAGCGCGTCGGCGACGATGTGGCCGAGCCCGGTCGCCGTCTCGGCGTAGCCGACGGTGACGAGCTCCGGGCCGGCCGCTGGGGCTGCATCGCGGAGCTGGGCGAGGTGCTCACAGACGGCGGTGAGGGCGGAGAGACCGTCGGCATCCGGCCGTTCCCGACGGGCCAGGAGGTGCGCCACCGTGTCGAACGGAGCGGTCTCGGGTTCGCTGCCGTCGAGCGCGCTGCGCACCAGCAGTCCGAGCAGTTCGCCGGCGGCGAGCGCTAGGCCGGGCACGGTCGGCACGTGTTTGGCGAGGACCGTCGACACGAGCAGCTGCGCGCGTTTGGGGTTGTCGCGGAGTGCCAGACCGACGAGGTCCTCCACCGGGATCAGGCTCCGGGACGCGTCCGAGCGCAGGCCGATGCCGACGGCGTCGCGCACGAAACCGCCTGTCCATGCGCCCATCGATACTGTCACCGCATGCTCGTCTCGAGGAGGTCGACGAAGGTCGTGTTCTCTGCCGTGGCCCAGTAGCGGCCCGTCCGAACCGTCACCGCATGCTCGTCTCGAGGAGGTCGACGAAGGTCGTCTCCTCCGCGGCCACCCCGAAGGCCTCCGCGCGGAGCAGGGTCTTGCGCGCCCACGCCTGATGCGGCTTCATCTCGTTCATCTTGTTCCGGTACGGGGAGGCGTTGGCGCCGCCGCCCACGTCGCCGACGACCGAGAGGGCGTCGACGTACTCCTCGTGACTCACGACCGACATCGCGTGGACGACCGGCACATGGCTCGGGTGGATGACCGTCTTGCCGAGCAAACCGTTCGCCTGGTCGAGCGCGATCTCGCGGATGAGGCCGTCGAGTCCTTTGAGGAGGAGCTTCTGACGCAGCTGCGCCTCGTTCGCGTCCTGGAACGGCGTCATGCGCAGCTGCGGGCGCATGAGCCGCTCCGCGTTGTGGAAGTGCTCCCAGACCGTGCCGGTGATGACGAAGTCGTCGCCCGGTCGACCGAAGACGTTGACGACGTCGGCGATGACCGAGGAGACGAGTTTCACGTCGTACACGGTGAGGTCGCGGGAGCGCCGGAGCGAGAAGGCGCTCGAGAGGTCGGTGGCGCCGATCCGGACCGCCAGGACGTCCTCGCGGTGTGCTTTGGTGACGTCGACGATCCCGGAGAGGGTGTCGTCGCGGGTCTCGCGGTGGATCATCCGCGGCGACTCGAGGATCGGCATGACCCGGAGCCGACGCGCGCCGTTCGACCCGTCCTGCCCGTAGTTGCGCTGCACGCGACCGAGTGCTTCGAAGAAGCGGTCCGCCACCCCGTCGCTGTTCTCGTACTTGGGGATGACGAAGCCGCTCAGGAGGTCGAGTCCCGGACCGAGGAGCCCGGCGACCCGCTCGAGCTGCTCGGGCGTGCGGACGCGGATGAAGAGCAGCGGCAGCACCGGGCGCTTGGACCCTGAGCTCTTGGCGGCGAGCTGCTGCATGGCCTCCGCGACGTTCGTCTCGGCGAACTCGACCGCGTCGTCGGGGACCGAGTCCTCGAGGCACAGCACCATGCTCAGGCAGCCGTGCTTCGCCTGCTTCACGACGTCCTTCGCGAGCGTCGGGCGCGTGCCCGGGCTGTAGAGGGTGGCGCCGAGTGCCGCCGCCACGTGTTCCGGTGGGGAGTCGATGCTGATGGGGCTCGGGAGCTTGTGGAACAACCGCGACGCGCGCTTGTCGTCGACGTAACTGAAGTGCCGCATGGTCATCGTCTCCGGGGTTCGCGGGCGACGACGTACGGCGTCGGCTCGAAGCCGAACTGCTGCAAGAGCGTCTGGAGGGGGATCTCGGCGGGAAGGGGTTCGAGGCGGAGTTCGAGTCTCGACCCGATGCGCAGCAGCGAGACGACCGGCGGTGCGCCGGTGTCGTCAGCGGCGGCGAAGCTTTCGCCGTCGAAGAGCTGCACCGTCAGTGGGTGACCGGCTGTGCCGACGAACAACGCACGCCGGATGAGGTGCACGTGCCTGAGCGCGAGGATCGCGTCGCCGCCGTCGAAGCCGAGCAGCGGCCGGTTGCCGGGCGTCGTCACGGGCGTGCCGTCGACACCGTCGGCCGTCGCGACACCCGTGACGAGCTCGACGGTCTCCCACACGATCGCCGTCGCTCCGCCGACGATGAGGCTGCCGATCGCGGACTGACGCGGGTCGAGCCGGACCAGCGGGGTCTCGTCACCGAGGACGCGGACCTCCTCGGCCGTCGGGGCGGAGAAGGGCTGTGGGGTCATCGGAGCTGCGGCGGGCGTGGTGGCCGGGCGTGCCGACGGCGCAGCGGGAGCGGTCGACGAGGATCCGCCGAGCGAGAGTCCCGTCGACGGTGCAGACGCTGCCGATGCCGTCGCTGCAGGAGTCGCGGCGGCGGGCGTCGACGGCCCACCGAGCGTGAGTCCGGTCGACGGTGCTGCCGATGCGGCCGGCGCTGCAGGAGGAGGCGCCGCCGTGGTGCTCGCCACGGGCTCCGCCTGCGTGACCGGCGCGGGCCTCGGCTTCACCCGACGACGGAGGTAGTCGATGTCCCGTCGCACCGGGGAGGTGTTGAGCGGCACGGCTCAGAGGTCGATTCTGAAGTCGCGTGCCACGCCCGCGAGACCGCCGGCGTACCCCTGTCCGAGGGCGCGGAACTTCCAGTCCGAGCGGTGCCGGTACAGCTCCGCCAGGAGCAGCGCCTGGCTGCTGCGGACCTCGGCGATCGGCACGTCGAAGCGCACGAGCTCCCGACCGTCGGGTGTGGCGACGCGGACGAACGCCGAGCGCACGGGCGAGAAGTCGCCGGGGCCGCGGACGTCGGGGTCGATGTAGAGCAGGAAGGCGATCTTCGACACGGCGTCCGGCACGCGCGACAGCTCGACGTCGATCTCCTCATCGTCGGCCTCGGACGAGAAGGTGACCGCGCCGTCCTGGCTCTCGACCTGGTTGAAGAACACGAGGTGGTCGTCGGACAGCGCCTTGCCGTCGTCGCCGCACATGATCGCCAGCGGCACGGGTTCGCTCTGCGGCCCACGGCTCGCGATGACGTCCCAGCCGAACCCGATGAGCACCGCGTCGAGACCGGGGTTCTCTGCGGTGAGCGCGGCGTTCGCGCCCGCGATCAGTGACGCCATCAGTGCGCACCCAGCACGAGACCGGCGTCGGGCTCCTGGAACTTGTCGGAGAGGAACCGGCCGTGCGTCGAGAGTTCGGCGATCGCGCCGATGCGGATCTGGTTGAGGAGGTCGCGGATGGTCTCCTCGATGAGCTCCAGCTGACGGGCGAAGACGATCGTGCTGCGGGAGTCGTCGGTGCGGTCCGCGGCCGGCAGCGCGAGGAAGGAACGCAGCGGGCTCGGGAGGTAGTCCGTCACCATCGCGGCGAGGAGCACGCGCTGCTCAGTCGACGCACCCTGGTCGGCGATCGTCGCGACGACGAGGCGCAACTGGTCGTCGATCTGTCGGAGCTGCGAGGTGATCAGCGTGGGGAGGTCGCGCCCCACGGAGCGCACCGAGTCGCGGAGTTCGTCGAGGTGGCGAGCGGTCTGCTCGTCCTCCGTCTCACCGACGGGCGCCGGCGTGGCGTCGACGACGCCGAGCGGCTCGGCCCCGCCGGTCCGCAGTGCGTTCAGCAGTCGTCCGAATGCCATCCCTCGTCCCCTTCGTCCTCAGCGACCCGTGCGCCCGGTCACCCGAGCGTGAGGCTACCGCAGTTCGCGCTGCTCGGCCTGACGGCTGCGCTCGAGGTACGGCTTCGCCTTCTCGAGGCCCGTCTCGAGCGCGTTGACGGTGCCCTCCATGTTCTTGGCGGCTTCGGCACGGAAGGTGTCGATCGCGTCCATGGTCTGGAAGACGTTGTCGAACGCGCGCTGCAGGGTCTCGACGCTGACGCCCGAGGTGGACGCCTGCTGGTGGATGCGCGTCGTCTGGTCCTTCAGCATCTCGCTGGTCTGCAGGATCATGTTGTTCGTCGTGGTGTTGATCGCGTCGATCTGGTCGAGCACCATCTTCTGGTTCGCGAGGGCCTGCGCGACGACGACGGCGGTCCGAAGAGCGGCGATCGTCGTGGTGCGAGCGCGGTCGACGCCCTTGATGAGCTCGAGGTTGTTCTTGCGGATGAGGTCCATCGCCAGGTAGCCCTGCACCGAGACGGCGAGCTGCGTGAGGATGTCCTGGTGGCGCTGACGTACGGGGAAGAGGACGTCGGCCTCGAGCTTCTGCGCCTCTTCGATGCGTCCGGCGGACCGGGCTTCGTCGATCTTGGCGACGCACGCGGCGTCGAGCGCCTTGGCGAAGACGGCGTACTCACTGAGCGCCTGCATGGTCTCCCAGAGCTGGACCTTCTCTCCCGCGAGCGAGGCGTTGTCCTTCAGGAGTTCGTCCTGTCCGGCCATGAGCGACTTGATGATCTTGTCGAGCTGGGTCTGCGCGGACTCGTACTTCTGGAAGTACTTGGCGAGCTTGTTGCCGCCTGGGATGAACCCGAGGATCTTGCGGCCGACGCCGAGGTCCGCCTGGTTGGGCGTGAGGTCCTCGACGGTGCTGCGGAGGTCGCCGAGTGTGGTCGCGACCTTGATCTGCGCGCTGTCACCCGAACGCTTCGCCCCGGCGACCGAGGTCGACGAGCGGTCGAGCATGCGCGAGGAGTATCCGCTCGACTGCACCATCTCCTTGCCGCCGATCTGGGAGATGCCCTCGATCTTCTGCGTGAACTCGGGGGAGCGCGGGTCGAGCGTCGCGACCTCGGACACGAACGAGCGTGCCTGCTGCTGGATCTCCGTCTGGCGCTCCGCCGGGACCGGGACCATGCCCGGCGCCTCTTCGGCCTGCACGACGTCCGGTGCGTCCGGAGCGTGCAGCACGAGGGAGGCTGCGGCCTGTTCGTTGGCGTCTGGCGGAGTGAGTGGCGTGCTCATGCGGTCGACCTTGCTCTCGTGTGTGGCTTGCTCGTGGTGGAGGCGTCGGTGCTCAGCCGAGCGGGACGCCGAAGTCGCCGGCGATGCCGGCGAGACCGGTGGTGTAGCCCTGGCCGACGGCCTTGAACTTCCACTCGGATCCGTTGCGGTAGAGCTCCGAGAACAGCATGGCGGTCTCGGGAGCGGCGTCCTCGCTGAGGTCGAAGCGGACGATCTCGGTGCCGTCCTGGTCGACGATGCGGCAGTACGCGCCGCGGACCTGGCCGAAGTTCTGGCGACGCTCGTCGGCCTTGTCGATCGACACGGCGATGACCACGCGCTCGACGTCGGCGCCGACCGCGTTCAGGTCGACCGAGATCTGCTCGTCGTCGCCCTCGCCGTCGCCGGTGCGGTTGTCACCGAGGTGCTTGACCGAACCGTCCGCCGAGGCGGGCTGGTTGTAGAAGATGAAGTCGGCGGAGGAGCGCACCTTGCCGTTCGCGCCGATCAGCAGCGCCGAGGCGTCGAGGTCGAAGGCCTCACCGCTCGTGGTGCGCGGGTCCCACCCGAGGCCGACCGTCGCGACCGTCAGGCCGGGGCTGGTCTTGGTGAGCGAGAGGTTGTTGCCCTTTTCGAGGGTGAGTCCTGCCATGGTGATCGCTTCTCCTTCGGAACTGCGCTGACGCGCGGGGGACTACTGCGGGTGGTGCTCAGAGAGCCTGGGCGGCCGGACCGAGCAGATCCATGACGGAGCGCCCGTTGGCGCGCTCGCCGATCGCCTTGAAGGTCCAACCGTTGCCCTCGCGCGAGACCTTCGACATGATCATCGCCGTGTGCGGGCCAGAGTCGGTGAGCTGGTAGCGGGCGACCTCGGGCGAGCCGGGGGTCGAGTCGTCGATGATGCGACTGAAGGCGTTCTGCACCGTGTCGAAGGTCTGCCGGCTGTAGCTGCTGATCACGAACACGATCTGCTGGACCGACGGCGCCACCTTCGAGAGGTCGACCAGGATGGTCTCGTCGTCACCGTCGCCCGCACCGGTGAGGTTGTCGCCGGTGTGGGTGGCCGAGCCGTCCTTGCTCGCGAGCTGCTGGAACCAGATGGTGTCGAGGACCTTGCCGGTGGCATCGAAGAAGATCGCCGAGGCGTCCAGGTCGATGTCGGGCGCGGAGGCTGCACGACCGAAGAAGCCGCGCTTCACCGGTGCGACGCCGTCCCAGCCGAGGCCGAGACGGATCCGCGTGAGCGAGCCACCGTCCTGCTTCGTCAGTGAGAGCGACTGGCCCTTTTCCAGACTCAGACCCATGGTTCCGTCTCCTTGATGCTTCATCGTGTAGCTGGTGGTGAGGTGTGGGACGTGCGCCCCGGCCGAAGCCGGGAGCGCACGTCCACGTTATCGGTTCAGCCGGGCGAGCGCCCGGATTCCCGGTCCGTTCAGAGCAGGCCGCGTGAGTCGGAGCCCTTGGCCTGCAGCTCGTGGGCTCGGGCGAGCAGCCGCTGGAGCTCCTCGTCGTCGGCCGCCTTCGCCTGGTGCTTGGGCTTCAGGTTGGCGAAGGACTTCTGGCGCTCGACCATGCGGGTGTAGCTCGTCTCGAGCTCGACCTCGTCCACGTGGTGGCCGACCGGGATGTCCTCGGGGGAGTCCGCGTGGAGCACGATCTTCTTGGCCTGGCTGCGGGCGTCGCTGATGATCGTGTGGGCACGGCCCGCCGGGCTGAGGAGCGACAGCAGGACCGTCACGAGGAGGATGCCGACGATGACCGCGAGCGAGAGGCCCGTCTCGATCTCGAAGACCGGGACGTGCTCACCGCCGTTGATGAACGGCAGGGTGTTCTCGTGCAGCGCGTGCAGGACGAGCTTCACACCGATGAAACCGAGGATCGCCGCCAGGCCGTAGCTGAGGAAGATGAGGCGGTCGAGCAGGCCGTCGATGAGGAAGTAGAGCTGACGGAGGCCGAGGAGCGAGAACGCGGTCGCCGTGAAGACGATGTACGCGTTCTGCGTGAGGCCGAAGATCGCGGGGATCGAGTCGAGCGCGAAGAGCAGGTCGGTGCCGCCGATGGCGACCATGACGAGCAGCATCGGGGTGAGGACCTTCTTGCCGTTCTCGATGGTGACGAGCTTGTCGCCGTCGTAGCGGTCGGTCGTCTTGAAGAGGCGCTTGGCGAGTCGGATGACGAAGTTGTTCGCCTCGTCCTCGTTCTCCTCCTCCGGACGGAGCAGCTTGACGGCGGTGAAGATGAGGAACGCGCCGAAGATGTAGAACAGCCAGGACCACGCGTTGACCGCGGCGGCGCCGAGGAAGATGAACCCGGTGCGGGCGATGAGCGCGAAGACGATGCCGAAGAGCAGCACCTTCTGCTGGTCGGCACGCGGCACGCGGAAGCTCGACATGATGATGAGGAAGACGAAGAGGTTGTCGACCGACAGGGCCTTCTCCGTGATGTAGCCGGCGAAGTACTCGGACCCGAGCGTCCCGCCGCCGAAGATGAGGACGCCGACACCGAAGATGAGGGCGAAACCGACGTAGAGGGCCGACCACTTCGCGGCTTCCGGCAGCGTCGGCTCGTGGGCCTTGCGTACGTGGAAGATGAAGTCGAAGGCGAGGAGGGCCAGGATGCCGACGATCGTCAGCAGCCAGACGTATCCGGGGATTTCCATGGGCTGTATTCTCCGCAGCGCTCGAGGTGGGGGACGGGTGACGTTTAGTTGGTGCCGTCCCACTATATAGTTGGTATGGTCGAACCAACACCCGAACGCCGGTATTCAGGAAGAATTCAGCTATGAGCGATGAGGTCGACCCAGCCGACGCCGGCGCCGTCATCCAGGCGTCGCTCGCGTCCGTGCTCCGATGGTCCACCCGGGCCGACAACCGCCGTTCCCTGCACGACGCCGAAGGCGCAGCCCTGACCGGCACGGACGCGTGGCTCCTCGAGTACGTGATCACCGCCGGCCCGATCCGCATGTCGACGGTCGCGGGCTGGATGGACGTGGACAAGTCGACCGCGACGGCCGAGGTCCGTCGCCTCGAGGAGGGTGGTCTCGTCGTCCGGGAGACGGATCCGAGCGACCGCCGAGCGGTGCTCGTCAGCGCCACGGAGGAGGGACGCACGGCTCTCGAGCGGCACCGGCAGGCGGCCCAGCAGGTCTACAACACGCTCGTCGGCAAGTGGAGCGAACACGATCGCGTGGAGCTCGCCCGACTCCTCTCGCGGTTCGTCGACGAGTTCTCCTGGGTCAGCGACGCGGTCTCCCGGCACAACGCGAGTCGCTGACCGGACGACCTCACGGGTCCACGCGCACCGGGATCGACCCGGTCCGCTCCGCCCGTGGCCCGTACACCCAGAAGCGATACAGCACGAAGCGGAACGCGGAGCCGAGGGCCAGGCCGACGATGTTCGCCGACACGTTGTCCGCCAACGGTGTCGTCAGGTGCAGTGCGTCGTGGGAGACCCAGAGGCAGCCCAGGGCGATCGCGCCTCCCGCGAGGCTCACGATGCCGAACTCGAGCGCTTCGCGGGCGACGTCCGAGCGCCGATGGGCGCGGAAGGTGAGGAGCCGGTTGCCCACCCAGTTGGCCACGATGGCGAGCGTCGTGGAGACACCCTTCGCCACGAGCAGCCCGGAGGTGCCGGTGTGGAGGAACACGGTGTACGCGAGGAGGTTGAAGACCCCGACGTCGACGAGGAAGCCGACGCCGCCGACGAGGCCGAAGGCGGCGACCTCGCGGACGATCGGGCGCCGGAGCAGCGCGCGCGGGTTCGGGAGGGGCCGCATCACCACTGCATCACGACCTGACCAGCTCGAAGACGATGCTGCGGTTGACGGGGATGCGCTGCTCGACGCGGTAGCCGAGGGCCTCCAGATCCGCTACGTCCGGGGAGGTGCTCGACCCTTCGACGACCCAGACGGTGTCGTGGCCGATGAGCCGGTCGTGGATGTCTGCCAGCGGCGCGGCAAGGTCCCAGAGCTCGGGGCGGTCGCGGTAGCTCGTCTCGAGCGCCACATCGTCGAGGCCGGCGAAGGCCTGCGGGTAGAGGTCGATCGCGAGCCGCGACTTGCGCGAGGGCTTCACGGACTGGTCGAAGACGACCGCGTCGCCCGGCGAGGCGTGGGCCTGGACGACCTCCGCGGTCTGCCGGAGGTCGCTGCCGTCGTCCTTCGCGAACGGGCCACGCTGTTCCACGAGGACCGGGGTCGCGAGCGCCAGCACGATCGCAACACCGGCCGCGGTCGCCACCGTGCGGTCGACCCGCTTCGGCAGGACGTCGACGATCGTCCGGAGTCCGAGCGCCATCATGATCGCGACGGCCGGGACGCAGAAGGTGACGTAGCGCAGGTTGTACATCGGCGTCACGAGGGTGTTGCCGATGATGAGCAGCGCCGTCGGTGCGAGGGCCCAGACGGCGATCATCGCCAGTGCGCGACGCTGTCGGGAGGATCGGCGGACCACGAGGACTCCGATAGGAGCGAGCACGATCAGCAGCCACGCGAGCACGGCGAAGGCCGGCGTTTGGAACCACTGGCCGACGAGCACCGATTCCGGCGTCGCGTAGTCCCGTCTGCCCAGGAACGCGATCTGCTCGCGCTGCGCGATGCCCGCGATCACGATCGGAGCGCCGAGGACCAGTGCACCGACGAGGGACCAGCCCCAGGCTCGCATCACCCGCCGCCCGGGGCGCTGGAGCACCATCCAGGTGGCGTGCACGAGGAGGAGCATCGCGAGGTACAGGAACAGGTACATCGAGGCGGCGCTCGCGACGGCGAAGAGGGCCCAGCTGCGGCGTGATGTGGACCGGCGACGCACGAGCGACACGAACCACACCGTCAGCCACACGACCGCAGCCATGCCCAGCGCGTAGGAACGTGTTTCGGCGCCCATCCTCGTGACCTGGGGGATCACGGCGAACACGAGGCCAGCCGTGATGCCGATCGCCGGGGTGAAGAGCGTCCTCGCGAGCACGACCGTGCCGGCCGCGGCCAGACCGACCCCGACAGCACTCGGGAACCGCGTGACGGCCTCGGCGGTACCGAAGGCTCCGGTCCAGACGTGCAGGAACGCGTAGTACAGGCCGTGGACGGCGTCGATGTGGCCGATCATCCCGAACATGACGGGGAGCGGACGTTCGGCGGCGAGGACGCTCGCCGCCTCGTCACCCCAGTACGACGGCGTCCCGATGCCGATGAGCGAGACGAGGGTGGCGAACAGGCCGACGACCCAGGGCATGGCGCGGCCGCCGAGGAGGGTGTGGAGGGCGTCCCACCGACGGCGCGAGGGCGCGGTCGGGACGGTGATCGTCGCAGTCATGGGTTCCCCTCGGACGCGACAACCTGGCGCGTCGTCTCATCGTCCGCCGCTCGGATGAACGCGAGCAGAGAGGTTCCTGAGAGGGCGCGGGGGATCCTGCCGGAAATTGACGGCCGGGGGCGGGCCGTCCCGGTGGGGAGTTGTCCCCATCGCGCGGCGTCGGCGCGCGGGACAGACTGCAGGGGTCCGCCGCCGAAAGGAACCCCGATGCAGCTCTCCCGAGTCACCGCCCTGATCACGCTCCCTGTCGCAGCCATGCTCGTGCTGGCGGGATGCTCCACGCCGTCGGCCCCCGACGCGAAGCCGACGGAGAAGGCTTCGTCGTCCGCGACGTCGAAGCCGACCTCGACCGGATCGGCCGATGGTGAGGTCACCGAGCCTGGAGCGCAGGTCGGGATCGATGAGCCGATCGTCTACGAGTCGCAGGGCACCGACGGCGTCACCGCGCTCATCAGCGCGAAGCTGACCGAGGTCACCCCCGCGACCGCCGACCAGGTCGCGTTCCTCAAGACGCAGTTCGACGGCGGAGAACTCGACGGCTACGACATCACACTTATCCGCCTCGAGATGACCAAGGTGTCGGGCGACCCGGTGGCGTTCAACAGCGACGCGACCTCCTTCGCACCCGTCGACGCCGATGGTGAGAAGGTCCAGGAGGCCACGCTCATCGGGTGGGACGAGTGCGGATCCGAGTCGTTCACCGAGGAGTTCGATGGCGGCGAGCCGATCACGCAGTGCTACGTCGCGGCGGCTCCCGCCGGTGGCAAGGCTCCGGCCGGCCTCATGTACGACGGCGGTTTCACCGACCCGAACCCCTACGACTCCTTCGACGGCGACCCGATCCTGCTCATCAAGGACTAGCTGTCCTGCGGGCCTGAGTGCCTGCGACAGGCTCAGGGACCGCGTCGTTCTGGGGTCACGTCTCCCGGTCACTGAGCCTGTCGAAGTGCCCACGAGAACCCCTTCGTCGGCGGGGTCAGAACGGCGCGGGGTCCGGTTCCGTTCGGTGGTGTTTCCCGTCGGGTGTCGTCCAGTCGAGCACACCACCTGGCCCGTGGTCGAGGTTCCACCCGGGCAGGTGCTTCATGCGGTGGTGATGTCGACACAGGCAGGCGAGATTCCCGACGTCTGTGGTGCCGCCGTCTTCCCACGCGACCGAATGATCGAGATCGCACGCTCTGGCGCGCCTCCCACAGCCCGGTGCCCGACAGGTGCCGTCCCGAAGCCGCACCGCGCGTTGCAGGTCGGCCGGAACGCGGTACTGATTCCGCCCGACCGACAAGACCGCGCCGGTCTCGGGCTGGACGAGGATCCGGGTGAAGCTCGGCGCGTTCACCGCGATACGCGCCGCGGTCTCGGGGTCGATGGGACCGTAGCCGTCGAGGGTAGCCGGGGCATCGGAAACGCCGGCCATGCTGAGCGCCGGGACCGTGATCTGCACCGTGGGCGTGATGTGCTCCTGCACTTCGATCGGGTGCGGGAGCACCGGGCTCGACATGACGTCGTCCGGTGTGACGCCGGTGAGCGCGAGCGCCGCGAGGGCGTCCGCTTGCAGTTGTGCGCAGGTGCGGGTGTCGCCCGCAGCGCGCGACGCCGCCGCGGCCGCCTCGACGCGCTCGACGATGCCCTGCGCGATCGGCGCCGTCGTGAAGAGGTGCACCCACGCCATCCCGTCGGCGGCGGGCTCGAACTCCACGCGGCGGTCGGCCTCGGACCGCCGGGCTCGGGCGGTGATGGACTCTGGGTGGAGGCGCTCGCGGAGCACGCGGGCGCGCCTGCGGAGGTTCGCGTTGGTGGACTCTTCCGCGACCGGCAGGACCTCCGCGAGGAACACCGTCCGCCCGGTGGTCGGGACGTCGCTGAGCTGGTCGATGATCGTCTGCGCGTGCCTGGCCGAGATGCGACCGGCCTCGAGGGAAGCAAGCACGGACGGCGCATCGTTGACGAGGCGCTCCGCGTCGTTCGTCGCCCGCTGCACCGTCTGCTCCGGCCGGCGCGTCGCCATGGCGAGGGCCGCGCAGGTCGATCGGCGCGAGAGCGCCTGACGCTCGGCCGCCGGGAAGACGGCCGGAACGACCGAGTCGGCGAAGGCGTCGGCGTAGGCGGCGGAGCGGGCTAGGAGGCGGGCCTCGCGTGCATCGAGAGCCGCCCGCAGTCGCTGGATCTCTGCGTATTCATCCGAGAACTCCGCGAGCTGCGCGGCGTACTCGTCGCCAGCTCGAACTGCGGAGGCGGTGGTCTCGGTCACGGAACAAGTCCACCACGGACCATTGAAATTCCAGATGGTGAGTCGTCCCGGTTGTGCGAAGTCTCCTCGTGTGCCCTTCGACGGGCTCAGGGACCGGGGAGGGGAGTCAGGGACCGGGGGAGGACAGACGAACGCCGGTGACCCGAGCGGGTCACCGGCGTCCGTGTGATCGGGAGGTCAGTTCTTGAACGCGTCCTTCACGTTCTCACCGGCCTGCTTCACGTCGGACTTGGCCTGGTCGGCCTTGCCCTCCGCGATGAGCTTGTCGTTGTCTGTCGCCTTGCCGACGGCCTCTTTGGCCTTGCCCGCGAGGTCTTCGGCGGCGTTCTTGATCTTGTCTCCTGCGCTCATATGGTGCTCCTCACATGTTCTTCGGGCTGTCGATCCGCACTGATCGAATCCGACAGGGCGACCGGGTGGACGCCCTTCACTTCTACACCCGGGAGCCCCAGGCTCGGGCGGGGCTCCAGCAGACTCCCAGAGAACTCCCCGGACCGCGCTGTGCCAGTGCGCCCGTCGTCGGATCGTCGTCGACGACCAGGACCCTGGCCATCAGACCACGCCGCTCGTGCCGAGCAGGGTGCCGATCGCGAAGGTGACGGCGAGGGCGAGCGCTCCACCGATCACGACCCGGATGGTCGGGCGGAGCGCGGGGTTGCCGCCGATCCTCGCGCTCGTGAACCCGGTGAGCGCCAGCGCGATGAGCACGACGATGAAGGTGATCGGGACGCGCACTTCGGGCGGCGGCAGCAGGATCGCGAGCAGGGGGAGCAGTGCCCCGATCGTGAAGGCGAGCGCCGATGCGCCGGCGGCCGCCCACGGGCTCACGACGGCGTCCTCGGTGATGCCGAGTTCGGCCTCGAGGTGCGCCGTGAGCGGGTCGTGTGCGGTCAGCTCCTCGGCGACCCGCCTCGCGGTCGTCGGCTGGAGCCCCTTCGCCTCGTAGATCCCGGCGAGTTCCGCGAGCTCCGCCTCGGGGTCGTCGGAGAGCTCCCGCCGCTCCTTCGCGATGAGGGCGCGCTGACTGTCCCGCTGGCTGCTCACCGACACGTACTCGCCGAGCGCCATGGAGATCGCACCACCGACGAGCCCGGCGACACCCGCGGCGAGGAGCGGGGCGCTGTCGGTCGTGGCACCGGCGACACCGACGACGAGGGACGCGACGGAGACGATGCCGTCGTTCGCGCCGAGCACACCCGCACGCAGCCAGTTCAAGCGGCCAGCGAGGTCACCGCGGTGCGGTTCGTCCGGGTGGCCGCCGGTCGGTGGTGAGGAGCTCATGGATGCATCCAAGCACTCCGCGGGCCGCCCGCGCACGGTTCCCGCCCGATCGCGTGCCCGGTCGCCTAGACTGGAGGCTGGTGCGCCGGGAAGTCTGGTCGGCGGGCGATCGATCGGGATCGCTCTGCTGCTCGACCGAACCCTCCCCCGAAGGATCCGTATGCCCGACGCTCACCGCTCACACGACCTGCCGGCCGACCAGGCCCCGCACTCGATCTGGCGTGGCATCCACCAGACGCTCCAACAGGACACCGTCGGTGGTGCCCTCCTCGTCGTCGCAACCGCGCTCGCGCTCGTGCTCGCCAACACCGGTGCCTCCGACTTCTACCTGAGCGTCCGCGACTTCACCTTCGGTCCGGAGGCGCTCCATCTGAACCTCTCCGTCGGCGCCTGGGCGGCTGACGGCCTCCTCGCGATCTTCTTCTTCGTCGTGGGCCTGGAACTCAAGGAGGAGTTCGTCGCCGGAAAGCTCCGGAACCCCAAGACCGCGGCGCTCCCCATCGCCGCAGCCGTCGGCGGTGTGGTCGTGCCCGCCGTCATCTACGTCCTCGTGAACCTGAGCGCAGGGCCCGACGCGCTGCAGGGCTGGGCGATCCCGGCCGCCACGGACATCGCGTTCGCCGTCGCCGTGATCGCGGTGGTCGGCAAGTTCCTACCGCCGGCACTGCGGACCTTCCTGCTCACGCTCGCCGTGGTGGACGACCTCATCGCCATCAGCATCATCGCGATCTTCTACACCGACCACATCGAGTTCCTGCCGCTGGCGCTCGCCGCGGTGCCGCTCGCCATCTTCGCCGTACTCGTCCAGCGCGGCGTCCGCGCCTGGTGGGTCCTCATCCCGCTCGGCCTGTGCACCTGGGCGCTCATCCACGCCTCCGGTATCCACGCGACCGTCGCTGGCGTGCTGCTCGGCTTCATGGTGCCCGTCTTCGCGACGAAGCGCGCCCGCGTCCAGGTGGGGACCACCGCCGAGGGGCGCCCGGTCTACGACGGGCTCGCCGCGCACTTCGCCGATCGTTGGAGCGTCGTGTCCACGGCGGTCGCCGTCCCGATCTTCGCCTTCTTCTCCGCGGGCGTGGTCATCGGCGGGATCTCCGGGCTCGTCGAGTCCTTCCAGGACACCATCGCACTCGGGATCATCGCCGGACTCGTCCTCGGCAAGCCGATCGGCATCCTGGTGACGACGTTCTTCGTCACCCGACTGCCCGGCCTCGGCCTCGACCCGTCGATCCGTTGGGTCGACCTCGTCGGCATGGCGTTCGTCGCGGGCATCGGATTCACGGTGTCGCTGCTCGTCGGTGAACTGTCCTTCGGTGTCGGCAGCGAGTCCGACGACCACGTCAAGGTCGGTGTGCTCGCCGGCTCGCTCATCGCCGCCGCCATCGGTGCCGCGATCCTCGCCGCCCGCAACCGCGTCTACCGGCGTGCGGTCACGGCTGGAAATAGTACGCCGAGTGCAGGCGGCAGCCCGGATTGAACCGGGCGTCGCAGTTCGGGCAGGCGTCGACCTCCAGGTAGCGCTCGATCGTCAACTCCGCCGAGCACACGCCGCACAGGATCGCCTCGCGGTCGCGCTGCTCGCGCGGCCACTGCTCGGCCGGGTGGTCGGCGCACTCCGCGTGGCACAGGTGGCACGGGTAGTACTCGCCGCAGCAGGCGAAGCGGATCGCGATGACGTCGAGCGTGGTCGCGTAGTGGACGCAGCGCGTCTCGTCGTCGACCGTCTTCCCGAGGACGTGCACGGTGTCGCCGCCGCCGCTCATCGGACGCCCCGGGCGGTGAGGGCCTCACCGAGTTCGTCGGCGTGCTTCAGCGACACCACGAGGAACGGCACGACGAAGGTCACCAGGTTCGACCCCGCCCCGCGCGCACGCTGCGCCTCCCGGACGCTCGTGGCCAGGCGGGCGAGGACCGGCACCGTGTTGATCGCGACGGCGAGCATCAGGGCGATGCGCGAGGGGTCGACACCGAAGCGACCCAGGGGCTGGAGGACGCGGTCGAAGGCGTCGAGCAGGTCGGCGACGCGCGTGCTCAGCACGAGGAGCGCCGCGAGCAGGATGGCGGCGACGATGCGGGACGTGTTCGACACGGCGGACTCGACGTCGAGGAACAGCAGTTGGCCGGCCACCGTGATCGTGATGATCCAGCGGATGAGCAGGAGCTGCCGTCCGAGCTCGCCGAGGCCGAGACCCGAGACGAGGTAGGCGATGACGGTCACGGTGGTGGCGATGCCCGCGGTCCACCAGCTCGTCGGTAGGAGCGAGATCGCGAGCACCACGACGAGGATGCCGAGCGCCTTCGGGCCGGCCGGCGCGCGATGGAGCCAGCCGGAGCCGGGGCGGTAGAGGGTGATCACGCCGTCACGACCGCAGACTCGCGCGGTAGGCCGCGATCACGTCGTCCGGTGCGCCGTGCGCGACGACCCGCCCGCCGCCGAAGAGCAGCGCGGTGTCGCAGCGGGCGGCGAGTTCCAGGTCGTGGGTGACGAGGAGGAGCTGATGGCCCGCCTCGGGACGCAGGAGGTGGTCGGCGACGGCGGCGCTGTTGCGGGCGTCGAGGTAGGCGGTGGGTTCGTCGGCGATGAGCAGCGCTGGCCGGCGGATCACGGCCCCGCAGAGCGCCAACAGCTGCTTCTGGCCACCGGAGAGTTCGTAGGCGGACCGGTCGGCGAGCGCCGTCAGGCCGAACTCGTCGAGCGCATCGGCGACCTGCGTGGCGATGTCGGCCTTCGACGCCTTCGTGCCGCGGAGGGAGAACGCGACGTCCTCCGCCACCGTCGGCATGACGATCTGCGCGTCCGGGTTGCTGAACACGATGCTGACGAGTCGTCGAAGGGTCGCCGTGTCCTTCGCGGCGTCGACCCCGTGGACCTGCACGCTGCCGGCGGTCGCGCGGGTGAGGCCGCCGACGAGCCGGGCGAAGGTGGACTTGCCCGAGCCGTTCGCGCCGATGACCGCGATGCGCGCGTCGTCGAGGTGGAGCGTCACGTCGTCGAGTGCGACGGTGTCGCCGAGACGCGCGGTGACGCGGTCGAGACGGATGGCGGATGACTGGTCGATGTCCCCGATCATCGCACGACCTCGAACACCGCGGCGACGCCGAGACCGCCGCCGACCGACGCTGCCGCCACCCCGATCGTGCCCGCTGGAGCCCCGCCGCGGACGAGCCGCGAGAACAGGCGGACCACGGCGACCGCACCGCTCGCGCCCCACGGGTGACCGAGCGCGAGGGCTCCACCGTCGGCGCAGAGTCGCTCGTCGTCCTCGGCGACACCGAGCCGGTCGAGCACGGCGAGCGTCTGGGCCGCGAACGCCTCCACGATCTCGAACGCGGCGACCTGCGCGAGGTCCACGTCGGCCCGTTCGAGGGCGTCGAGGATCGCCGGCGCGGCCCCGATCCCTGGGAGTGCCGGGTCGCAGCCGACGACGGCGTGCGCCCGGACGGCGAGACCGGGCGTCGCGCTCCCGTGGGCGGGCCCGCCGTGCCCGCCGGGTCCGCCGGGCACGACGAGCACCGCGGCGGCACCGTCGCTCACCCGGCAGGTATTGCCTGCGGTGAGGGAGCCGTCGCTGAAGAGTGGGGTGAACCGGGGGAGGAGCCGCTCGATCCCGCTGCGCGGCGCCTCATCGTGCTCGGTCGCCCCGACCAGCGGGACGAGCTCGCCGGTGAACCGCCCGGCGGCGACGGCGCTCGCCGCACGGTGCGTGCTGCGCGCCGCGTAGGCGTCCTGGCGTTCGCGGGAGATCCCGTCGTGCTCGGCGAGGTCTTCGGCGGCCCTGGTCATGTCGGGGTCGTGCCAGCCCGCCGGCGCGAACGGTGCGCGTGCGTAGGCGACGCCGTCGACGGAGCGGGTCGGCGCTGTCGACGCGCTCTCGACACCGCCGGCGATCCGTGGCCGATGGTCGCCGGCGCTGATCGCCGTGGACGCCTCGATGATCGCCGCGAGGCCGCTGCCGCACTGCCGGTCGACGGTGAGCCCTGGCACGGCGAAGCCGAGGCCCGCTCCGAGTGCGGCGACGCGGGCAGGGTTGCCACCAGGCCCCATGCAGTTGCCGAGGACGACGTCCGCCACCACCGGCGGCAGGCCCAGCATGTGCGTCGCGTCGTCGTGCACGGCCCGGACGACGGGGACCGCCAGCTGCTCGACCGTGAGCGCGGCGAGGGCGCGCCCGCGCGTCGCGATCGGCGTCCGTCGGGCAGCGACGATGCGCGGGAGGGTGTGCGACTCAGTCAAGGGACGCCACCGTCCCGGCCGCGAGTCGGTCGGCGAGCTCCGCGCGGGCGGCCTTGCCGGTGACGGTCCGCGGGAGCTCGTCGACGACGAACCAGCGTCGGGGCCGGTGGGTCGGCGGCAACAGCGGTTCGAGGGCGTCGCGGAGCATCGCACGGCTCGGCCGCGAGCCCGGGCGCAGTTCCAACACGGCCGTCACGAGCGATCCGACCCCGGCGTTCGGCAGACCGAGCACGACGGCGTCGTCCACCTCGTCGAGTCGGCGCAGGGCCTCCTCGACATCGGCGGGGATGACGGTCGCCGCGGCCGTGAGGATCGCGTCGTCGGCTCGGCCGAGGAGCGTGACGATTCCGTCGTCGATCCGCGCCTGGTCGCCGACGGTGGACCAGTCGCCGTCGCGTCGGAGCGGGCCATCGCCCTCGAGGTACCCGGTCGCGACGAACGGCGATCGGACCCACAGGACGTCGTCGTCCCGGACCTCGAGCTCGGCACCGGGGAACGCGCGGAGGCCGGGTCGATCCGGATCGACACCGTCGTCGACGGCCACGAAGGAGAGCTCGGCGGCACCGTAGTAGGACACGACGCGGATGCCGAGGCCCTCCGCGGTGGCGCGGAGTCCGGGGTCGAGTGAGGCGCCTCCGATCAACGCCACCCGCAGGCGGGGCGGCACCTCGCCGTCGAGGAGCGCCCGGAGGCCGTTCGGGGTCCCGTGGAACCGGGTCGCGTCACGGGCGTCGTCGGGGGTGAGCGCGTGAGACGTCGGGAGGGCGAGCGAGCAACCGACGGCGGCCGCGTGGGCGACCGAGAACAGCGACAGCGACGACGCGGGCGGCGACGACAGTGCCAGGACGTCGTCCGGCCCGAGGTCGAGCAGCGCGCCGACGGCCGGGAAGGAGTCCGCCCACGACGCGGCGGTCCGGAGCACGATGCGCGGCTCGCCCGTCGTGCCGGAGGTCAGCGTCGCCCAGCCCTGGTCCGGTTGTGGACCGGCCGCGGTGCTGCGGTCGCGGACGGAACGCCAGTACGACTCGCTCCATCGATCGTCGCCGAGCAACGGCACGCCGCCGGACGCGCGCACCTCGAGCGCCCGACGGACGAGGTCGGTCGGCGCCCCGCCGCGCAGCGGGACGAGGTGCCCTGGACGCACGGTCATCCGATCCGGGCGGGCTCGCCGGGACGCGTGGAGCCGGCGCCGGCCGCGTTGCGGAACGCGCGTGGGTAGGCGCGGGCGAGCGTCATCGTGATCACCGTCGCGAGCACCACCTTGACGAGGTCGCCGGGCACGAAGACGAGGCTCTGCAGGGCGGTCTCGCCGAGTGGCAGGCGGGTGACGAGCGACTGCACCGGGACGCCGAACGCGTAGATGACGCCGATGCCGCCGACGAACGCCCCGAGCGCGGTGCGCCACCAGCGCAGCCGACGCCCACCGGCGTGCACGATGAGCCCGATCACGAAGACGCCGACGATCCAGCCGAGGAGGTATCCGGCGCTCGGTCCGACGAAGACGCCGACCCCGCCGCGACCGCCGGACAGGAGCGGGAGGCCGATGGCGACGAGCGCCAGCAGCACGAGCATGGAGAGCATGCCTCGCCACGGGCCGAGGATCGCGCCGGCGAGCATGACGCCGAGGGTCTGCGCCGTGATGGGCACCGCGCCGAGCACCGAGAACGCGCCGGGCAGGCCGAGAGCGGCCACGATGGCGGCGAACACGGCGATGCGTGCGATGTCGGTCGCGTCGATCCGGAGTCTGCTCATGCTGGGTCCTTCGTCGGGATGGTCGGTTCGCCTGGGGCGGGTGGATCGCACCTGAACGGTGTTCACCTGAACAGCGTTCACTATAGTGGTGCTCATGTCCGGTCCCGAAACAGTGCGTCGCCATCGGCGCGACGACGTGGCTCAGGTGGCGCTGCGGATCCTCGACGATCACGGCCTGGCCGACCTCACGATGCGCCGCCTCGCCGCGTCGCTCGACGTCCAGCCGAGCGCGCTGTACTGGCACTTCGAGAACAAGCAGACCCTCATCGCCGAGCTCGCCGACCGGATCGTCGACGCCCACCCGGCACCGGTCGACGCCGTGTCCGAGGCCGGCTCCGACTGGCGCGAGCGGACGCGCGTGGAGGCGGAGGCGCTGCGTGACGCCCTCCTCGCCTATCGCGACGGCGCCGAGGTGGTGTCGAGCACCTACGCGCTCGGGCTCGGTTCCCGACGGGCGCTCACCCGGCTGACGGATGCGGTGTCGGTGGCCGGCTTCGACGAGGCCACGAGTCGACGTGCGGGCACGGTGCTGCTCCACTTCATCCTCGGGCACGTGTCGCACGAGCAGCAACGGATGCAGTACGACAGCGTCGGTGTGCTGGCCGACGGTGCGACGGATCCGCTCGGCCAGGAGGACCAGGCCCAGGCGTTCGCCTTCGGGGTCGGTCTGCTGGTCGACGGCCTGGCGGCGCTCTCCGTCCGCTGACGGCTCTCGGTACGCCGATAGCACAGCGTGGATGGAACCGCCCACCGTCTGGATCGGCGGCGGCCCACGGTAGCGTTGGAGCAGGCAGGACGTGAGGGAGGCCGGTGATGGCGAAGGGTGATGACGACGACGTCGACATCGTCATCGACGCCTGGGCGAACGCGCTGCCCGATGTGGACTTCGCACCGCTCGACGTGGTGTCCCGCCTCCGCCGGCTCGTGCCGCACCTGCAGGAGGTCCGACGCCTGTCGTTCGCCGCGAGCAACCTGCGGCCGTGGGAGTTCGAGTTCCTCTCCATCCTCCGCCAGCACGGAGCGGACGGGCTGACGCCGTCCATGCTCGCAACGCGGTTGGGCATCACGAGCGGCAACCTCGCGAGTCAGCTCGACCGCCTGGCAGCACGCTCACTCGTCGCCCGTCAGAAGAACGAGGCCGACGGCCGGAGCAAGATCGTCGTGCTGACGACCCTCGGTCAGCAGCGGGTCGACGAGGCGATGCGTCGGCTGGTGGACGACGAGAACGCGATGCTCGCCGGGCTCAGCCATGAGCAGGTGGCCGTGCTCATCGAGAGCCTGCGGGTCATCGGCGCGGCGCTCGAGCGTCGGTAGGGGTCTGCTCGACGCCCTTCGACAAGCTCAGGGACCGGAGATGGTTCGGTGAGGTGGTCGGGTTGCCCTTCGACAAGCTCAGGGACCGGACCCGCCTCAGAACCGCAGGTCGGACGGGTCGCTCAGCTCGATCCAGGTGTCGGTGTCGGGACGTACCGTCGCGGGAGCCGGCTCGAGGACATCGGCGGAGGCGAGGGCCCCGAAATCGAGACCGGTGAGGCTCGCGAGGTCGAGGATCGGCAGCTGGAAGGTCCGGAACGGGCCGAGTGGGGGCACGGCGGTGGCGTCCTGCGTGTCGTCGATCGCGCTGGACCGGCCGAGGTCGATGTCGTCGAGCTGCGCCGACTGGTCGAGGAGGTAGCCGCTCGTCGCGAGCGCTCCGCCGTTCGACCACGCCGCCACCTTCCAGAATCGGCGTGGGATCTGTACGCCTCGGTAGAGCGGGTCCGTGTCGGCGAACACCGGCCCGGTGAAGACCGACAGCCGCCGGCGCCCGGCCGAGGCGTACTCGAGGACGAGGTCCTCCAGGCCGTTCCACAGCTCGAGAGACTGGTTGAAGTCCGCAGCCTGCGGTGCGGCGTTCGTGTAGCAGAAGGTGTCGACGTTGGCCTGCCGGGCGATCTCGACGGACCCCCAGACCGGGTCCCTCCGGCGCACGAGGTGGCCGCGGTCGAGGTCGTTGCGGGCGTACAGCTCCGGGCCGGCCTGTTCCTCGACCGGCACGCGGTCGTCGAGGTGCCAGTCGTCCCCGCGCCCGAGGTCGAGGAGGGCGGCGCCGTCGATGTCGACCCCGGTCGCGGCTGCCAGGCGGCGGTCGGGGTCGAGCAGCACGGAGAAGTGCGTGTAGTCGAGGGTCCGGAGTCGCGCCTTGGCCGTGGGGTCGGCTGGAGCGGGGATGGTGAGTGGTTCGGAGAGGTCGAGGAAGCCTGAATCGAAGCCAGTCATGAACATGAGTCGATCATGATTTCGGGTGGAAAGGAAGCGCGGAGCGGTGGCGCTGTTGTCACCGGCGCGAGCGCTGCAATGCTCATACTTTTGTTTCAGTATGAAGTTTGATATATTTTACTCATGACCACGATCTATCAGAACCCGCACCGAGCCAGCGACGCCCGCATCCTCGCGGCGCTCGTGTCGGCGACCTTCCTCGTCGACGCCCTGATCGTGTTCGGAATCGGATTCCTCCCCGGCGTCTCAGGGATGGACGGCGGCGTCACCGTGGCGACGGCGACGATCCTGACCGCGGTCCTCTTCGCGGTGCAGTTCGTGGTCGTCGTCGTCCTCGCTCGCCTCGCCCGAGCGTCGATCGCCTGAGCCGACTCAGAAGCGGATCTGCGTCTTCGGTCCGGCGCCGGCCGCGCGGGGGAGGCCGTCGGTCAACACCCGTGGCACGTCGTCCAGTCCGATGACCGTGCCGATCAATCGCCGGACCGTGTCACCCATGGAGGCGAACCGTCGCGCCGCCTCATCGATGCAGTCGGATCCGCCGAGCACGGCGTGCAGTGTGGCGTCGAGGGCGATGAGTCTGCCTGAGGGCAGCCCCACGTCGCCGCCGGGCACGCCGAGGAGTGCGATGCGGACGCCGGCGGTCGCGTTGTCGAGCAGGCGACGGGTGACCTCGGCCGAACCCGTCGCCTCGATGATCACGTCGAAGCGCTCGTCTCCGAGGTCGGCCGGATCGCGCGTGGCCAGGCCGAAGTCCGCGGCGAACCGCCGATCGGACTCGCGGCGCGCCACGACGGTGACGGATGCCCCGGAATCCGCGGCGAAGAGCGCGGCGAACATGCCCAGGGTGCCGGCGCCCCAGACGAGCACGCGGTCGCCCGGCCCCACCGCCGTGAGTCGGACGCCACGGAGTGAGCAGGAGGCGGGCTCGACCATCGCGCCGAGGTCCGCGTCGACGCCGGACGGGAGGCGATGGACCGCGCGCTCGGGGACGACGAGGAGTTCTGCGAGGGCGCCCTCCAGTTGTCCGAGGACGCCGAGTTCGAGGTGGTCGGGGCAGAGGTGGTGTCGCCCCGTGGCGCAGAGCGTGCAGACGCCGCAGCCGATGAAGGTGTCACCGGTGACGAGGTCGCCCGGTGCGATCGCGGTGACACCCTCGCCCACGGAGGCCACCCGGCCGGCCCACTCGTGGCCTGGTTGGAGGGGCAGGGTGGTGCGGCCGTCGGCGAGGTACGGCATGGTGCCGCGCAGCAGCGCGACATCGGTGCCGCAGAGCCCGGCGCGTTCGATGCGGATGAGGACCTCACCCGGCCCGGCCTGTGGATCGGGTCGGTCGAGGACAGTGGCCTCGTTCGGCGCGGTGATGCGTACGGCTCTCATGCGGTCTCCTCGTCGTGACGGCGCTGGTCAGAGCGTCGTGGGGGTATGCCGCCGTCTCAGCTCACCAGGACGACTTGCCCCCGCCTGCGACGACCGCGCTCGGCCGCTGCACTTCGGTGAGGCGGGAGGTGCGGAGCGGCGTCGTCTCCCACCAGGCGTCGAAGGTGCCGGCAGCCGGGTCGATCTCGACGTGCATGCGGTGGGGGGTCTCGATGAAGATCGCGTCGACGCGGAGGACCCGCGCTCCGATCTCGCCACTGGTGCCCCAGGCGGCGCTGGCGACGATCGGACCGTGCGTCCGCCATGCGCCGACGCCGGGGACGAGCTCCACCCGGTCGTCGCCCTCGTGCACGACCAGCACGATGTCGTCGCCCTCGCCCGCCGTCACCTCGAGCGCCGTCAGCTGCGCCAGGCCGGTATCGGAGGCCGCCGCGAACGTCCGTCCGGCGAGCTCGCGCAGTGACGAAGCCGAGCCGGTCTCGTCCGAGGCGTCGAGCGGCGGCAGGGCGAGCCCTGCCAGGCGCTCGAGCAACGCCTGGTCGGCGGTTGCGCTCGCACCGCGCTCCGCATCGGAGGCCTCGCCTGCCCCGAACGCCGGCAGCAGGTGCTCCCACGCCGCGTTCAGCACGGCCTGCATGTCGAGACTCTGCCCCGTGATCGCCAGGACGACGTCGTGCTCCGGCAGGACGACGCAGTACTGACCGTAGGCGCCGTCGCCCCGGAACCCGTGCCGGGCCATCCAGAACTGGAACCCGTACCCCTGCGCCCAGTCCGACTCCGGGTCGTCGCCGTTCGCGATGTGCGATCGCGTCGCCTCGGCGACCCAGGCGGCCGGCAGGAGCTGCCGCCCCTCCCACTCGCCGCCCTGCAGGTAGAGCTGACCGAGCGCGGCGATCGCCTCCGTCGTCGCGTGCAGACCGCTGTACCCGAGCTCGAAGCCCTCGTCGTCCCGCTGCCAGTCGAAGTCGCCGATACCCAACGGCTCGAGCAGCCGCGGTCGCAGGTAGTCGGTGAGCGTCCCGCCCGTGACGCGCTGGACGATCGCCGCGGCCGTGTACGTGCAGGGTTGGTTGTACGCGAAGACGGTTCCCGGGTCCTCATCGGGAGGGAGGAGCAGGAAGCCGCGGACGAGGTTCGTCGGGTCGATCGCAGCGGCCCGCATGATCGTCTCCTCGCGGTGACCGCTCGCCATCGCGAGCACGTGGCGCACGCGCATGGCGCGGCTGCGGGGGTCGGTGATCTCGGCGTCGAGCTCCGGAAAGTGACTGATGATCGTGTCGTCGAGTCCGAGCAGACCCTCCTCGACAGCGAGGCCGACGGCGGTCGAGGTGAAGCTCTTGCTCAGCGAGTACAGCAGGTGCACCCGATCAGCCGAGTACGGCGCCCACCAGCCCTCGGCGACGACGTTCCCGCCGCGCAGGAGCATCAGGCTGTGTGGTTCGACGTTCGGCGTGTGCTCGAGGGCGGTGATGAACGCCTCGACCCCGGCGGCGTCGACGTGCTGGGCGGACGGAGTGCTTCGCTGCAGGCTCATCCCTCCATGCTGCCATCTGCCGGCGGCGGGATCGACCCGACGCTCAGTCCTGGTCGGCGTCGAGCTGGTCGCGGAGGCCCTGGTTGATGTCCTCGAGGTCGAGCACGCGAGCGATGCCGGCGAGGTTGACGCCGTCGTCACGGAGATCCGTGACGCGCTTGAGTCGCTCGATGTCGTCCTCGCTGTAGCGCCGGGTGCCGCCCTCGGTCCGGGACGGGGTGAGGAGGCCTTTGCTCTCGAAGAGCCGCAGCGACGCCTCCGGGACACCGGCGAGCTGGGCCGCGACGGCGATGCCGTACACGGGTGTCGTGCCGTCACGATCGGCCATGCTTGAGGTTTCCTTTGAATGGGTTGCAACGGATCGGGTCTCGGATGTATAAAAAATCTACACCAAGAAGTGCAGATCCGAACCCCCGGATCTGAGACTTCCGGGCACTGACAATCGAAGAGCCCGATCCGTCATCGGGCGACAGGGAAGGAGAACACCCATGGCAATGACCCTCGATCCCATCAGCCAGCTCGACCGCTTCGCGGCCTCCGTCCTGGACTCCGTGCGCGCACCCCGGCCCATGCCGGTGGACCTCTTCCGCGACGGCGACCGGTACATGATGGTCGCCGACCTCCCCGGCATCGACCCCGGATCCATCGACGTCGACGTCGACGGTGGTCAGCTCACCATCCGTGCGCAGCGCACGGCCGACAGCCGCGAGGGTGTCCGCTGGCTCGCACGCGAGCGCGGTGGCGGCCACTTCCTGCGGCAGTTCACCCTCGGCGAGGGCGTCGACCTCGACGGCATCACCGCGTCCTACGAGAGCGGTGTGCTCTCCGTGATCATCCCGGTGAGCGAGCGCGCGAAGCCGCGGAAGATCACCGTCGACTCCACGACCGACCACCCGCAGTCGATCAACGCCTGACCGGAGCTCGAGGCCTGACCGGAGCACGAACGCCCCGCCCACGATCCGTGGGCGGGGCGTTCGCCCGTGTGCGACCGGCGGTCGGCATACTGAGGGCATGTCCCGCGTCCAACGCATCCTCGGAGCGTCAGCCCTGCTCGTGATCGCCGCGCTCAGCCTGGTGGTCGTCGCGACGCAGACCACGATGACCTGGTACCAGGCGCCGGGCGCCGACGGTCTGGCGACGAAGCAGATCGCCGTGTTCGAACCGGCGTTGGTCGGCACCGTCATCGCCGCCCTGGCGGTGCTGGCGTTGCTGGTCCATCTGGTCCTCGTGATCCGCCGTGCCGTGCCTCGTGTGCAGTGGGTCGTCGCCATCGCGCTCACCGTCGTCGCGGTGATCGCCGCGGTCCTCGTGTCCATCGCGGACCGGCCGGTGTTCTAGCGCACGTCGACCTCAGCTGAGCAGTTCGGCCAGGAGGGCCCGCGTGGTCTCTTCGCTCGCCCCGGGGGACTGCAGCCGCACCCAGTCGTCGCCATGTCGAGCCTGCGTCGAGTGCTCGTTCCCAGCCGAGTCCACGGCGCTGACCGGACTGTCCTCGCGGAGCACCCAGGCGCCTCCGGGGAGCACCGTGAACCGGACCAGCTCGTGGGAGTCCGCGGACAGCAGTCGGCAGTCGAGTCCGCCGACCCGCTGGAGCGAGTCCTGCACGAGGTGGTAGCTCGGTGTCGCGGTGCTCACGTAGCTCGCGCCGGTGGCGGCTGCGCCGAGGTGTGCCGCCGCGGTGTCCACCGGCAGCGCCGTGGCGCAGGAGCGCGAGGTGGGTGCCGACGACGACGGGGACTCGGCGGGAGCCGGGACCGGGGCTGCCGCGAGCACCGCCCGGGCGAGCTCCTCCGTGCGGGTTCCGGCCGGGTCGTCGAGCCCTGCCGAATCGACCTCGATGAACCGCTCTCCGTCGAGCGCGTGGACGGAGCAGGCGCCGTCCGAGCACATCGTCCCGTTGATCTCGCCGACGCTGTCGCTCCAGTCGGTGTGCTCGTACCAGTGGTTGAAGGTGGCCCAGTGGTCGACGCCGTCTCCGACGATTCGGACGGTCAGTGAGGTGCCGGCCGCTTCGTCGACCCAGGCGCAAATGCTGCCGCCCTCCTGCAAGACCGGGGCGTCGTCGATGGCGAGCGGTCGCGGCGCGGCTGCGGCGCCCAGGAAGGATGCGACCTCCGCGTCGGGGACCAGCGCGTCGCAGGCGAGCCCCGGGAAGGCGGACGTCGGCGGGGGTGGGAGCGCGGCCGACGACGTCGGGGTGGATCCGGACGGGGTCTCGGTGGGCACCCCCGACCGTGGCGCGCTACACGCTGTGAGGACGCCCAGTAGCGCGGCGATCGTGAGGACGCGTGCGCCACGCGCGATCGCGGGCACCGTTCGACTCAGCCCACTGCTCATCGTCGCCGGAACAGCCCTCGCTTGCGGCGGTGGAACGGCGGGACACCACTCAGGAGATGCTTCGCACCAGGCGCCACGTACATGACGTCGATCGGCACGCTGGCCGAGTACGTCGCGAGGGCCCGTGCGAGCGGACTGCTGATCGTCTCACGGGCGGTCGGGGCGCCGACGATGACGAGGAGATAGCACTCGTCGAACGTCCCGCCCTCCTGCGGGGTGACCTTCCAGCCCAGCACAGCTTCGTCGACCTCGCTGTGCTCGGCGAGGACCGCGGTCAGCGTCTCGGTCATCCCCGGTGGGATGCGAGCCGGCTGTCCCACCATGACCTCGGTCTCGCGCTCGACGACGCGCGGTGTGAGCACCGCCTCGCCGTCGAGCAGCTGGGCGATCTCGCCGGGGAGGAACTCCTTGCCGTGCGTGGAATGCGGGTTCAGGACCAGCCTCGCGCCTCGGGTCATCTGCCACAGGACGCGGCAGGGGAGGGCGAGCAGGTGCTGTTCGAACGACGGGACGACCTGGAGTGTCTCCTGGAAGCGCGCCTTCGAGGTGTAGAACGGCTGCACCGAGCTGCCGTCCGAGTCGAGGAGGTCCGCCAGGGTCGCCATGCCGTCGTCGGTCACGGTCCCCGCCACGATCACGGTGCTCTCGAGGAGCGCCGTCAGGAACGCAGGGGCGTTCGAGCGGTCGTTCGCGGCTGCGGCGAGGAGGGCTTCGATCTCGATAGCGTCTGATGCGTCGTCGGCGGCAGGCATGCCAGCAGCGTATCCCGGCCGCGTGGGAGGGTGCGTCTCCGCGCAGCTGCCTCCACAGTTCGCCGGGCCGATCCTCGAGCGGAGGCGACCCGAACGATCCGGTTAGGCGAGGCGAAACGCTGGCAATCGGGCGTCTCGGCTTGCCGCCGCCACGCCGCGCTGGCAACGTTGACGGGTCCTCGCGGCACGGCGCCCGAACGCGTCTCCGCGTCCAGGACGCATCACAGGAAGACCCCGCGACATGACGTTCTGGCCGCTGCTCCTCATCGCGCTCGGCGTCTCCGCCGACGCCTTCGCCGTCGCCCTCACCAAGGGCCTGCACATGCGACGGTTCAACGTGCGTCACGCCCTCGTGATCGCCGGGACCTTCGGACTCTTCCAAGCGGTCATGCCGCTCATCGGCTGGTTCCTCGGCACGCAGTTCGCGCGGTACATCACGGAGGTCGACCACTGGGTCGCCTTCGGCCTGCTCGCCCTCGTCGGCGGCAAGATGCTCTGGGAGGCGTTCTCAAGCCACGAGGACACCGAGGTCGACTCCGACCGCATCGACGTCCGCCGGCTCCTCATCCTCGCGCTCGCCACGAGTATCGACGCGCTCGCCATCGGCATCACGCTCGCGTTCCTGCCCGGGTCGATCCTCGAAGCCGTCGTCCTCATCGGACTGACGACATTCGTGCTCGCCTTCCTGGGCGTCTTCATCGGCCGTCGCGTCGGTCAGCGCTTCGGCAAGCCGGCGGAGATCGCCGGTGGTGTCATCCTGATCCTCATCGGCACCAAGATCCTCATCGACCACCTCGCGGGTTAGTCAGAGGTCACCGCTTCCGGGTGAAGATCGCGCCGGTCGACACGTCCTCTCCGAGCGCCTCGAGGCTCCGCCCACGCGTCTCGGGCACCTGGGTGGCGACGAACAGGAGCGCGAGCGCGCCGACACCCGCGAAGACGAAGAAGGTCCCGGTGATGCCGAGGCCGTCGACGAGCGACGGGAAATACAGCGCCAGGAACCCGTTGGCGACCCAGAGCATGAAGATAGAGACGCCCATGCCGAGGCCGCGCATCCGGAGCGGGAAGACCTCGGCGAGGTACACCCAGACCGCCACGTTGAGGAACGTCTGCATGGAGCCAACGAACACGACCACCAGGAACAGGATGACCCACGGACGCATCGGGTCGCCCGGCTCGAGCGCCATCGAGGAGAAGCCGATGAGCAGATGGCACGCGGTCGTGAGCGAGAAGCCGATGACGAACGTCTTCCGTCGGTCGAGACGGTCCATGTAGGTGAGGGCGATGAAGCCCCCGACGACGGCGATGATCCCGGGCGCGATGTTGGCGATGAGCGCGGCGCTCTCGTCGAAACCCGACTCCACGAGCACGGTCTGCCCGTAGTACATGATCGAGTTGATCCCCGTGAGCTGCTGGGCGATCCCGACGCCGACACCGACGAGCAGGATGCGCACGAGCCACGGGTTGCGGAGGACGGCCCCGAGCCCGATCCGGTGTTCGTCGCGCTGCGCGGTGATGGACGCCTCCACCTCCGCGAGTTCGGCGACGGCGCGGTCGTCGGATCGGACGGTCCGCAGGACGTCCAGCGCGTCCTCGCGGCGACCGTGGTCGACGAGCCAGCGCGGCGACTCGGGCATCCGCAGCATGCCGACGAACAGGGCGACCGCGGGCAGGGCGCAGACGGCGAACATGATGCGCCACACGCTCGGGTGCTCGCTGAACACGGTGCCGATGACGGCGTTGATCACGAACGCCGACAACTGTCCGAGGACGATCGCGACCTCGTTCCGGCCGGTGATCGACCCTCGGATCTCGTACGGAGCGAGCTCCGCCAGGTAGACCGGGACGACGGCGGAGGCACCGCCGACGGCCAGTCCGAGGAGCACGCGACCGGCGACGAGCAACTCGACGTTCGGCGAGCAGACGACCACGAGCGTTCCGACGAAGAAGAGCACCGCCAGCACGATGATGCTCCGCCGCCGACCCCACGCGTCCGACACCCGGCCGCCGAGCAGCGCTCCGACGGCGGCCGCGAAGACGAGCGAGCTCGTGACGACGCCCTCCGTGAACGGGGTGAGCCCGAGCTCGGCGGTCATCGGACGCAGCGCCCCGTTGATCACGCCGGTGTCGTAGCCGAAGAGCAACCCGCCGAAACAGGCGACGATCGAGATCAGGCCGAGGTGGCGGCGGTGCGGCCCGGGCGTGAGGGCAGGCAGCGCGCTCGCCGTCTGTCGGGCTGTGGGGGATCCGGCCATCGCACTTCCTCGTCTGCTGGGCCCGCGAGCCGGACGGCGTCGTGGACAGGACGACAGTACCGGTTCAGTCGTCGGCACCCGGCCGCAGCAGGCCGCTCTCGTACGCGAGGATGACGAGCTGGGCGCGGTCATGAGCGGCGACCTTGGTCATGATGCGGTTCACGTGGGTCTTCGAGGTGTGCGGTGAGATGACGAGGTCGTCGGCGATCTGCTGGTTCGACCGTCCGCGGGCCACGAGGAGCAGCACCTCGAGTTCCCGCTCGGTGAGCAGCGCCAGCTCGGTGGGGACCGCGCGTGGGCTCGTCGGTTCCCCCGCAGCGACGACGTACTTCGTGATGAGACTCCGGGTCGCCGCGGGGGACAGGAGTGCTTCGCCGGCGTGCACCGCGCGCACGGCGCGGACGATCTCCTCGGGCTCCGAGCCCTTACCGATGAAGCCGCTCGCGCCTGCTCGCAGGGTGGCGATGAGGTTCTCGTCCTCCTCGAACGTGGTGAGGATGAGGACTCGGGTGTCCACGAGGTCGGGGTCGGCGCAGATCGCCGAGGTCGCACCGATGCCGTCCAGCACGGGCATGCGGATGTCCATGAGCACGACGTCCGGTCGCAACCGGCGGGCGAGCGACACCGCCTGCGCGCCGTCGACGGCTTCGCCCACGACCTCGAGGTCGGCCTCGGACGAGAGGATGTCGGCGACGGCCTGGCGGATGAGCGACTGGTCGTCGACGACGAGCACGGTGGTCATGTGGGGGACTCCTCGGGGTGCGTCGGGTGTGCGTGAGTCGGCTCGCCGGTCGGGAGGCTCGCGGACAGCCGCCAGCCGCCCGGAGTCGCGCCGACGTCGACGGACCCGCGGACGGCGGCGACGCGCTCACGGATGCCGAGGAGTCCGTGTCCGGTGGTCGGCGCCGCGTCGGCCTGCTCACGCGTGGTGCCGGGGGCTGTCGGGTTGCTCACACTGACGACGATCCTCCCGTTCTCGCTCTCCACGAGCACGTGCGCACGACGCTCAGGACCGTGCTTCAGTGCGTTCGTCAGCCCCTCCTGGATGACGCGGTACGCGACCATGTCGGTGGCGGTCGACAGCTTCGGTGCGTCGGGGTCGATCCGTGTCGTGATGTCGAGGCCTGCGGCGGCGAACTCGGCGATCAATGCGTCGAGTCGGTCGAGTCCCGGCTGCGGCAGCGTTCCCCGGGAGCCCACGACGGCCTCGTCGCTGTCGCTGCGCAGCACCTCGAGCAGATCACCGATCTCGCCGAGCACCGTCCGCGACGCCCGGCGGATCGAGACGAGCGCCTCCTTCGCCTTCTCCGGCCGCGACTCCAGGGAGCTCGACGCCACCCCGGCGTTCAGGCTGATCACCGAGATCTGATGGGCGACGGTGTCGTGGAGGTCCCGCGCGATCCGGAGCCGCTCCTCGGTCACCCGACGCCTCGCCTCGGCCTCGCGGGTCTGTTCGGCCCGCTCCGCGCGTTCGGTGATCGCGAGGATGTACGCGCGGCGGGACCGCGTCCCGTCTCCGGCCGCGGCGGCGAACGCGATCAGCACCGCGAACTGCACCGTCCGCGGATCGAAGCTCCCGATCGATGCGAGCAGGCTGAGGAGGGCGACGGCGACCATCGTCGCGACGGCGGTGATGAGGGTCGTCCGCCGCGCGGAGCGCACCGCCACCCCGAACATCGCGATGGCGGCCGCGATCACGACACCGGGAGCGAGGGTCCCCGTGATCGCCGCCGCACCGTAACAGGCGACGACGGCCGCGAGCACCGGGATGGGCCAGCGTCGACGGAGCGGGAGCAGGAGCGCCGGCGCGACGACCAGGGCGACGACGAGCGGGCTGCCCGGACGGAACTCCGCGTTGGGGAACGGGATGAACGCCGAGGCGATGATGAGGACCGCGGCCACCACATCGCCCACCCACGCCGGGGGTCTCGGATGCGGATCGCGCACCCGGTGATCCTGCGTCACGGAGGTCATGGGCCCAGTCTGCCGGGAACCGGCGCCCGGCGACTCCTCCGCACGTGGCATTCCGCGGTACCACGGACGCGGTACACGGGTGTCCGCCGGAGGGGGACGCGTCGGACGGGCGTCGCCGCGAGTCTGGACTGGTGCCGGAGCACCCGGCCCCAGACGAGGAGACACCATGCAGAACACCACAGCGCCGCCGATCATCTCGGTCCGGGACGTCCGGCGTTCCTACGGTCGCGGTCAGAACCGGTTCGACGCGCTGAAGGGGGTGAGCTTCGACATCCACGCCGGCGAGAGCGTCGCGATCGTCGGGAAGAGCGGCTCCGGCAAGTCCACGCTCATGCACGTGCTCGCGCTCCTCGACGCACCGAGTTCCGGCACCGTCGAGCTCGAAGGGGTCGACACGAGCACCCTCCGCGGTCGCCGCCTCAACACGACCAGGAACAAGACCTTCGGGTTCGTGTTCCAGCAGTTCTTCCTCACCGCCAACGCGACGGTGCTCGAGAACGTCCTGCTCCCCATGAAGATCGCCGGCGTCCGCCGCGGTGACCGACGTCGCCGGGCGCTCGCCGCACTCGCGCAGCTCCAGCTCGAGGACAAGGCGCGCAACCGCGCGGTGAACCTCTCGGGCGGGCAGAAGCAGCGGACGGTGATCGCCCGCGCGCTCGTCAACAACCCGCGGATCATCTTCGCCGACGAGCCGACCGGCAACCTCGACACGGCGACCGGCGCCGTCGTGGAGGACATCCTGTTCTCCCTCAACCGGGAGAGCGGCATCACCCTCATCGTCGTCACGCACGACGAGGAGCTGGCGGCGCGCTGTGATCGGCGGATCCTCATCCGAGACGGACTGCTCGTCGAGGACGAGGCGGTGGCCGCATGAGAACCGTCGACCTCATCGGGACCGCCGTCGCGAACACGTTCCGGTCCAAGACCCGGACCATCCTGACCATCCTGGCGATCTTCGTCGGAGCGTTCACCCTCACCCTCACGAACGGGCTCGGCACCGGCATCAACGCCTACATCGACGACACGGTGTCGAGCGTCGGCGCGTCCGACACGATGACCGTCACCAAGACGGCCGACACCGGCGGCGGGCTGGGTGGGGCCACGAGCGGGCCGAAGGAGTACGACCCGGACGCGGTCGCCGCCACCGGTGCCGGTGCGCCGGGATCGACCGTCGTCGCCCTCACGCCGACCGATCTCGACGAGCTCGGGGGGATCGACGGCGTCCTCGACGTGCAGGCCGTGAAGTCGATCTCGACCGACTACATCGAGTCGGGCGGCGGCACGAAGTACGTCGTCGGTGTCGGCGGCCTCATCTCCGGGCAGAGCGTCACACTGCTGGACGGTGCACAGCCCGACGACGACACCGACACGCTCCAGCTCGTGCTCCCCACCTCCTATGTGGAACCGCTCGGCTTCGGAAGCGACGCCGACGCGGTCGGGCAGACGGTCACGGTCGCCATCACGGATGCGCAGCGCACGCAGCACACCGTGGACGCGACGGTCGTCGGAGTCGCCGAGGAGAGCCTCGCCTCGCCCACGGGCGCCTCGATCGTGCCGAACGCCGCGCTCACCGACCTCCTCTACGAGACGCAGAACATCGGCGTCCCGTCCGACCAGGTCGAGCGGTACGCACAGGCTTCCATCCGGTTCAGCGCGGACGCCACCGACGAGCAGATCACGGCGTTGAAGGACCGACTCGCCGACGCGGGCTACACCGGCACGACCGTCGCGGACCAGCTCGGCACCATCAAGACGGTGATCGACGGGATCGTCCTCGTCCTCAACGCCTTCGCGATCATCGCCCTCCTCGCGGCCAGCTTCGGGATCGTGAACACCCTGCTCATGTCCGTGCAGGAGCGCACCCGCGAGATCGGGCTGATGAAGGCCATGGGGATGGGCAGCGGGAAGGTCTTCGGGTTGTTCAGCCTCGAGGCCGCGTTCATCGGTTTCCTCGGCAGTGCGATCGGCGTCGGTATCGCGGTGCTGGCCGGCACCGGCATCAGTGCCGCGCTGTCCGGATCGCTCCTCGCCGACCTGCCGGGCCTCGACCTCATCGCGTTCGACCCGGCGTCGCTCGGGATCATCGTCCTGGTCGTCATGGTGATCGCGTTCCTCGCCGGGACCCTGCCCGCCGCCCGGGCCGCCAAGGCCGATCCGGTGGAGTCGCTCCGCTACGAGTGAGATGCGGCGGAAGGTCCGTGGTGACGGCTGTGGGGCGTGGCGGAAGCGGCGCCCCACAGCCGCGCCGGCGCCAGGTTGAGGAGCAGCACCGGCGCAGACGCTCAGGTCACGTCTGCAGCGTCCACGTTACGACCAGCGACCGCCCTGTCGTCGGAGGTTGAGGCTCGGCGCCTGCTCTCTTACGCTTCGCGCTCGCGCTTCTCCGCTTCGCGCCGTGGGGTGGTGACGTGCTCGGCTCGGAGCCCGATGCCGATGAACCTCGCCGCGAGCGGCCGGACGACCGGGCCGGCGAGTCGCATGAGGCGGATCACCCACCGCGGTGCGATGCGGTCGCCCGTGGTCGTGCGGGAGATCACCCGGTGCCCTGCCCGCTGGATGCGCTGCATGATCCTGACCGGCTGCTCGCGTCGACGTTGGACGGCAGCGAGGACCTCGGACGGCGCGTCCCCAGCGGCGAGGTGGCCGGCGATCGCATTGGACAGGGCGACCGCATCCTGGATCGCGTAGTTGACCCCGACACCGAACATCGGTGACATCGCGTGCGCTGCGTCGCCGATGGCGATGAAGCCCGGGCGGTACCAGCGGTCGAGGCGGTTGAGCTGGACCGAGAGGAGCTTGACCTGGTCCCAGCCGGTCAGGGTGTCGACCACCGGACGCAGGACCGGCGCGGCATCGACGATCCGGCCGCGGAGCGCCGACAGGCCCTCGGCTCTGAGCTGCCCCGCGCCGCCCTTCCGGATGACCATGCCGGACTGGTACCGGTCACCCCGGTCGATCGTGAGGATCATGCCGCGCGGCGAGAGGTAGGCGAGGGTCGGCGGCGGCGGGTCGGCGGGCTTCGGCAGGCTGAACCACAGGACGTCGATCGGGACGCCGCTCTCGTCGGGGATGAGTCCGGCCGCGTCACGGAGTGCCGAGGTGCGTCCGTCAGCCGCGACCGTGAGGGTGGCTCGGATCTCGACGTCGGTGGAGGTGCCGGCCGCCAGGTCGGTGTCGGTCGCCGGGTCGTCGGCGGCCCTCGTGGTCGCGTGCAGGCCGCGGACCCGGCCCTGCTCCACGATGAGGCCGGTCGCCTCGGTGCGGAGACGGAGCTCGAAGTTCGGCAGTGCGGCGGCCTCCTCGGCGAGGAAGTTCAGGAAGTCCCACTGCGGCGCGAGGACGAGGAAGCGGTCGGGCGCCGGCAGGGTGCGGAAGTCGACCATCGTCATCCGCAGGCCGTCGATCACGGCGTCCATCGTCTGCAACCGGTTGAGGGGTAGCCGCAGGAACCGCTCGCGCAAGCCGAGCTCGCCGAGCAACGTGACGGTCGACGGGTGGATCGTGTCGCCGCGGAAGTCTCGGAAGAAGTCGGCGTGTTTCTCGAGCACGGTCACGCGGAGGCCCGTCCGGGCGAGGAGGTAGCCGAGCACCATGCCGGCCGGGCCGCCACCCGCGATGACGCAGTCGCGGTCGGGGGTGTGGTCGCCGTGATCGCTGTCGGTGCGGGTCGTCGGTTTCATCGCGCTGCTCCCGTCGGTCTCTTCCGGACACTACTCCGGAACCCATATCGTCGACATCATGCGTGTGTTGCAGCGGGTAGGAGTGCCGCTTCTCGTGTCCGGAACGATCGTGCTCGCGCTGTCGGCGTGCTCTGGTGGGAGTGGGCCCGGTGGTGACTCCGCCGGCAGTGCATCGCCCGCTGCGACGGTGCCGGCGGAGCCGTCGAACGGGGGCTCGGGAGACGGATCGCCCCTGCAGGTCGACTGCGCGGCGGTGGAGGCGGCCGTCGCGCCGTACATCGAGGGACTCGTGGCGCGGGAGGACAACGGGGCGGACGAGTACGGGACCCTCTGCGGCTGGGAGGCGCCGGAGGGGACGATCGACGCGGCGGACATCCGATCGGTGGAGGTCGTCGTCTCGCCCGAGCCGAGCGAGGCGCTGTCGGTCGATGAGCTCGCCGCCGCCGGGCTCACGCCGATCCCGGATGCGACCATCGAGGCTGCCGGCGGGATCGCGTACAGCGCGACGGTCGAGACCGGAGTCGCCGCGGTGATCGTCACCACGGTGGTGCTGCCGGACACCGAGGTGTCCGTCACCGGCGGGCAGTGGGCGGGTCATCCGTCGCTCGACGGGCCTGCCGCGGTCGCGGTCGTGAAGGCGCTCATGGGCCGGTGAGCGGACTGGGAGCATGTCGCCCTTCGGCACGCTCGGCGACCCAGACCGTTCCCTGAGCACCCCCGGTCCGCGAGCAACCCTCGCCGGTCCCTGAGCTTGTCGAAGGGCACACGAGGAGACTTCGACAACCGGCTCGACTCGGCATCTGGAATGTCAGTGGTCCGTGGTGGACTTGTCCCATGACCGAGACCACCCTCACCGCGATCCGCGCGAGCGACGAATATGCCGCGCGCCTCGCGGAGTTCTCGGACCACTACGCGGAGATCCAGCGTCGGCGTGCTGCTCTGGACGCCGAGGAGGCTCGGCTCCTCGCCCGCTCTGCCGCCTACGCCGACGCTTTCGCCGACGTCACGGTTCCGGCGATCTTCCCGCCGGCGGAACGCCAGGCCCTCTCCCGTCGGTCGACCTGCGCAGCCCTCGCGATGGCGACGCGCACGCCCGAGCAGACGGTGCAGCGGGCGACCAACGACGCCGAGCGGCTCGTGAACGAAGCACCCGCTGTACTCGAATCCCTCGAAGCCGGTCGCATTTCGGCGCGGCATGCGCAGACGATCATCGACCAGCTCAGTGACGTCCCGACCGCAGGGCGGGCGGTGTTCCTCGCGGAAGTCCTGCCGGTCGCGGAAGAGTCCACCAACGCGAACCTCCGCAGGCGCGCCCGCGTCCTGCGCGAGCGGCTCCACCCCGAGTCGATCACCGCCCGCGCCCGGCGGTCCGAGGCGGACCGTCGGATCGAGTTCGAACCCGCGGCAGACGGCATGGCTTGGGTGCACCTGTTCACCACGGCACCGATCGCGCAAGGCATCATCGAGCGGGTCGAGACGGCAGCTGCGGAATCGCGCAAGGCCGGTGACACCCGCACGTGCGCCCAGCTGCAGGCGGACGCCTTGGCGGCGCTCGCGCTCACCGGCGTGACCCCGGAAGACGTTATGACGAGCCCGGCGCTCCCGCACCCCATCGAGGTGCAGGAGCACATCACACCGACCGTGCAGATCACGGTCCCGGCGCTCAGTATGGCCGGCGTGAGCGATGCCCCGGCCACGCTCGACGGGTATGGTCCCATCGACCCGGAGACCGCGGCACGCATCGCGGTGAACGCACCCAGCTTCACCCGGATCCTCGTCCAGCCGGAAACCGGCGCGGTCCTCTCTGTCGGGCGGAATCAGTACCGGGTTCCGGCCGATCTCCAACGGGCAGTGCGCCTCCGGGACGGCACTTGTCGGGCACCGGGCTGCGGGCGACGGGCCCGAGCGTGCGACCTCGATCATTCGATCGCGTGGGAGGACGGTGGCACGACGGATGTGGGGAACCTCGCGTGCCTGTGTCGACATCACCATCGGATGAAGCACCTGCCGGGGTGGAACCTCGACCACAGACCCGGCGGGGTCCTTGAATGGACGACACCCGACGGGAAGCATCACCGGACCGAACCGGACCCCGCACCGTTCTGACCCCCGTCGGTCCCTGAGCCTGTCGAAGGGCAGCCGGGTTGCGCACGCTCCGTGGACGGGGAGCTGCTTCCGGGACCACCTCCGCACCCCGCCGGGTAGGCTCCAAAGGTGGGCACCGACGAAGACCAGATGCTGTCACTCGTATACGCGAGCACGGCGACACAGCCGTTCAGCGACGACGACCTCACCGCCCTGCTCGCCACCTGCCGCGAGAACAACGCCCGCGCACAGCTCACCGGCATGCTCGTCCACCGCGACGGCAGGTTCCTGCAGGTCCTCGAAGGACCGGAGCTCGCCGTCCGCGGGCTCATGGACACCCTCGCCGCCGATCCCCGCCACACCGGCATCCGCGTGATGTTCGAGGAGCCCATCCGCGAACGCCAGTTCGCCGCCTGGACGATGGGCTTCGAACGCGCCGACACCGCCACCGGCACCGATTCGGAGGCCGAGCTCGACGGCTACCGGGACACTTTCGACGACCTCGACCGCGACGACCCGACCGCCACCATGCGCGCGCTGCAGGAACTCGCCCGCTGGTTCCGCAGCCGCGCCACGCGGAGCTGAGCCGCGCTCAAGCCCGCGCTCACACCCGCAGTCAGCCTGCGAGGTTGCCGATCGGGCTGTCGTCGAGGTTCGCGAGCAGCTCCGCGACGTCGCCGTAGACCGCGACCGCACCAGCGTCACGGAGCTCCTGCTCACCGAAGCCACCGCTGCGCACCCCGATGCACTCCACGCCGGCCCGCGCAGCCGCCTCGATGTCCCAGACGGCATCGCCGACCATGACCGCCCGGGACGCCGGCACGCCCGCACGATCGAGCGCGACCTCGACGATGTCGGGCTCCGGCTTGGCGGTCTCCACGTCACCGGACGAGGTCGCGGCGAAGATCGCGTCGTCGACGTCGAGCAGCTCCCGCAGGATCTCGAGCTCGTTCTCCGGAGCCGAGGTCGCCAGCACGACTGCGATCCCGCGCTCCGCCAACTCGCCGAGCAGCTCGCGCGCACCGCCGATCACCCGCAGCCGGGAGGTGTTCTGGAGGTAGTACTCGCTGTGCAGCTCCTTCGCCCGCTCGCCGTACTGGTCGACCTCGTCGGAACCGTCCAGCAGCGATTCGAGCAGCTCGCCACCGTCCTTGCCGATCGAGCGGTGGATGCGCCACGCGTCGACCGGTCTGCCGGCATCGGCGAACGCACGATCCCACGCGTCGACGTGCAGGTAGTTCGAGTCGACGAGCGTCCCGTCGATGTCGAAGAGCACCGCGATGCGGTCGTCGGAGTTCTCGGGGACGGTGGTGTCAGCTGGTTCGGACATGCGACCAGTCAAACCCGCGAGCCCGCGATTGTGAAGCGGTGGTGATTCGCCACAGAACGTGCGAGCCCGCCGTGCCGCCCGCTACTGGAACCGACTCGAGAAGACCACCGAGCTGGTCGCATCGTCGAGGAACACCTTCGTCACTCGGCCGTCCTGCGAGAAGGCGTCGTCGAGAGCAGGCGAGCGCACGAACGGTCCCGGCGGCAGTGCGTCGTCGAGTCCGGGGTCGAGGTCCGGAAGCTCCGCGCCCACGTCCGAGCCCCCCTCATCGGGTGCGAGCGCCCGCAGTTCCGCGTATCCGGCCTCGTCCAGGACGACGACCGCATCGATCCAGTACGTGCTCGGGCCCGGAACCCGCGCGTCGCCCATGGTCCCCGACATCCAGGTCGCCGAGAGCGCGCTGGCGAGTTGTGGGAAGCGCTCGGTGAGGGGGCCGAGCTCGTGCCGGATCTCCCCGGTGCCCGAGCGGGTCGCGGCGTCCGATGCGGATGCGGATGCCGCCGTCGTCCGGTCCGGCGAGGGCGACGACGCGCAGCCTGCGAGCAGACCGGCGACGACGACCGCCGTGGCCACGAGGGTCGCGCGCGGCGCGAGACGGCGACGTCGATCGTGCAGCCGAGCAGTCGTGTCCATGCCTGCAGCCTAGAGGTCTCCGACGACTGTCCGTTCGGCCAGTCGGGGACTGTGCGGCGGGCTGGGGCGCCCTGGGTCGCCCGCTACGAGGCTGAAGACATGAACGTACCAACCTCTCATCCCATCGAGGCCCGCGGGCTCCGGAAGACCTTCCACGGTCGCCCGCGCGTCGACGACGTGTCCTTCACCGTCGACCCCGGCCGGGTCGTCGGACTCCTCGGCCCCAACGGTGCCGGGAAGACCACCACCATCCGTCTGCTCCTCGGTCTGGTCCGGCCGGACGCGGGCGACGGTCTCATCCTCGGCCGCCCGTACCGCCAGCTCGAGCACCCCGCTCGTTCCATCGGCGCCGTCCTCGACGCCGGCGGACTCCACCCGGCCCGCACCGGGCGGCAGCACCTCCGCATCGCCGCCGCACGGATCGGGGTCGACGCGGCCCGGATCGACGCGGTCCTCACCGAGGTGGGGATGACTCGCGACGCCGACCGCCCTGCGGCCGGGTATTCGCTCGGCATGCGTCAGCGGATCGCGATCGCCGCAGCCCTCCTCGGCGAGCCTGCCGTGCTCATCCTCGACGAGCCGTCGAACGGTCTGGACCCGGCCGGCATGCAGTGGCTACGACGCCGGCTGCGTGCGTTCGCCGACGCGGGTGGGACGGTGCTGCTGTCGTCCCACCTTCTGTCCGATGTCCAGGACATCGCGGACGACGTGGTCGTCATCACCGACGGTCGCGTGCTGGCCCAGTCGTCGATGGTCGACATCCTCGCCGCATCGGGCGGTGGCCTCGAGGCGTACTACCTCCAGGTCACCGGGACCGCCCAGCTCACCGAGAACGGGCAGGTGCGCTGATGTTCCGCGCAGAACTCATCGGGCTCGTCACCACGACCGCGACGAAGGTCACCGCGGCGGTCGCCGTCGTGGGACTCATCGTCACGCAACTCGCCTTCGTCACCCTCATGCCCGCCCTCGCCGACGGCGACATCGGTCCTGGCCTCGATGCCCTCGGGAGCGACTTCCCCGTCCTGGACCTCGCCTCCCGCGCCGTCCAACTCGACGCGCTCAACCCACTCGGAGCGTCGATGGGCAGCGGCTCCATCGGCGTCGCACTCCTGGCGATCACGTTGCTCGGCGTGCTCGCCGGCACGAGTGACGACCGCTACGGCGGCATCGTCGGTGCTGTCCTCGCCTCGCCGAAGCGGTTCCGCATCGTCGCAGCCAAGGCGGGCGCGGTCGTGCTCGCCGGCGTCGCCCTCGGTGTCGTACTCGCCCTCGTCAGTCTGGTCACGCTCGTGATCACCCTGGCGGCGACTGGAACGCCCTTCGTCCTCGGTCTCCCGGACCTCGCAGCACGGTTCGGGCTCGGTGTCCTCGCCGTCACCGCACTGTCGGTCATCGGCCTCGCGGTCGGACTCATCGTCCGCACCCAGCTCGCCGGCGTGCTGACGATGATCGCGATCCTCATCCTCGAACCGATCGTCGTCTCGTCGATCCAGTTGGTCGGCGGCGGTACTCCGCCGGTCTGGACCCAGTTCCTGCCCGTCGCCCTCGCACAGGGCGTCATCCACGGCGGAACGGACGGGCTCGGGCCGTTCGTCGCCATCCTCGCCCTCGTGGCCCTCACCGCCGCCCTCACGGTGGCCGCATCCGCTGCGCTCTCGCGCCGCGACATCTGAAAGGAATCACCCACATGAACGACCAGACCCAGACCCACACTCAGACCAAGACGCAGCACCAGACCCGTCACCGCACGCTCATCGCCGTCTCGGCCGCCGCCGCGCTGCTCGCCGGAACCGTCTCCCTCAGCGCCTGCTCCAGCGCCACGGAGCAGACCGCCGGCACCGGCTCCGAATCGGGCCCACTGCAGGACCGGATGCAGTCGCTCGTCGACGCCAGCTACCCCGCGGCGCTCGCCTCGGTGATCGGACCGGACGGTGATGCGATCGACGTCGCGGCCGGTATCGGCGACCTCGCGACCGACGAGTCGGCCCCGATCGACGGCGAGGTGCGGATCGCGAGCAACACGAAGATGTTCGTCTCGACCGTCGTCCTGCAGCTCGTCCAGGAGGGGAAGGTCGCGCTGGACGCCCCGATCGACACCTACCTCCCCGGACTCATCACCGGCGACGGCATCGACGGCACCCGCATCTCGGTCCGTCAGCTGCTGCAGCACACGGCGGGGCTCCCCGAGTACGCCGACCAGATCGCCGCCGACGCGTTCGCGGCACAGGAGCGCTACACCTCACCCCGCGACATGCTCGACATCGCCCTCGCCAAGCCGGCCGTGTTCGCGCCGGGGGAGCGCTGGGAGTACAGCAACACGAACTACCTCGTGCTGGGACTGCTCGTCGAGGCCGTCACCGACCGTGCACTGCCCCAACAGATCGACGAGCGCATCGTCAAGCCGCTCGACCTCGAGCACACCTACTTCCCGGCGCCGGGCGAACGCGAGCTGCGCGGTGAGCACCCGCACGGGTACCACGCGAAGACCGTCGGCGACCTCCTCGACATCACGGCCCTCGACACCTCGTTCGCCTGGTCCGCCGGTGCCATGGTGTCCACGCCGCACGAGCTGAACGTCTTCATGCAGGCCCTGCTCGACGGTGAGCTCCTGAACGAGGAGAGTCTCGCCGAGATGCAGACCACGGTTCCGGCTGGCGACGAGCTGTGGCCGGGAGCGGGCTACGGGCTCGGCCTGCAGAGCTACCCGCTGAGCTGCGGTGGTGTGGCCTGGGGCCATGGCGGCGACATCCCCGGAACCCAGACGCGCAACGCGGTCGGTCCTGACGGCACGGCCGTCACCATCGCCGTCACCTCGCTGCCGTGGGCGGTCGTCTCGCCCGACGACAACGAGCGGTTGATGGAGCAGTACCGGATCGTCGTCGACGCCCTCGACGCCACCCTCTGCGAGCGATGACCGCTGCTCACCGGACGCCGAGCGCCGGCCCCCACCGGGGTCGGCGCTCGGCGTGGTTGACTCGACCCATGACCTCTCCCGCACGGCCCGCCCCGCTCGCGGCCCGTCTGCGCTCGGCGCTCCCGCCGGTCCTGGTCCTCGCCGGTGCGGTGGGGTATCTCGGGGTCGTCCCGTGGGTCGACGAGCTGCACGCCGTGCCGGGTCGGATCCCGCCGTGGGTGCATGTGGCCCTGGTCGTGCTCCAAGCCGTCGCGCTGCTGCTGCGGAGCCGGTACCCGGTCTTCGTGTTCGGGGTCGTGGTCGCGCTCGACCTCGTGATCCTCGGCAGCACCGGCGGTGAGCTCGGTCTCGGCTCGTTCGGGGTGATCCTCGCCACCTACGCGCTCGCTCGTCGCGAGGACCGTCGAACGGTGGTGGCCGCACTGGTGACGGGCGCGGCGGCCACGACGGTCGTCGGCGGCATCGCGATGGCCTTCGGGTCGTCCGAGGAGCCGCTCATCCTCGTGTTCGCGGCCGTCGCGCGCATCGTGCTGCAGTACGTGCTCCCGGCCGGTGTCGCCGAGTACGCTCGGGGGCGCGAGCGCCTGCTGTCGGCGATCGAGGACCAGGCGCGCATGGCCGAGAACGAGCGACGGATCAGTGTGCAGAACGACCTCCGCGCCGAGCGCACCGCCCTCGCCCGGGAACTGCATGACATCGCCGGGCACCACCTGTCGGGGATCATCGTCAGTGCCCAGGCGGCCAGCGCGCTGGTCGAGCGTGACCCGGAACGTGCTCGGGCGATGCTCCAGACGGTGCAGTCGGACGCACGGACGACGCTCGTGGACCTGCGGCGGACGGTCGGCCTGCTGCGCAGCGACGACGCCGATGCCCGGGGCGGCGGAGACGGATCGACGCTCGGGCCGGCGACCACTCCGACGATCGCGGCGATCCCGGAACTCGTCGAAGCGGCGCGTTCGCGGGGGCAGCACGTCGCGTACACCGTGACCGGTGAGCCTCGTGTGCTGGGTCCGCTCGCGGAGACGGCCGCGTACCGGACCGTCCAGGAGTCGCTGGCGAACGCCGCCCGGCATGCGCCCGGAGCCGTCTGTCGTGTGGCGGTGCGGTTCGAGGCGGATGCGATCGAGCTCACCGTGACGAACGCCGCGTCGTCGCAGCGGCCTGCGTCGCCGTCACGAGATGGCTATGGCCTCTGGGGCATGCGCGAGCGCGCCGAACTCATCGGGGCGCGATTGACCGCGGCACCGACGGACGAGGGCGGGTGGCGGAACCGTCTCACCATCCCCGACGAGCACCGACCCGACCAGCAGGGTCCTGACGAGCACCGTCCTGACGAGCACCGTCCCGACCAGCATCGGAGTGATTCATGATCCGCCTCCTCATCGCCGACGACCAGGCGGTCGTCCGCGCCGGCCTCTCGGTGATCCTCGGCGCCGAACCCGACATCGAGGTCGTCGGTGAGGCGATCGACGGTGCCGACGCGGTGCGGTTGGCGAAGGAGCTGCGTCCGGACCTGATCTGCATGGACATCCGGATGCCGGGCATGGACGGGATCACGGCGACCCGCACGATCACGGCGGACCCGGAGCTCGACGCCGACGTCCTCATCCTCACGACCTTCGACGTCGACGCGGACGTGTTCGCCGCCCTCGAGGCCGGCGCAGCAGGCTTCCTGCTCAAGGGCGCCGATGAGGCGACGCTGCTCGCCGCGATCCGCTCCGTCGCGGCGGGGGAAGGGACGCTCGACCAACGACTCACCCGTCGCATCCTCCGGGAGTTCTCAGAGCGCCGACGGGAGACGCCCGCGGCCGCGATGGCACCGGCGGAGTCGCCGCTCACCGACCGCGAGTTCGAGGTGCTCGACCTCCTGGCGCAGGGACTCTCCAACGCGGAGATCGCCGACCGCCTCTTCGTCGAACCCACCACGGTGAAGTACCACCTCGCCGGCCTGCTGCAGAAGACCGGTGCGCGCGACCGCCTGCAGGCCGTGTTGTGGGGGATCCGCGCGGGTCTCGTCGACCCGCGGTGAGCTGTGGGTGGCGAGCCGTGAAGACATAATTAATATTATCAGCTCAGCATGCCTGCGGATCGGTATAGCCCGCCTTGTTGCTCTCCTCGCGATTTGTCTTTCCTGATCCAGATGATCTGCGCCTCGCGCACGGGCTCGGTGAAAGCGAGGACACATGACTCGTCGTCGTCTTGTCGGAGACGAGCGAACTGACACCGGGGGCCGATCAAGGCGCGCTCGATTGGCCCCCGGCTGCGTCTCTAGCGGTGTCTGACTATCGCTTCATGATCCAGTTGGTGTTCTGGTTCCGGAAGGTGGCGCTGTCGAGGTTGAAGCATGTGCCACCGGACTGCGACGGGAAGGTCCGGTAGGAATACCCACCGTCGGTGGACAGCAAGAACCGCCCATTTGCGACGTATACGGACGCGGCGTTCTTGCGGATGTACTGGCCGTTGCCAGCGCCGCCTTCGTTGTATCGGTCGTTGATCCAGGCTTCGCCGGCGTTGGTGCCGAAATATGCCCGTGAGCCGGTGCCGCCCGAATAGCAGTTCTGGCCATAGAAGATGCGGAAGTACGGCTGTGCAGCCGCTGCGCGAGCGGAATCACCGGAGCTCGATGTTGCCTCAGTGAATGCGAGCGGGCTCTTCTCCGAGGTGCTCGGGACGGTGCGTTCCGCAGCAGTGGCTGGACTGCCGCCAACGAGAAGTCCGGCGAGGCCGAGTGCGGCGATAGTCGACGCTGCGAGTGTTCGACGTGCGCGTTGGAAGTTGTTCACTGTGGCTCCTGTGTCTGTTATGTCTATGGGGATGTTTCGGCGCATTCGATGACCGAGCTAGCACCCAGCTGCGTTCGCTGCTGCACGAGCTGCAGCAGCGTAGGGAGGGTAGGTGGCGCTCTTGCCGAACGCACAGAGTTTGCGCCATGTGTTCGCCCCCACGACTCCGTCGGCGGTGAGTCCATTGCCGCGCTGGAACTGCTTGACCGCGGTCAGCGTCGCGGGACCGAAGTTGTTGTCAACCGCCGTGACCTGGTTGTACTGGCGGAGGATCGACTGAATGTGCCCAACGCACGTCGAGTAGCCACCGGATGAGTATTGGTAGTCAACACATCTCCCGGCAGCTTGTGCGGGCGCGGCCGCTCCGCCAATCAGCGTCGCACCAGTTAGCACGACCCCGACCAGGAATTTACGCATCTTCACTATTTGCTCTCCGTTCCCCGAAGGTTCGCTCGGTATATCGATAAGCGGGGCCCACAGCCGAGCGTTCGCGAAGCCGGTGAAAGCGGTCCGTGGACGTACTTAGCACTGGCAAATCCCCCTCTGTCAGCATGCCGTGGCCAGGCTCCGCCAGTCAAGAGAAGTGCCTCTGAGTCGAGGGCGCTACCGATGAATCGATACCGTGTGGGTCGTCGACTGGGCCCGTGCGTGGAGACTCACAATCAGAACCCCGCCGGCGTGTTGCGGTCCTCGACGAGCCCGTAGTCAGCATCGATATCGGGAGGCACATTCGTCCGCGGTCTTGATCTGATGCACACTTGTGGGTTTTGATGAGGTTGCGGCGAGGATGCCGTGGTTGCCATTCACTGCCATAGATGCGATCGGGTCAAGGGGAGAAAGACGATGAAGTCTCTAGTGAAGAAGTTGTTGGCTGTTGTGACGGTCGGTGCCGCAATATCGTTGACAATGGTGGCAAGTCCTGCAAGTGCTGCCGGGACGAAGCTTTCGAGCAATGTGCAGCTCTGCCGCCAGTTCCCGCATGATGGGCTGGGCGGCCAGCTGTTCTACAGCGATGGCAGGTCGAAGTGTGCGCAGGTGTACACCACGGTCGCGAGTCTGAACGTTCGGAACGGTCCTGGTGCGGGGTGGCCTTACGCGGGTTACGCGCTCTCCAGCGGCAAGGTATATGAGTTCGAGTGCTGGACAGGTGGTTCCGTCGTTGATGGCGATAACACCTGGCTGAGGCTGTACACCGCCGGAGGCGGAGCGAAGTATGTCGCGGATCGTTACGTGTACACGGGGCCGAACGTCAAGACCATTCTTCCTCGCTGCTGATTCCAAACGGTGGGGTGAGTTACGCGCAGACCTCAGCCGGACTATCCGAGGGCTGCGCACACCGAACGGACGAGTCCTCCCGGAAGTAGTTGGGGTGTCCCAACGGAAGCACGCACGTCGTCCGGTTCACGCCTGGTGCAAAAGCTGGCGGAATACTCCAACAATCCAAAGGGCAGGGCCTAAATCGATCGTTTTCGCACCGGTAGGGCGTTGGGCCATATGTTTACGGTGTGCCTCACTCATCTCAGAACAAACGCTCCGGGCTTAAAGCTGTCAGCGCTATCCTCGCTGTTCTCCTTCTGATCGGGCTCGGCTTCCTGCCCTGGGCCGGAGACGGAGGGGGCCGTCGCCTCTTGGTGTTCATATACGCCTTGCTCGCGGTCATCCTCGGTGTGTGGAGGATGGCTATGACGATCTGGATGCACCGGGACGAGACTCCTGCTGCGTTGAAGGATCAGGAACGGAAGCACGGAAACGGCGTGCTGTTGCTTGACGTGTTCACGGTGGTCTTCGGTGCGCCCGCGGCCCTTCTCGGCGCGCTGAGCTTCCTCGTCTCGGCCTGAGCACTGGGCGGGTCCGAAACAGATCAGTTTCGGTCGATTGCGGCAACCTACAACCGCTCGGACCTAATAGAGCATGCCCATCGCGGCTCTCACTTCATCGAGCGTGTCGGTGGCGATGCTCTGCGCTCGCTCGATTCCTGCGCGTAGGACCGTTGCCGCGTCATCGATGGTCAGCGCTGCTCGTCGCACGCGGTGCTCGGCCAAGAACTCGTTCACGGCCTCGATGGTGAGGTTCTTAAGCGCGCCGGACCCGGCATCTCCGATCTCGTCAGCGAGCTCGATCGGGGCGCGCCCCAGGATGATCGCCGCGGTTGCAAGCAGCCCAGATACCTCGGGGCGGTTCTCGGGGTCGTAAGTGATGGTGCGCTCTGAGTCGGTACGTGCTCGTCGGATAACGGCGGCGGTTTCATCGGCGGTCATGCTCAGGGCGATCGCATTGCCGTAGCTCTTGGACATCTTGCGGCCGTCGAGCCCAGGAAGCTCCGGCGTTTCGGTGATGAGCGCTGCGGGCTCTGGGAAGACCTGCCCGTAGCGTTCGTTGAATCGGCGTGCGATCGTGCGGGTGACTTCGACGTGCGGCAGGTTGTCTTTTCCGACGGGGACCAGATTGCCCTTGCAGAACAGAATGTCGGCGGCTTGGTGCACGGGATACGTGAGCAGTAGCCCGCTCAACGCTCGACCGGATGCCGCCAGCTCCGCCTTCACGGTCGGGTTGCGGTGCAGCTCCGCTTCCGTCACGAGGCTCAGGAACGGGAGCAAGAGCTGGTTGAGAGCCGGCACGGCCGAGTGGGCGAAGATCGTCGTCGATCGTGGATCGAGGCCTGCGGCGAGGTAGTCGAGAACGGCCTCGTAGACGTTCTCGCGAATGTTCCCGGCGACATCTCGGTCGGTGATGACCTGGTAATCGGCCAGGATGACGAACGTCTCGACCCCGAGCGATTGAAGTCGGACACGCTCTCGAATCGTGCCGACGTAGTGGCCGAGATGTAACAGGCCCGTGGGGCGCTCTCCGGTCAAAACCCGGAACTGTTCGGGGCACTCCGCGATCCGAGCGCGCAGCTCCGGCATTCGTTCTGCGGTGGCGGTGAATGAGTCCATGTCTGCTCCTAAGTTGAGGAGCTGCACGGACAAAGGTGCCGCGATTTTTCGCGGGCTGCCGTGCAGCCCGCGCGTGAATGCGTTACGGCTGCGGAAACAGCCACCACCACGACGAAACGGTGAGACGCATGCACTCAGACTAGCGGCCTCCCGAAACTCCCGTCCGAAACTATCTGTGCCGTAATCGGGTTATGAAACGGACGGCGTTTCCGGCACGGCCGTCTCTTGACTCTGGCTGTCGTGCCGGAATTGATCGTTTTCGGGGCAGCATGGGCGCGTTGGGCCGAGTCGGGCGACACGCCGTGTCGACGTCAACCGAAACTGTCACCCGAAACCTCCATGCTCCGAAACTGCCTACCGACCGTTATCGGTGGGTGGCCGTAGGTTTCTCCTATGGCCAACGTGATCGGGTACGCCCGCGTCTCCACTCGCGAGCAGAACCCGGAGTCTCAGGAGCGAGAGTTGCTCGCTGCAGGTGCATCGCGGGTCTTCGTCGACCGCGGTGAGTCGAGTCGTGTGTCAGAGCGCCCCCAGTGGCTCGGCTGCCTCGACTACCTCCGTCCCGGCGACACGCTCATGATTCGTGCGCTGGACCGCATCGCTGGTTCCGAGGTCATGGCGATACAGACGATCGCCGAGCTCCACGATCGAGGCGTGAACATTCGCAGCCTCACGGAACCGGAGATCGACACCACGACTCCGATGGGACGTGCACTGTTCGGTATCGTCGCGGTCTTCGCTCAACTCCGGGTCGACACCATCCGAGACAACACTCGTCGAGGGTTGGCGAACGCTCGCGCTCAAGGCCGAGTTGGTGGCCGGCCCTCCGTCATGACCGAGGAGCGCACCGCAGAAGCGCTCCGCATGCGATCAGAGGGGCGCAGCGTCGCTCACATCGCCAAGGTGCTCGGCGTCGGAGCATCGTCGGTTTCCCGTGCAATCGCGAAGGTATCGACGTGAAGCAGCAGTCCGAGGCCGTAGTGAGATCCTTGGTCGAGCGGCTGCAGCTGATCGAGGAGCTCGAGCAGCACCTCGAAGGAAAGTACTTCGATCTCGCGCTACCGGGGTCCGAGCTAGCCGCCGACGATGCCCTCATGGGCTACCTCCAGACAAGCCACCTCGTTGGACACTGCTTGTCGGTCTCGCTCGACGCTCTGCGAACCGCTCGCCTCGTGCTGCAGGATCCTCATGTGGACGGCGGGCTCAGGCTGCCGATGATCGGGCAGTTCGCTGTTCTGCGCACCTCGAGCGAAGCCGCGGCACTGGCGACCTGGCTGCTCCAACCCGACGATCGAGTTGAACGTCTGAGCAGGTCGCTCCAAGCTCGGATGGACGATGTCATCCACGACGACCAGCTCGCGACTGTCAACACCGGCTCCCTGCCCGACGATGCGAAGGATCTTGTGTCTCGGCATCAGCGCCACCGGCGCGAGAACACGAAGAAGGTCCGCGAACGCAAAGCGCACCTTCGGAGCCTCGCGGCCACGGCAGGTGTCGAAGAATCCGTGGTGCTGCCGGGACTGCCAGGTTTCGGCCCGATCGTCGCGCAGGCCTCAGATGAGATAGGCATCAGGAGCACGGTGGCCCGCGGAACCTGGCAGATGATCAGCGGCCTGACCCACCCTTCGGCTTCCCGAACCATGATGCTCTCAGCCGTGGACTTCCATGACGAAACCTCAAACCGAGCCCTGATCACGGCAGACCCGGCAGTCATCGTTCACGCGATCGACGCGGCCTTCCAGTTCCACGTCGCGGCGCTTCGACTTGCCTCCGTCCGTGGTGGAAACGCGACGATGGCACTCGGCGGACCGACGAGCAGTGCGACCTAACATGGGTTATCGTTACTCTTCTGGACAAGTTATCCACAGGCGGTGCGGCCTGAAACCGCCCCTTTTTTGTGTCGGTCGGACCGGCTGCCGGTCCATCGGTTCAGGCTGTTACTTGCCAGTCACTCTGCCGACGATGAGATCTGGTGATCAGCAGCGAGAAGAATGGTGGGTCACGACTCGTCGCGGAAGTCGGAGATCGTGTGCGCCAGGAGGCGTGGTTCGTTGAACACGACGTCGCAGCCGTCGCTCTGGGGTGACTGGGCCTCGAATCCGATCTCGAGCGGCTTGTGGCCGTTCGGGAGGGCGAACGCGCGGATCAGCATCCATCGTTCGCCGTCCAGGGAGGCGTGGAAGGCGAAGACCGTCCCCTTCCGAGAGACGCGCAGGTGCGCGTGATCGCCGTCGACGGTGAAGGCGTTGGCGTCGTCGGACACGCGATTGTTGACGACGCTGACGATCATGCCTTCCCCGCGGGGCGAGAACTCGAAGCACAGCTTCGCCCACGTCTCACGGTCGTAGCGCAGGAACAACACCCCGGCGTCGAACGTGCCCGCGAAGCGGACGCGGACCCGCGCGCTGAGCTGGAAGTCGCCTGCGGGAGCATCGGTCAGCAGCGTTGCGGCGTTGTGCAGCGTCGATGACGTGACCTGGCCGCCCTCGTCGCCGCCTGGGTCGGTGAAGATGTCGGTGCCCGGAATGCTGGACACACTGATGCTGCCCGAAGCAGGATCCACCGACCAGCGGTCTTCAGGGAACGGTCGGAACGGGGTCTCAATGCTCGGGATGGAAAGCGTCATGCGAGCAGGCTAGCAACAAACCGTGAACGTGCACGGTTTTGGAGCGGTGCGCTCACCCCGCCCCTTGGAGCACCATGAAATCGGACGTCCGCGCCCCATCATCGAGTACTCGAGCTGAGGAGTCGTTCGCGACGCCGCGTGATGTGGGGTGCGAGGAATGCTGCGGCTACGACCAGTGCGAGGGGCACGATGAGGGCTCTGCGCAGGCCATAGTGCTCGCCGAGGAACCCGAGCACAGGGGGGCCGACGAGGAACGCGACGTACCCGAGTGTTGCAACGAACGAGACACGAGCGGAGCTGTGAGGACCGGAGGCTCCCGCTGCGCTGAGCGCGACGGGGAATCCGAGCGAAGCGCCGAGTCCCCAGAGGACGACGGCGGCGCCAGCGGCGACCTGGTTGTCGACGAAGATCACGACGGCGAGCCCGGCAGCACCGGCGATCGCACTCGCGCAGAGCACAGCGGCACGGCCGTAGCGTGCGATGAACCAGCCGCCGCTGAATCGTCCGACGGTCATGGACGCGGCGAACACTGCGTAGATCGCGGACCCGAGGGCAGGGTCGAAACCGTGTCCATCGACCATGACCAGGGGCAGCCAATCGTTCGCGGTACCTTCTGCCAAGGCCATCGCCAGCACCACCGCGCCGATGATCAACAGACGCCCGTCACGCACCAGCGCACCCAGCCGACCGCCGGGAGACGCACTCGAGGCCCCGCCCGCGCGGTCTGCCGCGCCTACGCCGGAGGAGATCTGGCGGATGGCGACGACGAGGATCAGCAGGTCGATGCCGCTGACGATGAGGAGGTGGGTCAGGACGGGGAACTCGGTGGCCGTGAAGACGATCCCGGCGACGGCGCCGACGAACGTGCCGAGGCTGAATGAGCCGTGCAATGCCGGAAGAACGGGTTTGTCCAGAACCTGTTCCACGTCGGCACCTTCGACGTTGAGGGCGACTTCGAGCCCGCCCATGCCGAGGCCGAAGAGGAGCAGGCCCGCGGTGACGACGCCGCTCTGGCTCAATGATGCGCCGAGGCCAATGGTGGGCATGCTCAAAACGATCAGAGCGGTTCCGAGCACCATGATCGGGCGCGTGCTGAAGCGCATGACAAGCGGACCAGCGCTCAGAATTCCGACCATGGAACCCACCGACAGCCCCAACAGGACCAGCCCGACCTCCGCCGTCGAGGCTCCGAGCAGGTCCCGGATGTCGGGCGTCCTCGTCACCCATGACGAGATACTCACCCCCGGCACGAAGAAGAGGGCGCACAGAGCCAACCGACGTCGCAATGCCTCTTCCGTCACATTTTTCCGATCCATGTGTACAAACGTACACATGTTTGGTCATACTGGTTTCACGACCGGAGGTGCGAATGGGAAGCGAACGTGTGCCGAACGATACGGGCCGCCGAGAGCGGATTGCAGAGGCCGCGCTCGGCGTGATCATCGCGCACGGCGTACACCGCACGACCCACCGCAAGATCGCCGAGGCCGCAGCCGTTCCGCTCGGATCGGTGACCTACTACTTCAAGACCCTGGAAGACGTGGTCTGCTCGGCATTCGAGGGGCTCATGACCACGATGTCGGCACGTTATGCAGCAGCGCTCAATGCGGCAGAAGATCAATCCGCCGCGTGCGATGCAGTGACCGAGCTCCTCTGCGGAGACTCATTCGCGTCCGAAGGCGAGCTCGGAGCGATCTACGAGCTGTACGCATTCTCAAACCACAATGATCGAGCCCACCGACTGATGGCCGGGTGGCTCGCCCTCAGCCGGGCGAGCTTGTCGCGGCATTTCTCAGCAGATGCGGCCCGGGCGATCGACGCATTCGTGGAGGGCCGCCTCATCCACCGCCCGCTGGAGCCCAGAGAACTCGACCGAACCGTCGTGCACCGCGCCATCACCGCCCTCGCGCTCGCACTGCCGTGAGCGCGGAGATGTCCCTCAACACCGCGACGGATGTTTGACCACTCACCAACGCTCAGCGAGACGAAGAAAGGTACAACACAACGCCCACAATCATTACCGCCCGAAATGGGCTTTTGCATCGGTCACCGTTTTCGCGATTCGCCATCTCGAACTCGGCGCCGACGTGGTCCGTGGCCGTCAAGTCAGCGCCTTAGTCGCCCGTCCGAAACACAAACCTGTCGTCGGCCGACCACACGTGCTGGTCGTCACAAGTGTATCCCCGCAGCCATAATTGGCCGTCGATCACCCTGAGGTAGAGGCCGGCTGGGAAGTCGTCGTCCTCCCTGAGGCGGGGCGCGGCGACGGTGAGCGACCCTGACGGAGCGCGACCGGAACTCAGCACACTGTCGGGAGCAGACGCCTGGTCCGCAGTCACAAGTCGCATGTGGGCCGCGGTGACGGAAGGGCAGAGGCGCAGCCCCGCACTCTTTGCGTGGTCGTAGCTCTCGGGTAGCGTCCCGCCTCTGGTAGGCCAAGCTCCCGCACCGAGCGCTCGACAATCGATACCGCCTCCGCCTCGGAGGCGCCCTGGCCCAGTGCTTCGGCGAGGAGTGTCTCGGCGTGTGCGTTCAGCAGAACGCCCGTCTCGGTGAATCGAGCCAGAAGCTCGCCGTGAGAAAGACCACCGACGAGAACGGTTCGAACCTGCGCACTATCTGGAGCAAGAGTCACTCGTCGAGGTTAGTGGTCGCCTCTGATCGTCCAACGAGCTTGCGTCTATAGGGTACGGCAGTCACCTAGAATTGATCGTTTTCGGCGCACGGGAGCGACGGGTGCCGAGGCGGTGTCGAGGTCGACCGAAACCTTCACCCGAAACGTCAGCACAGCGAAACTGACCACCGACCGTTTCTGGTCGCCGCGTGCGACCTGCCCCGGAACGTCAGGGTGTTCGCGTGGAGGTGCCGGTCTGGTGACGGTAAAGAGTTGCTCTGCTCCAGCCGACGAGTGCGGCGGCTTCTGCTGCGGTGCGGCCGCGATCGCGGGCGTCGGCGACGATGGCCAGCTTCTCGGCGATGGTGTCAGGATTCACGGGTGGGCGCCCGAAGCGAGTGCCGGATTCCCGTGCTGCGGCGATGCCGGCGTTGACGCGTTCGACGATGAGCTCGCGTTCGTACTCGGCCAGCGTGGCGAGCATGTGAAGCATCAGCCGGCCAGTCGACGTCGCCGGGTCGATCCCATCCGAGAGTGATCGCACGTGGATCCCGCGGCCGCGCAGGAGCTCGACCGTGTTGAGGACGTCGATGAGCGATCGCCCGAGTCGGTCGATGCGCCACACAATCACGGTGTCGCCAGCCTCGGCATACTCGAGCAACTTGGCCATGCCGGGGCGGTCGATTGCCGTCTTACTGCCGGAGGTCACGTCAGTGAACACGTCGCGTTTCTGGACGCCGGCGTCGACGAGCGCGTCGAGCTGCAGCTGCGCGTCCTGGCCGGCGGTGCTCACTCTGGTGTACCCGATCTGCCTCATCGCTCCAGCATGTCTCAGAAACCCGCGTGGGCAGGAGTGAGACACGCCGCATTGTGAGACGAGTTTTTGAGACGTGCGACTGGCTGCGAGATCGGCGGAGTTCCAAGCTCAAGTTCGGTGAGACCACCGACGCACCAAATGTCTCGTAAACCTGTAGCTTCCTGAGGCAGAGTGGCTTTTCGGCCGTTGAGCATGGAGTCGGCGTGGCGAATCGGCACGGAGCCCGCCACCTCCGCATCGGTTCGGATTGGTCTCGCCTGCTCGATCGTGCAAGTCTCACCCTGGTGGGAATGGCGGGGTTATGAATGTTGGGATGATGATCGGAGCGGTCATCGTGCTAATCGCAGGTGCGGGTCTGAAGATCTTCCCCCAGGGCGTTCGACCGGTACGCAGGACCGTGCCTGCGGAGGACCATCCGGAGGCAGCAGACTTCTCCCGACGGAGATGCAGCTCTCTGGCGATGGCTTGGACTTCTTGCCGCCACCTTGGCAACGCTCATGCTCATCAGGTCGCTCGGGTGAGGGGGACAATACGAAGAAGTCGGCTCAACAGCCTCGGCGCTGTGGCTCAGGAGGAACGCATGTCCGATCCGTCGCTCGGACGTGCAAACGATCCGTACAGAGGCGAACCCACTTCAAGTGGAACGCGAGTGGGGGTCGTCGCAGCGACCGCAGCACTCATCGCGCTGGTGCTGCAGATCATCCTCCGAATCGTGATCGACCGGCTTGCATCGACATCAACGCAGTTCTTTTCGGCTGATGACACAAACGAGTCCCGGATCACCCTGGTGCTTGGACTGAGCCTCATGTTCATCTTTCCGACCGCACTCTTCCTGCAGACGGTTCGGGCCGCGCGACGTGACCTGGCCCTCCGTCAACGCATCCGGTGGTGGTGGACGTATTGGGGTCCAATCGCGTGGGTGACCGCTGGTTTTGCGTTGAGCTGGGGATTCTTGCGTTTCGGCTGAGCTGCGTTCGGTGGTGGGAGCGGACCAATTCGTATTTGTCACTCAGGTAAGGCTATCCTTCCTAGGTCCCACCCCTCGAATGAAGGAGACGACGTGCACCAGCGCGCCGCCATCAGCCTCGTCCTCGCCGCGGCGCTCGCCGTCGGACTGTCCGCCTGCGGCGCGTCCGAAGCGGTGGAGCCCGCATCGACCGCAGCCGCTGAGCAGGGCGCGACGGACTACCCGCTCACGCTGGACAACTGCGGCACCGAGGTCACGATCGACGCCGCGCCTCAGCGGGTCGTCTCCCTCGACCAGAACTCGACCGAGATCCTGCTGTCCCTCGGGCTCGAGGACCGCATCGTCGGCACCGCCTCCTGGACGGACCCCGTCCTCGACTCACTCGCGGATGCCAACGCCGACGTCCCGCGCCTGGCCGACAACGCGCCCACCTACGAGGTCGTCCTCGGAGCCGACCCGGACTTCATCACCGCCTCGTTCGGCCGTCACTACAACGAGGGCGGCGTCGCACCACGCGAGCGGTTCGCCGAGACCGGCATCGCCAGCTACCTCTCGCCCACCGACTGCGACAACGGAACGAGCATCAACGGCGGCGGGACGCGTACGACACCGCTCACCATCGACGCGCTCTACCAGGAGATCACCGAGATGGGAGAGGTCTTCGACGTCTCCGACCGTGCTGCCGCGCTCGTCGCCGAGCTGCAGAGCCGTGCCGCGAAGGCGACCGGGGGCGTCGACTTCGACGGCACGACGGTCGCATTCTGGTTCGCCGACACGAAGACCCCGTACGTCGGCGGTGGGCTCGGATCCGCCGCGCTGCTCGCCTCGACCACCGGGCTCGACAACGTCTTCGGGGAGCTCGAGGACGACTGGCCGGCCACCAACTGGGAAGACCTCGTCGACCGCGACCCGCAGGTCCTCGTGCTCGGCGACCTGCAGCGCGACCGGTTCCCCGGCGACCGGCTCGACGACAAGGTCGCATTCCTGGAGTCCGACCCGCTCACGAAGACCATGGACGCGGTGCGCAACCAGCGATACATCGCTCTCCACGGCGCCGAACTGAACCCGTCCATCCGCTTCGTCGACGGCCTCGAGAAGATCAAGGCGTGGTGGGTCGAGCACGAGGACGAGCTCTGAACCCGGAGACGGTGACGAGCACCGAGCCGGTGACGCACAGCGACACGGCACGGCGACCCGTCTCACGCGCTCGCCGCGCGACGATCACCGGCCTGCTCGTCCTCGCCGGCGTGGTCCTCCTCCTCGTCTCGGTCGGCGTGGCGATCACGCTCGGCCCAGCGGACATCCTGCTCGTGAACGTGCGGGACATCGTCGCGAACCACCTCGGTGTCACCGACATCCCGGTGAAGCTGTCGAAGGACGCGATCGTGTGGGAGGAGCGCCTGCCACGAGCCTTCGTCGCGGCAGCCTGCGGTGCCGGGCTCGGGCTCTGCGGCGTCATCATGCAGTCCCTCCTCCGCAATCCGCTGGCCGACCCCTTCATCCTCGGCATCTCCTCCGGTGCGTCGACCGGCGCGGTCGCGATCGGGATCCTCGGACTCGGCGGTGCGTCGATCGGCCTCTCCGGCGGCGCCTTTATCGGCGCGCTCGTCGCCTTCGGACTCGTGCTCCTGCTCTCCCGTCTCTCCGGCGGCGGGACCGACCGGGTCGTGCTGGCGGGCGTCGCCAGCACGCAACTCTTCTCCGCGCTGACGTCGCTGATCATCTTCGCGTTCGCCGACTCGGACGAGACGCGCGGCGTGATGTTCTGGCTGCTCGGCTCCCTCGAGGGCGTGCGTTGGGATGACGTGGCGCTCTGCGCGATCGTCGTGGTCGCCGGCTCGGTCCTGTGCCTCCGGTACGCCCATGCGCTCGACGCGTTCGCCTTTGGTGAGGACGTCGCGGCGTCGCTCGGCATCCACGTCGCGAGGACACGGGCGATCCTGCTCATCGCGACGGCGCTCATCACGGCGACGCTGGTGAGCGTCGCGGGGGCGATCGGCTTCGTCGGACTCGTGCTGCCCCACGCCGCCCGCCTGCTCGTCGGGCCCCGTCACGGGCGACTCATCCCGGCCACGGCGATCATCGGTGCGATCTTCATGGTCTGGGTGGATGCCGGCTCGCGCGTCGCGTTCTCACCGACGCCGCTGCCGGTCGGTGTCGGGACCGCGCTCGTCGGGGTACCGGTCTTCATCGCCCTGCTGGCCCGGAGACGGAGGCGCGGATGACCCTTCATGCAGAGAACGTCTCCTGGAACCGCGGTGGTGCGCTCGTCGTCGACGGCGTGACGCTGCACCCCGAACCGGGACAGACTGTCGGCCTCCTCGGTCCGAATGGATCGGGCAAGTCGTCGCTCCTGCGGGTGCTCCACGGCCTGGTGAAGCCGACCGCCGGACTCGTGACGCTCGACGGTGTCGACCTGGCGTCGGTCGGTCGACGGCGGATCGCGCGTTCGGTCGCGTCGGTGACGCAGCACGCCAACACCGACGTCGACATCACGGTGCGCGACATCGTGCGACTCGGACGCATCCCACACCGCTCGGGAATCGGCGGTGACACCGCAGCCGACGAGACCGCCGTCGACCGTGCCCTTGCACACGTGGGCCTGCTCGACCAGGCCGGCCGACTCTGGCACACCCTGTCCGGAGGCGAACGCCAGCGGGCACAGATCGCGCGGGCACTCGCTCAGGAGCCACGCGAGCTCCTCCTCGACGAACCGACCAACCACCTCGACATCCGACACCAGCTGGAACTGCTCGACCTCGTCTGCGCGCTCCCGGTCACCACCGTCATCGCCATCCACGACCTCAACCTCGCCGCGATGTACTGCGACACTGTCGTCGTGCTGCGGGCCGGTCAGGTGGTCGCTGCCGGGGCACCGAGCGAGGTGCTGACCGCAGCGCTCATCGCGGACGTCTACGGCGTGGCGGCCGAGGTGACGCTGGACTCCCGCCGAGGGCACCCCGTCATCACGTTCACGCGATGATCCCGCCCGCTCTGGGCGCCGCCCGGCCCAAGCGCCCGTGAACCGACCCGGGGAATCCGCGCCTCCCCGTCGTCTCCGCATCGCGATGTTCTGGACCGCGGTCGTCCTCGCCGCGGCACCACTCGCTCGGGAACGTGCGTCTCCCGAAGGGGAGAGTTACTCGTCGAGGAGATGGATGTCCAGGTCACCACGGTGCGACAGTGCCCCGAGGCGCGCGGATGCCGACCGTGAGACCACCAGGGTCTGCAGCTCCGCCAGTGCCTCCAGTGGCCGGTAGTCCTCGATCGGGGCGCCGGCCACCCCGACGGTGACCAGGCCCGTGAGGGCACGGATCGGGTCGAGATCGGTGACGTTCGACCCGTTCAACCACAGCTTCTGCAGGCGGCGGAGCGGTCGGAGTGGCTCGATGTCGACGACCGGCGTATCGCCGAGCTCGAGCACCGTGAGTGCCTGCAGCCCCGACAGTGGGCGGAGATCGGTCACGCGCGTCTCGCTCAGCCACAGCTCCTCCAGGTCTCGAAGGCCTGCGAGCGGACGAAGATCGACGACATCCGTGCCTTCCAGCCCGAGTCGTCGGAGTCCGTGGAAGCGCTCGATGCCGTCCAGCACCGTCACCTCATCGACGACGATCTCGCTCAAGCCCTCCGAGCCCGCGCCGTGCGGCAACCCGCGCAGATGCGCCCGCACGGCAGCCCGCAGCCCCGCGTCCCGCAACGATTCGACCTCATCCACCCGATGATCCTCTCGCACCCACCGGCGAACACCCGGCAAGCCCGGAAGGCCGGTTCACTCCGAGCGCTCGAGCGTACCGATCTCCGTGCCGCTCCCGTCCAGGACGACGAGTTCCGTGTCTGTCCAGGTGCCGGATGCTCCGCCCGACAACCAGGTGTCGACTCCCTCGCAGGCCTTCCGCGTGGACACCAGCGGCGCGAACTCGACCGTGTCGCCGTCGGCCGTCCACGAGCCCATGAGTCGGTTGCACCCGTCGGTCCCCGTCACCGTGCCGTCCTCGGCGAACACCAGCGACGGGGTGTTCTGCGCGTCGGCGTCTCCCCAGACACCGACGACACCGACCGCGTCGCCGGACTCGGCGGACGCAGTGGTCGAGGGGTCGGCGCCGCTTTCGGCCCCGGAGGCGCATCCCGCGAGGGCGAGCGCGAGCACTGCTGCACCGATGACGCCGAGGCCCGCGGTGCGCCCCCGCTTCGATCCACCACCTGTGAACATGTCCATCCCCTCCGGAGGCCGCCCGGCCGCGACTGGCTCGATGCTAGCGCGAGTCCGAGCCACGGTTCATCGGTCTATGGTGGCCGCTGCTCAAGGAGCTGCGATCGCCTGCGCGGTCCCCGTCACGGTGATGCCGCCCGTGGTGGGGACGTCGACCGTCAGCAGACTGGGTGCGCCGACGTGATGACCCTGCCGGATGATGACCTGGGCCGGCGGGGCGACCAGGCCGAGTGCGCGCAGATAGCCGCCGAGCGAGGCCGCGGCGGAGCCCGTCGCCGGGTCCTCGGTGATGTCGCCGACGGGGAAGAGGTTGCGGGCTTCGACGAGCAGGCGCCCGGCGTCGTCGAGATCGTGGCAGTGCACCACGGTCACCGTTCCGGCCCAGCCCTGCTCGTCCATCAGTCGGCGCAGCGCGGCCGGATCGAAGCTGAAGGCGTCGAAGGCGTCCTGGTCGCGGACGGCGACGACCGGGTGCCGGTTGCCGGCGAACGACTCACGCAGCGGCCACCGCTCGTCGAGGTCTGAACGCTCGAGCCCGAGCAGGGACAACAGGCGATCGCCGACCTCCTCGTCGAGCCCGTCGACGGAGGGCTCGACGCTCGTGAACGACGCGGTGATCGTGCCGGTGCCGCCGGTTATGTCGGTCGTGGCGGCGTCTGCGTCGGAGGCCGTCTCGACGACGAGCGGCCCGACGTTCGTCTCCAGGGTGAACCGCCCGACGCCACGCCGTTCCGCGAGGGCGACCGCGGTCGCGATGGTCGCGTGACCGCAGAACGGCACCTCGGCACCGGGGGAGAAGTAGCGCATCCGCACGTGCCGGTCGTCACCGTCGACCCAGGGCTCGACGACGAAGGCGGTCTCCGGGTACGCGACCTCGGTGGCGATCGCCTGCATCTCGGCCTCGGTGAGCGTCGAGGCGTCGAGCACGACCCCCGCGGGATTGCCGCCGCCGGCCTCGGCGGCGAAGGCCGTGAGGCGGAGGATCTCGGGCGGTCCGGCGTTCGACATCCGTCGATGCTACCGCTCCTCGCCAGGCCCCGCCCGGAGCCGCCGCCATCGCGATGAGTTTAAGCAGTAATTTATGAAAGTCCTTGACGGCACCCCGTCTCGACCGCGATCCTGGGGTCGCCGCCCTCCGACGACGCAGGGCGGAAAGGAGATGGACATGACATCGCACACCCGGAGGACGCGCATCGCACTGGGCGCCGCGCTCGTCCTCGGCCTCGTCGGCTCCGCCGTCGCGCAACCGGTGGACGCCGAGGCGTTCCCCGCGAAGAACAAGGCCACGGTGATCCAGTACCTCAAGACGATCGCCGGGACGAACATCGTGTCGGGCCAGCACAACAAGGAACCGGCGAGCCTGCCGGGTCAGTACACCCAGCAGGTGAAGGACGTCACCGGGCAGTATCCCGGGCTCTGGGGCGGTGACCTCATGTTCCGCGGGCAGGACGCCGCGAACCGACAGCGGGTGATCGACCAGGCGAAGACGGAGTGGGCGAACGGCTCGCTCGTCGCCCTCACCTGGCACGCCTGCTCACCGACCGGACCCTCCACCTGCGAGTTCGACGGCGGGGTGAAGACCCAGATCTCGAACGCCCAGTTCACGCAGATCGTGACGGGAGGCACCGCGCTCAACACGACCTGGCGGCAGCGGATGGCCGAGGTGGTGCCGTACCTGCGGCAGCTCAAGGACGCCGGGATCCCCGTCCTGTTCCGTCCGTTCCACGAGATGAACGAGACCTGGAACTGGTGGGGTGGCCGCTCAGGCGCGAACGGTGGCGCGAAGATCTTCCAGCAGATGCGCGACTACTTCGACGCCCAGGGCCTCGACAACCTCATCTGGGTCTGGAACGTCCAGGACAACCCGCAGGGCGGGTGGTCGGGCTACTACCCCGGGAACTCCTACGTCGACGTCGTCTCGCTCGACGTCTGGTACAAGAACTACCCGAGCACCGCCGACTACCAGCAGCTGCAGTCGATCGCCGGGACGAAGCCGATCGCCATCGCGGAGATGGGCAAGGTGCCCCACGCGAACCTGTTGCAGTCCCAGACACGCTGGTCATACTTCATGATCTGGTCCGAGCAGCTGCGCGGCAACAACTCGAACACCGAGATCCAGAACACCTACTTCCACCCGAGGGTGCTCAACCAGGGTGAGGTGGTGCTGCCCTAGTCGTCGACCGCGGCGACCTCGACGATCCACGCCCGTTCGGGCGGGGTCGCCGGGGTCTGCAGGCCGGCGTGGCGGAGGGTCGCCCCGGACATCACCACGCCGGTCCAACCGGCGTGCGGACCGTCCACCCCGTCCGGTTCACCGAACCAGGCGGGGACGGTGCGCCTTCCCGAGGGCTCGCCGATGCGCAGCGGCCGGACCCGGTAGCGACGCTCCGGGTCCAGGCCGCGGAGCGTGAACCGCCCGATCCTCGCGACGTCGGAACGCCCGAGGAATGCGAGGGAGAACAACGCCTCCGACCGGTCCGCGGCCACCACCCCCGTGATCTGGAGCGCGTCGTCGACCACGTCCTCACGGACGAGCCGCCCCGTGTGCAGCAGGGCCCTGGTCGAGCGGTAGAGCGCGAACCAGTCGGCCAACTCCGCGAGGTCCGCCGGGGACGCCTGCCGCAGGTCCCACTCGACCCCGAGATGGCCGAAGAGCGCGGTCGCCGCACGGAAGGACAGCTCGTGCGAGCGGCCCGTGGTGTGCGAGCGCCCGGAGGCGATGTGGGCGCCGAGCCGCTCCAGGGGGACCAGCTGGGCGGTCCAGCGGTTGATCTGCTGCCGCTCGAGCGGGTCGCTGCAGTCCGAGGCCCACACGCGGTGCGTGCGCTCGAGGACGCCGAGGTCGACGCGTGAGCCGCCGGAGGAGCAGGACTCGATCTCCAGCTCCGGGAACCGACGCGTGAGTTCGTCCATCAACCGGTACACGGCCGCCGTCTGACGATGCACGCCGGCCCGACCGTCGGGTGCCGACCCGGCGTCGACGAGGTCGCGGTTCTGATCCCACTTGATGTACGCGATGTCGACCTCGGTCAGGATCGCGGTCATCCGTTCCAGGACGGCGGCGAAGGCCTCTGGTCGGCCGAGATCGAGGACCTGCTGGTTCCTGGCGGGGATCGGCAATCGTCCGCCCGTCTGCATGATCCAGTCCGGGTGCTCCCGGGCCAGATCGGAGTCGAGGTTCACCATCTCCGGCTCGAACCACAGACCGAACTCCATCCCCAGGCTCCGGACCCGGTCGGCGAGCGGCTGCAGCCCGTCAGGCCACACCTCCTCGTCGACGAACCAGTCGCCGAGCCCCGCGCGGTCGTGTCGTCGCCCACGGAACCAGCCGTCGTCGAGGACGAACCGCTCGATCCCGAGCGAGGACGCGACCTCGGCCAACTGCATCAGAGCCTCGGCGTCGTGATCGAAGTACACCGCCTCCCACACGTTGAGCGTGAGCGGTCGGTCCCGTGCCGGATGGCCGGGTTGCGCGCGCAGGTGCTCGTGGAACAGCGCGGCCTGGGCGTCGAGCCCGTCCCCGTGGGCGCCGTACACCCAGGGGCTCGTGTAGGCCTCGCCGGGGCCGAGGCGGACCTCGTCCGGCAGGAGCAGCTCGCCACCGCCGATCACCTGGTCGCCGGTCGAGAGCCGTTCCGCGAGGTGTCGCTGGTTGCCGCTCCACCCCACGTGGACGCCCCAGACCTCGCCCGTGGCGAAGCCGAACCCGGGGACGCCCACGTTCAGGACGAGCGGCGCGTCCGGCCCGGTCCGCCCGCGGCGGTCCTCGCGCACCCAGGCGCCGACCCGGAGCGGCGAGCGCTGCGGCGTCCGCTCCTTGCCCCACCGGCCGGCGAGGTCGAGGACCTCCCGGGCGCGAGCCGGGATCGGGAGCGCGAGATGCAGGTCGTCGAGCCGGTAGACGCCGTCGGCGACGTTGCGGAGCGTCGCGCGGACACGCAGGAGACCGGCCTCGCTCAGCTCGAACTCGATCCGGATCGCCAGGCCCGCCTCGGCGTCCTCGCCGTCGACGGTCACCGTGCGCGGGGTCACCTGCGCCGGCTCCATCGTGAACAGCGGCGACCAGTCGCGTCCGTCCCGGCTGCCGGTGATGCCCGGCCGACCGAGCCAGGCCTCGCTCTGTTCCGGAAGCACCGCGAGGCGGGTCGGTCGATCGGGTGCGTTCTCCGTGACGAACCGCTCCGCACCGCGCACGACATCGGCGAGCTCCCGATCGTCGAGCGGACCGAGGTCGGCTCCCCAGTGCGCGATCGACGGCAGGCGACCGTCGCGCAGGTCGATAACGACGCTCACGGCGCGCGATCGCAGGTGGACGACGGGCTGTCGGGTGTCGGTGGACATGGGGTCCTTTCGGATGGGTGCGGTGGTCAGTCCGCGGACGGGCGTGCGAGCTGGCCGTCCCAGGGGACGAAGGTGGCGAGGTCGACGTCGTGCACGGTTCCGTCGGTCCACCGTGCGACCAGCCGGGTCCCGGTCGCGTCCACCGCGACCGGGAGGTCGGGTGTCTCGCCGTCGTCGAAGCGGAGGGTGTGGAGTGCGGCCAGGACGGTGTGCCCCGGAGTGCTGGCGGCGCACAGCGCCGGGACCGCCGAGTGGGGACCGAACGCGTTGGCGTCGCGGTAGGCGACGGCCTCCGCGCGGTCCCAGCCGTGCAGCCCGACGATGGTCGCTGCGAGCCCGTCGCGACCGACCACCGTGGCCCGCGGCGCGGCCCCGGCGGGATCGACCACGGTGCGCAGTACCGCGTCGTCGGCGACGGCCGCACCGCCCTCGCGGACGGCCCACGCGCGAGTCGACTCGACGAGGTGCGCGCGGAGCTCCTGATCGCCGTGGACGATGCTGACCGTGGTGACGGCGCAGCCCGGCCACACTCGGCCGTCGAGCTGTGGGAGGTGCACCGAGCCGGAGACCTCGCCGACGGTCCGCATCCCGCGGATCGCGGCGCGGCGACTCGCCCGCCCGTCCTCATCGAGCAGCGCGAGATGGCCGTCGACGTTCTCGTCCCACGCCGCGCCCGTCCCCGGGGCGGTGTGCGAGGAGTACCCGAACTTGGCGTAGTGCGGATCGTCCGCGTCGGCGCGAGCGGGCTCGACGGGGATCTCGCAGTGGTCGCTGCCGTGGTTGGCGAGCGTCACGACACCGTCCCGCTGCGAGCGCAGGATCCACCCGACCGCCGACAGCACGGTGGTCTCCGGCGGCCCGTCGGTCGGCTGCGGGTGTTCCGGAGCGGTCCACACCGGGTCGTCGCGGTCGATGGCGAGCCCGAGGAACCCGATGCCCGCGAGGTACGGCGAACCGAAGCCGCTGTAGCTCTGCGCGGTGGGCTCCCACGGCCCGTACCAACCGAGACTCAGCGGGCCGTCGACACCGACGCCGTGCCGGACGAACCCCGAGACCACCCCGGAGGCCAGGCGACGCGTCGCGCCGGGGCTCAACGGGTTTACCCCCGAGAGCTCGGCGCACCAGAGCGCGGCGAGGGCGGCCGTCCGATAGCTCAGCGAGCGACCGACGTGCACCATCGACCCGTCGGGTGCGACCATGCGCGCGAAGGAGCCGGTGAAGTCGTGCAGCCGTTCCAGATGCCGTGAGCCGTCGGCCGTGCCCGTGCGGTCGGTCATGCGGTACCAGGCCCAGAGGTAGGGGTGGATCGCCCACGCGTTGTAGTAGTCGATCGCGTGTTCCGGACCGTCGGTGTACCAGCCCTGCTCCAGGTGCCACGACTCCACGCGGGCGACGTTCCTCGTGCCGTTCAGCCCGGTGACGTCCTCGTCGACCGAGCGGAGAAACGCCTCCGCCATCGCCGGGAAGAGCTGCCAGTTGTTGTGCCAGACCTCGAGGCGCGCATGGTGGCGCAGCCAGTCGGCGATCTGCACCTGCTCCTTCCGGGTGAGCCCCGCCCACAGTCGGTCTCGACTGACGTACAGGCCGAACGCGATGTTCGCCGCCTCCACGATCGAGTTGGTGACGCCCGTGCCAGGAGCCCGACACGTCACGCCCAGCGGCCAGGACTCCGGACCGTCCGGGGCCGTACCGGCGAGGAGTGCCCGGCTGTACCAGGCGACGAGGTCCTCGACCCCGTCACCATCGCCGTCTCCGCCGCCGGCGATCCGTGGTGCGGCGAGGAGGAAGGAGCGACCGACCGCCTCCATGCCCTCGCGGGCGACACCGTCGCGGGTGACCCGACCTGGCAGCCGAGGAATGCCGCCGAGCGGGCTCTCGAACCGGCGGACCTCCGCCAGCCACCGGTCGGCCGCGGCCTCCCAGTGCGCCCGCGTCCACCCGGTGAAGGGTGCGGCGACGGGGTCCGCGGCCGGTAGACGGAACGGCGGGAGCGGGTCGGGCGTCATCGTGGGGCCTCCATCGGTGCTCCCGGTTCCGGGTACTGTTGCGCGCGGCGCACCCGCAGCGTGTGTGACCCGCTCGTCGCGGTGGCGCGCTGCACGAGCCGGATGCGGAAGATGGCCGACCCCCAGACCTCGTGGAGCTTCGGGTCGTCGATGTCGATCCGGTCCACCGCCACCTCGAACGCGGGGTCGGTGTCCAGGCGGGCGTCGCCGACCAGGATCCCACCGCCCGCGACGACCGGCTCGACGGCGGTGAGGAAGGTGAGCGTCATCCGCATCGGTTCCGAGAACGCCCAGTCGTCCTCGATCAGGACGGTGCCGGCCGAGCGGTCGAGCGACACCGTGCGGTCGAGCGCCGTCAGCCGAGCCTCGGCCGGATACGCGCCCAGGAGCGACATGGCGAGGACCGCGCGTCCGTCACCGTCGGAGAACCGCGTCCCACTCGCCGCGAACCCCCGGCCATACGGCTGTTCGACACCTGCGGGGAGCGGCACGTTGTGGAACGCACTCCGCATGGTCCAGATGCCGTAGCGGGTGTCGGGCATGAAGGTGTCGCGGTGGTACACGCCCACGCCGACGTCGATGAGGACGGGTGCGCCGTCCAACGAGACGATCACGCCGCCGGCGTCGTTGTGGTTGTGACTGACGTCGTTGTGACCGCCCTTCGCGGCGACCGCCCAGCCGTCCACGCGACCGGCGTGCTCGCGGAACACCGCGACCTCCGTGCCCGGCGCGTACCAGGACGCCGGCATCCCGGGCACCGCGTCACCCGAGGTCGTCCACGCCGAATCGAGCAGCTCCGCGAGTGTGCGGCGGAACAACGGGGCCAACTGCGCCGAGAAGCCGAGCGGATGCGAGCGCCCCATCCAGCGGGCATGGGCCGCCACCTCGTCGTCGCCCACGCGCTCGCCGAAGCGGGCGAGCAGGTTCCATGTGGCGTTCGTCGGCAGGCTCGCGGACCCGTCCGAGAAGTTGACCTGTGACTCGCCGGAGAGCTGCATCACCATCGGGAAACGGGCCATCGCGGCCACCGGCGCGACCGCGAACCCGTCGAACGCGCCCTCGGTGACCTCGCCGAGGAGGTCGAGTGCCTCGAACAGCGTCGCCCCCGCCCACCACCAGTAGGTCGCCCCCTCGTCGCAGCTGCCGTCATCGGCGTAGCCCGCTCGGAACCGGTCCAGGATGACGAGTGCGCGGTCGATCGACGACGCCAGCTCGTCCGGGTCCGTCTCGACCACCGCCGAGCACACGAGGACGTTCGAGACGATCCACGGCGCCCAGTTGTTCGGCGGGCCGTCGAGCCCGTGCCAGAAGTCCACCTCGTTCCGCCACGGGTCCAGCACGCGACGCCGGATCTCCGCGTGCACCCGCGAGCGCAGCCCGGGGAAGGCCAGCTCCAAGCGGTCACCCGCGATCGTGTCCACCGCGGCGAGCATGCCGCCCACGTAGGCGTCGGACAGGTCGAGGATGTCGCGGCCAGGGAGCGGAAGGAACGGGCGCTCGCCGGACTCCGGCAGGGCGTAGTGGGAGGGCAGACACCACGCGGTCAGCTCGCAGAGCCGCCAGACGCGATCGCCGAGCTCGCGGACCCAGGCCTCGTCGTCGGTCACGCCGAGGGCGAGCGCGGACGAGGCGACCGCACCGAGGAGCGCCTGCTGCGCCGTTTCGTAGGGGGTCCGGTCGCCGTCGGAGCTGTACCGCGCCCAGAGGGACAGCGTGGGCGGGTTGCGGTCGGCCTCGACGCACCAGTGCCGCGCCGCGGCGAGCAACGCCGTCCGGTCCCGCTCCGAGACCCGGCCCCAGGCGGTGCGGTCTCCGACCGGCGGTCCTGCGCGCCAGCTCCCGACGCGCAGGGCTCGGCGCGCCCGCGGCGTGAACTGCTCGGCGAAGCTCGTGGTGGTCGGCGCGCTGGTGGCTGCTGGGAGGGGCATGGTCTGGCCTCTGCTGCGGTTCGGTGGTCTGCGGTTCAGTGGTGTGCGGTTCGGTGGCCCGCTCACGCCTGGAGCGCGAGCGCGGCGATGGTGATCGGTCGTCGGAAGGCGCCGGTCCTGACGAGGTGCAGGACCTCGTCCACGGTGTTGGTGGCGAGCCGGCCGAGTTCGTTCCCGGCCGAGCCGGCGATGTGGGGCGTGATGACCGTGTTCGGCGTCGACCACAGCCGTGAGGTCGACGGCAGGATCTCGGGGGAGGTCACGTCGAGGATCGCGACGAGGTCGCCGCATTCGAGACGATCGGCGAGGGCCTCGTGGTCGACGAGGTCGCCACGGGCGGTGTTGATGACGGTGGTGCCGGGACGCATCAGCCGGAGGAGTCCGCGGTCGACGAGGTGCCGAGTCGAGGGCAGGGCCGGCGCGTGGAGGGTGACGATGTCACTGCCTGCGGCCAGCTCCTCGAGGGGCACGCAGGGTACGCCGATGGCGAGCCGCTGCTCGTGGTCGAGCGTCGGGTCGGCGACGAGCACCCGTACGTCGAGGGAGGCGAGCCGTTCGATGACGAGCCGACCGATGCGCGAGGCCCCCACGACCCCCACGGTGATGCCGTGGCTGCCGACGGTCGGCCAGGCCCGCTCGGCGTCGACAGGGGCGTTCGAGGACCGCAGCGTCTCCGCCGCCCAGAACGTCCGCTTGGCGGCGAGCACGATCATCGCGACGGTGAACTCGGCGACCGGTACCGCGTTGGCCGCTGCGCTCGACGTCAGCGACACGTGACGGTCGAGCAGGGCGTCCGTGACGATGCCGCGGACGCTGCCGGCCGAGTGGGCCACCGCGCGCAGGGACGGGAGCATCCGCAGGAGCGGCTCGTCCAGCGCCGGGGACCCCCAGCCGGTCACGAGCACCTCGGCTTCGGCCAACAGCGCGCGGTCGTCGACGCGCTCCGGACGGAGGGGGCGGTCGGACAGGAGATGGAGGCGCGACTCGGACCGCAGGCGTGCGAGGTCGAGCTCGGAGAACACCCGCTCGAAGGTGCCCTCCGGCATGAGGAAGCCGACCGTGCCTCGGAGGGCGCTCTCGCTCTGCAGCATCGTCGCCTCCTGGTCGTCTCGACAGCAGGCTCAATCCCAGTGCGCGACGCCGGAGCCTGTCAAGCACTCGCGTTCAAACGAACAGCAAACGAACACCCCGTGCCTCACCGAGGCGGTGCCGTCGACTCGCGGAGGCTGAGGCTCGGACGCAGGCTCGTGTGGCGCGCGGCGAACCCCGTCTGGGCTGCGGCCGAGATGCGTTCGAAGCACATCGTGGCCGCGAACCTGCCGATGTCGCGTTTGGGCGGCGCGACGGCCGTGAGCGGCACCCTGGCCAGGCCGGCGACCTCGTCGTCGTAGGCGACGATCGACAGGTCTCCGGGGATGGACAGGCCGAGGTCGAGCGCGGCATCCGCGAACTCGACGGCGTAGTGGTCCGAGTGCAGGAACACCGCCGTCGTCCCGGACGCCACGCACGCCTCCAGGTATCGCCGCGTCTGCTCGCCGACGCCCTGCTGGTCGTCGATGATGGCCGTGCTGGCGTCCTCGCGCAGTCCGAGCTGGCGCACGGCCCGCTCGAAGCCGAGACGCAGCGAGGGCGTCGTGGGGGTGTCGAAGGCGGCCATCCCGATGCGTTCGTGGCCGAGTCCGGCCAGGTGACGCAGGGCCATGACCGCCCCGGCGGCGTGGTCGGTGCGCACGAACTCCAGGCCGTCGCCGATCGCGGACTCTGCGACGGAGCGCTCGACGAGGACGACCGGCACCGGCGACCGCTCCAGCAGCTCGAGCGTCGGGTGGGCGTCGAGGATCGACGTCGTCACGAGCAGGCCGTCCACCCCGCCGACGAGGAGGCGCTCGATCTGATCACGCTCGCGGTCGGGGTCGTAGCGGGAGACGCCGAGGACGATCCGTCCACCGAGCGACTGGGCGCGCTCGACCGCACCGGCGACGATCGTCGGGAAGTAGTAGCTCGGGTCTGGGACGACGAACCCGAAGGTGAACAGGGTGTCGGCCGCCCCTGGAGCCGGGGTCGGCCGGGCACCGGGCCGGTGGGGCATCCCGGTCGTCGGCTGCGTGTCGACGGACACCGCGCCACCGTGCACGCGGCGGAGCCGGCCCTGTTCACCGAGCTCGCGGAGGTCGCGCCGGACGGTCATCGCCGAGATGCCCATCCGTTCGGCGAAGTCCGCTGCCGAGAGACTGCCGTGGATGCGCAGCTCGGCGAGGATGCGCTCGTGTCGTTGCGACAGCTCCATGATGAACTCCGATGTTCGATTCCTGTTCGGATGATTGAATGATGTTGACTTTACACAGCGGCCCCGCGAATGATGTCCAACGTTCGAGAGAACGGCGCGGAGGCCCGAGACCTGGCATCCGCCGTGAGCAAGGGAGCTGCTGTGAGCGCGACGACGACCGATCGGCCGGAGACCATCCGACCACCGATCGCCCCCGCCGGGTCCGGTGATCGGCCGACGAGACGCCGCGTGCCGTTCCGGATGCAGTTCCGTCGCGACGCACCGTTGCTCGTCATGGTGACCCCGGCGGTCGTGCTGCTGTTGTTGTTCGTGTACATCCCGCTGCTGGGGAACGTCATCGCGTTCATGGACTACCAGCCGTACATCCCGATCCCGGACAGCCCGTGGGTGGGCTTCGCCAACTTCACGGCGCTGTTCACCGACCAGGCGTTCTGGAACGCGGTCTCCAACACCCTCCAGATCACCTTCATCCAACTGGTGCTGTTCTTCCCCGTGCCGATCGCGCTGGCCATCTTCATCCACTCGCTGACCTGGCCCTGGCTCCGCTCCATCGTGCAGTCGGTGCTGTACCTGCCGCACTTCCTGTCCTGGGTCATCGTCGTCGGCTTCTTCCAGCAGAGCCTCGGCTCCGGTGGTGTCCTGAACACCTGGCTCCGGCAGCTGGACCTCGGCACCGTCTCGGTGATGTCGGATCCGGCGACGTTCAAGCTGCTGCTCTCCTCACAGGTGATCTGGAAGGATGCGGGCTGGGGCACGATCATCTTCCTCGCGGCACTCGCGGCGATCGACGACTCCCTCTACGAGGCCGCCGCCATCGACGGCGCGGGCGCCTGGAGCCGGTTCTGGCACATCACCTTGCCCGGCATCCGACCCATCATCGTGCTCCTGCTCATCCTGCGACTGGGCGAGGCGCTGTCCGTCGGGTTCGAGCAGATCATCCTGCAACGGAACGCCGTCGGGCCGGGGGCCGCCGAAGTGCTCGACACCTACGTCTACTACCACGGCGTCATCGACGGGAACTGGAGCACCGGCATCGCCGCCGGACTCATCAAGGGCCTCGTCGGTCTCATCCTCATCCTCGTCGCCAACAAAGCGGCGCACATGCTCGGCGAGCAGGGAGTGTATTCCAAATCATGAGCACCATCGTCCGACCGATCTGGGCAGGGAAACCGAAGCCCGTCGTCCTCGCGCTCAAGGCGCTCGCGATCGTCGTGATCCTCGCCGTCATCCTCTTCCCGTTCCTCATCGTGGTCTCGACCAGCGTCTCGACCGCCGAGGACGTCACGGCCGCCGGCGGCTACGTCGTCTGGCCGAAGTCGTTCACGCTCGACGCCTACCAGCAGATCCTCGCCGGCGGGGTGGTGACCAGGGCGATCCTGGTGACGCTGTTCGTCACCGTCGTCGGCACGCTCATCAGCCTGGTCTGCACGGTCTCGGCGGCGTGGGCCCTCAGCCGACGGTCGTTCTTCCAGCGCCCGGTGCTCATGATCGTGCTCGCCACCTTCCTCTTCACGCCGGGCCTCATCCCGTTGTACCTGATGGTCAAGCAGCTCGGACTGCTCGACAACGTCTGGGCGCTCATCCTGCCCGGGGCGTTCAGCGTCTTCAACATGGTGGTCGTCCGCGGCTTCATGATGGGCATCCCGCAGGAGCTCATCGACAGCGCGAAGATCGACGGTGCGGGGGAGTTCCGCATCCTCGGCACGATCGTCCTCCCGCTGTCCCGCGCGGTGATCGCCGTCGTCGCTCTCTTCTACGCGGTCGGGTACTGGAACGCGTTCTTCAACGCGCTGCTGTACATCAACGACACCTCGAAGTGGACGCTGCAGCTCGTCCTCCGGACGTACGTGCTGCAGGGCTCCTCGCTCGTCGGGGGAGCCTCGGACGCCTCCGTGCTGCCGCCCGCCGAGTCCCTGCAGATGGCCGTGGTGCTCATCGCCATCGTCCCGATCCTGATCGCCTACCCGCTCGTGCAACGCCACCTCACGAAGGGCGTGCTGACCGGCGCCGTCAAGGGCTGACCGATCCGCACCCACCGACCCGGCATCGTCGCCGGGATCCGACCCGCGCCCCAGGCGCTCGCCTCACCTCGAAGGAGACCACGATGAACGACACCACCCCAGGCCTGTCCCGCCGCACCTTCCTCACCGCGGCCGGCGTCGGCCTCGCGGTCCTCGGCCTCGGGTCCGCGCTCACCGGCTGCACCCCCGGTGGTGCGACCTCGGGAGCCGCCGGATCCGGAGCCCTCGTCCCGCTGCCCACCTACGTGCCGATCACGAAGGGACCGACCCCCGATCTCGCCGGCTCGGCGACGGTCCAGCCGGTGTACTACTCCGCGCCGAAGGAGTCGGAGCTGTTCACCTCGGTGTCGGGGAAGACGGCGATCAGCGGCGCGGTGTCGGGCTTCGTCATCTCGTACAGCCCGCCGGCGCCGGCCTCGAACAGCTACCTCCAGGCGGCCGAGAAGCAACTCGGGTGCAAACTCGACCTCCAGGTGGTCCCCGCCGACTCCTTCGCACCCAAGTTCGCCACGGTCATGGCCGGTGGAAGCGTGCCGGACCTCGTCGAATTCCTCGCGTTCCAGCTGCCACCGTCCTACCCGCAGCTGCTCAAAGCGCAGTTCGCCGACCTCTCCGACCACCTCTCGGGCGACAACGTGAAGACGTACCCGAACCTCGCGAACCTGCCCACGCCGTCGTGGGAGGGCTGCCGGATCAACGGCCGGATCTACGGTGTCCCGGTGAACCGGCCACCCTTCGGCAACATGCTCATCTCGCGTCCGGACGTCATCAAGGACCTCACCGGGGCGGAGCCCGCCCCCAAGACGAAGGACGACTTCACCGAGCTGTGCAAGGCGGTCACCGACGCCAAGCGCAACCGCTACGCGATCAGCGGGCAGAGCAACGGCGACAGCGTCGACTGGGGGTACGACTTCATCGGTGCGATGTTCGGGGTCCCGAACGGGTGGGAGCTGAAGGGGTCGAAGCTCGTCCACAAGTGGGAGTCGGACCGGTGGCTCGAGACGCTCTCGTACATCAAGGAGTTGAAGGACGCCGGGTACTACCACCCGGACACTCCGAGCATCTCCGGCTCGCAGGCGAAGACCTACATGGCCAACGGCACCGTCCTCATGCACCAGGACGGCATCTCGGCCATCATCGACCCCGGCGCGCCGGAGGGCGTGGTCTACGACGCGATCCTGCCGTTCGCGGCGGACGGCGGCGACGGCATCGTGTACCAGGGCTCGTCGATGTTCTCGTTCACGGCGATCAAGCAGGCGGACGAGGCGCGGGTGAAGGAGCTGCTGACCCTGCTCAACCACCTCGCGGCCCCCTACGGCAGCACCGAAGGGTTCTTCCTGCAGTACGGCGTCGAGGGCGAGCACCACACCCGGGAGGCGGACGGTCGCGTCGTCCTCACCGAGGCGGGGTCGGCGCAGATCGGCCCGACCTCGCTCAACCGACTCGCCGCGGCACCGCAGATCCTCGCCACGGCCGTGCCGATGGAGGAGCGGTTGCGGCGCTCGCACGAGTGGCAGCAGAAAGCCGCTCCCATGCTCCAGAAGAGTCCGATCACCGGCCTCTACTCGGAGACCGCCGGCAAGACCGCATCGGCGACGAACAACCTGTCGTCGACGATGAACGAGTACATCCTGGGCCGCACGAGTTTCGACGCCGTGAAGTCGGGGATCGCCTCGTGGAAGCAGTCGACGAACGACAAGGTGCGGGCCGAGTACCAGGAGCAGCTCGAGAAGCTGTCCTGACGGCGGCCGGGCGGCTCGTCGAGACCAGCCCGGACCGACCTCAGGCCGGGGACCCGGTCGACTCGCCCTCGATGAGCTCGCCGTCCACGAAGTGCACCCCCGGGACGTAGGTGCCACCGGCGATCGCATCGGCGAGATAGCCGGCCGCAGCACGGCCGACGTCGTGGAGGAGCGGGTCGATCGTCGTGAGGGTCCGGTCCCGTTGACCCATGAGGCCGGCGAGGTTGTCCATCCCGACCACGGCGATGTCCTCGGGCACCCGGCGACCGGCCTCCCGGAAGACCTCGATGGCGGCGAGTGCGATGGTGTCGTTCGCGCAGAACACCGCGTCGACGTCGTGTCCGGCCTCGATGAGTCGCTGTGCCGCCTGACGCCCCCAGGCCCGGGACCAGTCGCCGTGGAGCCCCGTCCCTCCGACCAGCTCGACCCCGGCCTCGTCCAGCGCGCGGTGCAGTCCCTCCGCCCGGTCGTGGGCGGAGCGGTCGTCGAGCGAGGCACCGATGTGCGCGATGCGACGGCGACCGAGGCCCAGCAGATGTCGTCCCGCGAGCTCGCCGGCCAGGCGGCCGTTGTGCAGGAACGAGGCATCCCCGGGATCGTCCGAGGCACCATAGGCGTAGACGACGGGCACCGCGAACCCGTCGGTGACCGAACGCATCTCGGTCCCGCTGCCGTCGCCGATGACGAGGAGGCCGTCGACGTTGCGGGCGCGCAGCTTCCGGACGGTCGCGGCCATGAGGGAGCGGTCGAGACGGGAGTCGGACACGAGGACCGAGAGGTCGCGGGCGCCGAGGGTCGTCGTCGCGGCGGTGAGGACCGGCATCGTGAACGCGCCGGGGGCGTTGAGCGTCAGCACACCGATCGTCGCGCTGCGTCCCTGCGCGAGGAACTGGCCGAGGGCGTTCGGCTGGTAGTCCAGTCGCGCCGCGGCCTCGAGGATGCGCTCGCGCGTGGCGTCCGAGGCCTTGCCCTGACCACGCAACACCTTCGATGCGGTCGAGACGGAGACCCCGGCGATGGCGGCCACATCCTGCAGGGAAATCGCTTTTCTAGACATCGCGGATCGATTGTACCGGGCGGCGATCCCGAGGCTCATCCGAGGCGGTCGACGTCGAGCTCGAACCGGGTCGAGCGCTCCTCGCCGACCGCGAGGCGCACCGAACCGACGCCGTCGGCCGGATCGCCGTACGGTTCGGATGCCGGTTCCAAACCGACGGCGTCACCGGCACCCCACCAGGGGAACCCGCGCTCGCCGCGACGCTCCTGCCAGACGAACACCCGGGGATGGACGGTGACGTCGAAACCGAGTCGCAGCCCGATGCCGCTGGAACGTGACCGGAGTTCGACCGTCCCGGTCGTGACCGGCAGGTCCGCGAACGCGGAGCCCGGTGCCGACACGAGACCGACCGCGCCGCCGTCGACGAGGAGCTCCGCGTCGTCGAACAGCTCGCCCGCGAACGCGGGGTGTTCGACCCACATCAGGCGGGTCGCGGCCGTCCCGACGTTGCGTAGCACGGTGTCGACCGTGACCCGGCCCTCGGTCACGGACACCGTCCTGACGACCCGGACGGGCACCGTGCGCAGCAGCACTTCGGCGAGCACCGTGTCACCGTCCTGCCGCAGCGACCAGGTCCGCCAGGCGGCCTCGCCGTGGAACGGCTGCTCGACGGGAGCCCGCGGATCGGGATCGCCCGCCGACGGCAGCAGCACGTGCCAGCCACCGGCGTAATCACGGTGCCAGAGGGCGCTCGAGGAGGACATGCCCCACTCGGATCCTCCGGCGTCTGCCCATGGCGTCCGGTACAGCAGCTCCAGACCGGGCTCCTCGAGCAGGATCGAGTCGATCCGCGCGCCGAGGGCGACGACCCGGACCCGGAGGCCGTGGGCTCGGATCGTCACGGACGCGGGCTCGGTGGCCGAGGTCACGCTGCGGACGTCCCGTCCTGGAGGCGGATCACGAACAACGCGTCGCCCGGGAACTCGGGCTGCTCGAGGCGGATGCCGCCCGTGCCGTCCTCGCTCACGACCGCGCTCCACGTCGCGGCGTCCTGCCGGCGCGCGTCGAGGTCGTAGACGGCGACCGACGCCACCGAAGCAGGATCGAGTCGACACGTCAGCGCGAATGCCGACGGCGCGTACACGGCGACGAGGTCTTCGTCCACCCGGCCCGCCACGGCGCCCGAGGGTTCGGGGTCGAGGAGTGAGCCGTCCTCACGCAGTTCGGACAGCCCCTCGGCCTCGACGACCCGTCGGAGGAACCCGACGTCGTCCGCTCCGGGGAAGTCGAGTGCGACGGCGGCCGGGAACGGGACGCCGTGGACCGCCTCGGCCGTGAACGCGCTGCCGCGACGGTGCCACGACCACACGCCGTGCGCGCCGTAGCCGAGTCCGGCCGCAGCGCCTGCCACGACACCCGTCCAGCTCGCCCGCCGGACGTCCGCCCGCGAGTGCCTCGCGCGGCCGGCGAACCGACCGAGGCCTTCGTAGCAGGGTTCCAGATCGATGATCGGCCTCGTGACCGCGAGCCCGTCCACGTATCGGGTGAGGGTCTGCGGCAGGGTGTCCCAGTCCTCGTTGTGTCCGGACTGCAGGCCGTGCAGGTCGAGCAGCGGACCGTTCGCGAGGTCTTCCGGCATGCGGGCGGTCGGCGTGCTGTGCCAGGTGACGAGCGCCTCCGGTACCAGGCGGCGGACCTCGGACGCGGCGAGGCTGTAGCGGGCGATGGCCTCATCGGCGTCGAGGTCGTCGTCGCCAGACACGATCCAGATCGGTTCGAACCGTGCGAACCGCTCGACCGAGTCGCGCACGTGGTCGAGCGTCTGCTGCTCATCGAGCACCAGCTGAGGCGTGAGGCCCGCTCCCCAGGTCGCCGGGACGAAGTTGTTCCACAACAGGACCAGCATCGGCGTGAACCCGTGCTCGACCGCCTGCTCGAGGAGCCGGATCGCGCGCGGCCAGTAGTCGGGATCGCCCCCGGCCAGGTCCAGACGCCCGTCGACGACGGCGTAGGGCGAACGGCCACCCTCCGACCGGTCGTGCTCGATCGGCAGCACGCTGATGAGCAGGGCGGTGAAGCCCTGACGGCGCCGACGGACGAGGTAGTCGGACCACTCCTCGTCCGTCGGACCACTGAACGCGGCCCAGACGGTGTCGGCGAGGAGGAACGACGGCAGGCCGTCGCGCAGCAGGGCGCGACGGGAGGGGGAGACGGACCAACGGGGCATGGGTGGGTGCGCTTTCGGAGGGTGACGGGCAGACGGAGGAGAACGGGTGTGAGTGTTCAGGGGGCGATGAGGCCACCGTCGGGGGCGCGCACACCGGCCGCCCAGGCGTCGTGGCCGGAGACACCCGCGGGATACCTGGCGGCCTCGCGCTCGTCCAGGTCCATGCCCCATCCCGGGGCGCCGCTCGGCGTCAGCCAACCGTCGACGATGTCGAGCATGCCCGGGAACACCTCGTGGCAGGCCTCGGAGTACCGGTGGCCCTCCTGGACGCCGAACGCGGGGCTCGAGACGTCGAGGGCGACCGCGGCCGCGACGGCGAACGGCGACGCATCGCCGGGGGAGTGCCAGGCGGTCCGGACGCCCTCGATGTCCGCGAACGTGGCGAGTCGCCGACCGGCGCTCAGGCCTCCGATGTCGGAGAGGTGGCAGCGGATGAAGTCGACGGCGTGGGTGCGGATGAGGCGGGCCGCCTCGGTGAACGACGTCGCCAGCTCGCCGACCGCGAGGGGGACGGGCGACGCGGCGGCCACCTCGGGCAGCCGATCCCAGTGCTCCGGAGCCAGGACGTCCTCCACGAAGAACGGGCGGTACGGCTCGAGCGCCCGGGTGAGGGCGATCGCCTGGCGCGGCGTGAGCCGGGAGTGCACGTCGTGGAGGAGTTCGACCTCGTCGCCCAAGAGCTCGCGCATGCGTTCGAAGAGACGCGGGGTCCGCCGGAGGTACTCCTCCACGCGCCACCCCTGCGGGTGCTTGGCCCAGGTGTACGGGTCGGCGGCCGGCGGTGCTCCGTAGTGGCCGATCCCGGCCTGGCCCGTCTGCACCCGGATGTGCCGGAGGCCCTCGTCCCGCAGTTGCTCGGCGTGGGCCGCCGTGGCCTCGGGGTCGGCACCCTCGGCATGCAGGTACACATCGGCCGCAGCCCGGACCCGGCCACCGAGGAGCTCGTACACGGGCATCCCGGCCCGCTTGCCGGCGATGTCCCACAGGGCCATGTCGATCCCCGAGAGTGCGTTGTTGCCGACGGGCCCTTCGCGCCAGTACGCGGAGAAGCGGATCAACCGCCCGAGGTCCTCGATGTCTCCGGGGTACCGCCCGACGAGGAGCGGCCGGAGGTGGTCGAGGTAGGCGACGACGGCGCGCCAGCGCTGGGTGAAGGTCGCACAGCCGAGACCGTACAGCCCATCGTCGCTCGTGAGCACCTTCACCACGACGAGCGGGATGCCCTCGGGAGCGGTGACCACCGCGCGGACGTCGGTGATGCGCACGTCGTCCCGCGGGATCCACGGCTGGGCGAAGGTGGTCGGGGCGGCATCGGTCATCGGAGGTTCCTCACCGGGGTCTCGGGGTCGGGCTGCGCGACGGCGGTCCCGTCGTGCAGGGATTCGGTCGGGTGGAAGCCGAGGGCCCGCTCCGCGGTCGTCGTGTCGATCAGGGCTGCGGTGTCGGACACCGGCCGGATGATCGGGACACCGGGCGTGTAGCGATCGGCCAGCTCCTGCGTCATGCCGCCGAGCAGCGTGTCCGCGGCGCTCAGGCCGGCGACCAGCACGCCCTCGGTCGACACCTCGAGGCCGCGCAGCACCGCGCGGGTGGCGTCACCCATCGTGAGGTAGGCCCAGCCCTCGCGCGCCATGGCCGCGGGGTCGCGCGCGACCTCCTCGGCGACGTCGCGCAGGACGGACGGCCATTTCACGAGCGGGAAGCGCAGGGCGACCACGTCGATGCCGTGGCGGCGGTGGGCGTAGGCGGCGGTCTGCTCGTCGACCGACTTGGAGAGCGAGTACGCGTCGGCGATGTCCGCGGGGGTGTGCTCGTCCAGCGGGAAGGACGGCGGCCACGTCCCGTGCGGGTTGTTGGGGTACCCGAGCGCGTTGATGCTGCTGGCGATGACCGCTCGCCGCACGCCGCGTCGACCGGCCTGTTCGAGCACGTTGAACGTGGAGTCGGTGTTCACCCGGAACACCTCGTACGGCGTCCCGAGCGAGGGGTGCGGGATGGCGGCGAAGTGGGCGACCGCGTCGACGCCGTCCAGTGCGGCGGCGACGTCGGCCACCGAGGTCGTGTCGCCGACGAACAGCCGGTCGGCGGGGTGTTCCGCGCCGAAGGCGAGCGACAGCGCGGAGACCTCGTAGCCTGCGCGGACCAGCGCGTGGCTGACGGCGCGGCCGATCTCGCCGTCGGCGCCGGTGACCAGGACGCGAGTCATCCCTTCACCCCGCCGGCCATGCTCGCACCGCGGAGGAACTGTCGCTGGAAGACCAGGAACAGCGCCACCGGGATGATGAGCGACAGGAACAGTGCCGCCATCTGGACGCTGAGTTCCGTCTGGGCCGCGAGTCGCGGCAGTGCCACCGACACCGGTTGGAGGTCGGGGTCCGGCAGCACGAGGAGCGGCCACAGGTAGTCCTTCCACGAGGCGACCACGGCGAGCAGTCCGACGACGCCCAGGATCGGACGGGACAGCGGCAGCACGATGCTCCACAGGATCCGCAGCGCGCCGGCTCCGTCGATCCGAGCCGCGTCGTAGAGGTCCGCGGGGATCGATTCGAGGAAGCGGGCGATGATCAGGACGTTGAACGCCGTGGCCGCAGCCGGCAGCCAGACCGCCCACGGCGTGTTCAGCAGGGAGATGCCGACGACCGGCAGCTCGCGGACCGTGAGGTACAGCGGAACGAGCGCGACGATGCCCGGGACGAACAGCGTGGCGAGGATGGCTGCCGAGAACAAGCGGCCCCATCGGGGCCGGAGCACCGTGATGACGAAGGCGGCGCTGGTGGAGACCACGAGGGTCGCGACGGTCGCTCCGAGGGCGAGCACCGCGGTGTTCCAGAGGTAGTGGCCGATCCGCCCGCGTTCCCAGGCGATGCCGATGTTCTCCCACTGCACGACGCCGCTGCTGAAGAACGCGAACGGCTCTCGGATGAGGTCCTGGGTCGGCGACACGGCGGCGAGGGCGAGCCACACGAGTGGACCGAGTCCCGCGACGACGAGGCCGAGGAGGACGACGACCTGTCCCAGGAGCAGTGAGACGCGGACGACGGGTCGACGGCGGTCGGTGTCGGAGATGTTCGACCGTCCGACGGCGTCGCGCTCGGGTCGGTCGGCGCGCTTGGCGCTGCGGGCTAGTGCGGGCGCACTCATGAGGCACTCCAACGGCGGGTGAGACGGGCGTAGACGAGGGCGAAGACCGCGAGGACTGCTGCGAGCAGGACGCTCAGGGCGGTCGCTGCGCCGTAGTCCACGCGCACGAAGGCGTAGTCGTAGATGGTCATCAGCAGGGTCCTGGTGGCACCGAGTGGTCCGCCGCCGGTGAAGAGGAAGGGCTCGGTGAAGATCTGCATCGTGCCGATCACCTGGAGGAGCAGCATCGTGCCGATGATGCCGCGCATCTGCGGCAGGGCGACGTGCCAGACGCGACGCCAGATGCCCGCGCCGTCGAGTTCGGCCGCCTCGTACAGTTCGGCCGGGATGCTCGAGAGGGCGGCGATGTAGATGATGACGGCGGTCCCGGCGCCGGCCCAGGTGGTCTCCAGGACGATCGACGGCATCGCGAGGGTCGGAGCGGTGAGCCACGGTACCGGCCCGATGCCGACGACGCCGAGGACCGCGTTGAAGACGCCGTCCTCGCTCGGTTCGTAGAAGAACTTCCAGAGCAGGATGGCGACGACCGGCGGCACCATGACGGGGAGGTAGGCCAGGGCGCTGAAGTACCAACGGTGGCCGCGCAACTCGGAGATGAACACGGCCAGGGCCAGCGGGACCGGGAAGCCGAAGAGGATCGCGAGACCGGTGTAGAGGAGGGTGTTGAGGGTCGCCTGCGGCAGGTTCGGATCGCTCAGCACGTAGCTGAAGTTCTCCATCCCGACCCAGGTGGACGTCTGCCCGGGCGTGATGTCCTGGACGCTCATCACGAGCGAGGAGAGGATCGGACCCCACGAGAAGTACAGGTAGACGAGGATCGCCGGCAGCGCGATGCCGAGGGCGACGAGACCTGGACGGGCGCGTCGCCATCGTCGTGTCGCCGCGGGCGTGCGCGCGGCCGATGACGGACCCGGCTGCGGTCGCTTGATGGTCTGGAACATGGGGTCCTCCTGGGACCGGGGTGGGCGCGTGGCCCACCCCGGAGGGTGGTCAGCGCGTCAGTCGGCCCTGGACGTCGGTGCTCGCCTGCGAGAGCAGGCTGTCGATGTCTGCGTTCCGGTCCGTCAGCACGGTCTGGATGACGGTGTCGAGCGCGCCGTAGACCTCTTGCGCGTTGTTGACGGGCTCAGCGACGACCGGGATTTCCGCCGAGGCGTCGAGGTAGGGCGTGAAGTTCGCCGACGGCACGTTGATGTAGTCGGCGATCCAGTCGAAGTAGGTGTCGTACGCGTCCTCGTTCACCACCGCGAGGCCGGGGAGGCCGGTGACGGACCCTGCCTCGTTCGAGGCTTTGGCGTCGGCGACGGCGGTGTCCTGGTCGAAGTAGCGCTGCAGATAGAGGAAGCTGATCCACTTCACCGCGGCGGTACGCTCGGCGTCGGTCGCGTTCGGGTTGACGATCTGGACACTGCCGCCGGAGAGGGTGCCGTTCGACCCGCCGTCCTGCGGCATCCCACCGATGCCGAAGTCCTCGGCCGGGAGCTTGAGGTTCTGCACGACGCCGTAGTAGCGGTCGCTGGCACCGATCATCATGCCGATCTTGCCCGCGGCGAAGTCCTGGCCCTGCGAGTCGGCGTCGTACAGGGTGTTCGCGGGCAGGGTGCCGTCCTCGAACTGCATGGTCTGCAGGAGGGCGAGCGCATCGGCCGAGGGCGTGTCGTCGAAGGTGGCCTTCGTGCCGTCCGCGTTCTCGACGGTCCCGCCGAAGGAGTAGGTCATCCCGGTGAACTGCCACCCGCCCGTGTTGGCGGTGGTGAGGACCGAGAAGCCGGCGGCGCCGGTCTTCGCGGTGATCTGCTGCGCGGCCGTGCGGACCTCGTCCCAGGTGGTCGGCGGTGCGTCGGGGTCGAGTCCGGCCGCGGTGAACAGGGCGCGGTTGTACACGAGGCCGAAGGAGTAGGCGTTCGTGGGGACGCCGTAGGCCTTGCCGTCGGCATCGGAGGCGAGTTTCAGGATCGCCGGGTTCAGCGAGTCGAGCAGGCCCTCGGACTTCAGGGTGTCGGTGAGGTCGGCAGCCTGGCCGCGCTTGATGAGCCCCTGGGGTTCGGTGAGGGGGACACTCAGGACGTCCGGGAGGCTGCCGCCGGCCGCGAGGGCCTGGAAGGTCGTCGGGTCGTAAGCGGTCTCGACCGCCTTCACGTCGATGTCGGGGTTGGCCTCCTCGAACGCCGAGACGCGTTCGTCGAAGTACTTGCGATCCTCGGGGCGGTCCGCCGACGGGCGGTCGCCGACCTCGATGGTGGTCTTGCCGTCGGCCGTTTCCGACGATTGCGGCGAACAGCCCGCCGCTGCGACGGCGATGCCGCCGATCACCAGCACAGCCGCTGCTGCGCGGATGCGTCCAGTCATGTGAACTCCTTCGTTCGATGCTCGGGTGAGAGGAAAAGCGATTGCTCTACGGATGTCTAGCAGGTTCGACGGTGGTTCGTCAAAGCGGACTTCCACCTTGATCGTGCTCAATCGCTGCTGCGAAGAGGTGCTTGACAGTGGGCCCGATGGTTCGGCAGGCTTCGTCAGGAAAACCGCTTTCCCCGTCGGACGGGGCACGCTCAACGAGGAGACAGTGATGACCGAACGAACACGACGCCCGTCGCACCCGCGGCGGCTCGCGGCAGCAACGCTGGGGGTCCTCCTCGCGGTCGGCGCCCTGGCGCAACCGACCGCGGCGGTGGCGCAGGAGACGACGATCCCCGTCGAGGATCTCGTGGGCTGGTCGGGTGTCGCGTTCGACGGGACGTCGGTCGCGCCGAGTGCTCCGCGCATCGCCGCCGACGGCCACACGGGTGCGGGCGCCGTCGAGGTCCTCCTGGACACCGGAGCGCGCACGGTGGACGGCTGGGAGATGGCCGTCCGTTCGCTGGACGACGCTCCGCTGGACGCGGTGTCGTTCTGGGTCCGCGCGGAGAACGTGACCACCGTCGGTGTCCAGCTCGTGGACGCGACCGGGCAGACGCACCAGAGCTTCCTCCCGGTCCCCGCGTCCGACGGGTGGCAGGAGCTCACCCTGCAATCGCCCGTGACCGAGCCGAGTCACAGCGCCTGGGGCGGCGCTGGTGACGGGATCTGGCACGGCCCGGCGCGGCAGGTCGGCTTCGTCGTCAACGGGTGGGCTCGGGCGGACACAGCCCAGCCGACCGCCCGCCTGCTCGTCGACGACCTCACCGTCCGGGCCGCGGACGCCCCCTCCGGGTTCGCCCTGACGCCGGGGACGCTCGGCAACCTGTTCACCGAGGGCGATCCGCTCGCCTTTCCCTACACGACCGGTGCCGACACGGTGCGCTGGACCGTCACGGACGGGGACGGACGCGTGGTCGACGAAGGCGAGGAGGACGCCGACGGTGCGCTGGACCTCACCGCACCCGGTCGTGGATGGTTCTCGCTGTCCGTCGAAGGCCTCGCCGCCGGCGAGTCGGTGGGTTCCGCCACCACGACGTTCGCGGTCCTCGCCGAGACCGACGTCGCCGCCACGGCGACCGGGCGGTACGGTGCAGCCACCCACTACGGCCAGGGCTGGGACCCGGCCTCGATGGGCGCCCTCGCGGTCGGCGGTGTCGCGCAGTTCCGCGACGAGGTGTACTGGAGCGAGGTCGAGACGACCCCAGGTGTCTACGACTGGTCGCGCCCGCGAGCCGAGTTCCTCGATGCTGCACGCGATTCCGGCGTCAAACCGCTCCTCCTCGCCGGCTACGGCAACCCGCTCTACGACGGTGGCAACGGACCGGTGAGTGACGAAGCCGTGTCCGCGTACGCCGCGTACGCGGCGGCGATGGCCGACGAGTTCGGCGACATGTCGACGGGCCTCGAGATCTGGAACGAGTGGGACCTCGGGCTCGGTGGCAACACCAACGTCGCCCCGGAGCACTACGTCGACCTCCTCGCCGCGGCGTCCCCCGCCGTGAAGGCGGTCGCCCCCGAGCTGCCGGTCATCGGTCCCGCGGTCGCGAACCTCAACACCGACTGGCTCGAACAGACGTTCCGTCTCGGAGCGCTGCAATACCTGGACGGCATCGTCCTGCACCCCTACAGCTACCCGGTCGGGGCCGAGGCGCTCGACGAGACCCTCAGCCGTGTCGACGCGCTGGTCCGGCAGTACAACGGCGGCGAGTCCATCCCCCTGTGGGTGACCGAGCTCGGCTGGCCGACCGGCACGAACGCCCGAGCCGTCTCCGAGTCGTCGCAGGCGGCCGACATCGCCAAGTCGGCGGTCATCACGGCTATGCACGACGTGCAGCGGACCTTCATCTACGACCTCGTCAACGACGGTGTGGACGCGCAGGAGACCGAGGAGAACTTCGGCCTGCTGCACCACCCGCAGGACCCGCTGGGCGCGTTCACCCCGAAGCCGGCGTTCGTCTCCTACTCCACGGCGGCCGGGCTGCTACTGGACGCGACGGCCACGGGACGGGACACCTCCGTCGCCGATCTCTGGAACGTCTCCTTCGACACGCCCGACGGGCCACTGCATGCGCTCTGGTCGACCTCGGACCGGGCGGTCACCCTCGAGTTGCGCGGGGAGGTCGTGATCACGGACCTGTACGGCGCGTCGCGCACCGTCGCGGCCGGCGACGGCACGAGCATCCTGCTCGAACTGGGGGAGGGCCCGGTGTACGTCCAGGGCGAGGTGGCCGGTGTGACCGCTTCGGAGACCGCGCTGACGCTCGACCCCGCCTACCTGGGGCAGGCGGTCACCGCGAGGTGGACCATGGACAACCGGGCGGGTACCACCGACCGTACCGTCGTGCTCCGCTTCGACGACGGCCAGGAGGCGTCGCAGACGGTCGCCGCCGGGACCACCGGAAGCGTCGTCGTCGAGCTGCCACCGGCGAGCGCGCTCGGAGAGCTGCTCGTCGAGGCCACCCTCCTCGAGGACGACGTCGAGCTCGGGCGCCTCACAGCACGCACCACCGTCGGGGAACCCGTCACGCTCGTCGGCGATCAGGTCGCCCTGGCCGACGGCAGCGCACTCCGCCTGACCGTGGACAACGCCTCGGGCGAGCCGGTCACGATCGACCGACTGACCGTCGACCTCGGCGGTTCCACGCAGACGTTCCTCGACGGGGTGACGGTCGCGGCACACGAGTCGGCGACCGCCGATCTCCCGCTCGCCGGTCTCGCCGGTCGCACGGACTGGAGCGCCGTGGCGCTCGTGGGCGGGCGCGAACTGACAGCGTCGGGTGTCGTCGTGCCCCTCGACCTCGGAACCGCGGTCGACGCCGCGCATCGGACGATCGAGGTGGACGGCGTGCTCGACGACCTCGACGACCTCACGCCGATCGTCCCGGCGGCCACCGGACGTGCCGCTGACGACCAGTCCGCGCGGGCCTGGTACACCTGGGACGAGGACGACCTCTTCCTGTCGGTCGAGGTGACCGACGACGTCCACGACCAGCCGGCGGCCGGCGCGAACATCTGGCAGGGCGACTCGGTGCAGTTCACCGTCGCAGCGGGTGCCCCGGGATCGGCCACCGGATGGCATGAACTCGGGATGGCGCTGACCCCGGCCGGGCCCCAGCTGTACCGGTGGCTCGCGGTGGGCGAGGGTCCCGGAACGGTCGCGGGAGCGCGGGTCGCCGTCGAACGGGACGACGCCGCCGCGACGACCGTGTACGAGGTGGCGGTGCCCTGGGTGCGGCTCACCGGTGTCCGTCCGGACGCGGCACTGCTGAGCAGTGCCTTCATCGTGAACGAGGCCGACGGAGAGGGGCGCGACGGGTACCTCGCTTGGGGCGGTGGCATCGCGGCCGAGAAGGACTCCGCGCAGTTCCTGCCCGTGCGGCTCCTGCCGGCGGCCGGTACCGGTGGTGGCACGGATCCGGGCACCGAGCCCGGGACGGGCACGGGTACCGGCACCTCGGGTGGCTTGGACGGAGGAGCCGCGTCGACGGCCCAGTCCGGGACGCGCGGTCTCGCCGGCACCGGAGTCGACGGCACGGCGATACTCGCGATGCTCGGACTCGGGGCGCTCGCCGCCGGGGCGTTCGTCGTCGCGCGTGGCCGACGCGCGAGTGGCCACCGACCGTGACCGACGGCACGCCTCGCCGTCCCGTCGTCACCGGCCTGCGGGTCGGTCGACGGCGGGACGTCGCCGTCGCCGCGGTCCCCGATCCGTCTGTCTCGTGGACGGTGGAGGCCGAGCCCGGTTGGGTCGGCGCCCGCGCCGTCGTACGACTCGACGGTGTCGAGGAGCGCGAGCTCGGCCCCCACGGGGTGCTCGAGCGCTGGCCGTTCGCACCGCTGGCGCCCGGTTCGGAGCATCGGCTCGATGTCCGTGTCGACGGCGTCGACGGCACCGCGTCGGAGTGGAGTCCGCCGCTCCGCTTCGTCACCCGTTTCCTCGACGCGCCCTGGTCCGAGCCGTTCCTCGCCCACCCCGCCCCGACGCGGGAGGCCGGGCCGTTCGTCCTGCGGCGGGTCGTGACCGTCCCCGCCGACCTCGTGTCGGCGACGCTGTGGAGCACCTCGCACGGCGTCCACCAGGTCTCCATCAACGGCGTCGACGTCGACGACCATGTCCTCAAGCCCGGTTGGACGAGCTACCGGGATCGGCTCACGGTCACGGGAACCGAGGTCGGCGCGCTGCTCACCCCGGGGGCGGAGGACGTCGTGACCGTCCGGGTCGCCGGCGGCTGGTTCACCGAGCGCTACGGCTTCGGCGAGACCGCTCGCCGACACTACGGGGAGCAGCCGGCGGTCTCCCTCCGACTCGAGCTGCGATGCGCGGACGGCCGGATGGTCCGGGTGGGAGGTGACGGCGCGTGGCTCGTCGACCCTGCGCCCGCCCTCGTCCAGAGCGGGCTCTACGCCGGGGAGACCTGGGATCTCCGTCTGGAGGTCGACGGTCGGGGTGACGGGTCCGAGCCGTGGCTCGCCGCGGCGGTGCACCCGTTCCCCGCCGACGTCCAGGTGCAGGCCGCCGACGTCGAGCCGGTGCGCGTCGTCGACGAACGAGCTCCCGTGGCCGTGTGGCCGAACCACGACGGCACGGGGACGATCATCGACTTCGGTCAGAACCTGGTCGGTCGGCTCCGGCTCCGCCTGGACGCACCGGCGGGGACCGAGGTGATCCTCCGGCACGCCGAACTGCTCCAGGACGGTGAGCTGTACACCCGGTCGTTGCGTGCCGCGTCGGCGACCGACCGGTTCGTCGCCGACGGCCGAGGCCCGCGCTGGGTCGAGCCGGAGTTCACCTTCCACGGCTTCCGCTATGCGGAGGTGCGTGGCGTGCCTGAGTCGGTCGGAGCCGACGACGTCCGCGCCGTCGTCCTGCAGTCCGCGCTGCGCCGCACCGGGTGGTTCTCGTCCTCCGACCCGACGCTCGACCGCCTCCACGAGAACGTCGTGTGGAGCGTCCGCGGCAACACGCTCGCGATCCCGACCGATTGCCCGCAGCGGGACGAGCGGCTCGGCTGGACGGGCGACGCGCAGGTCTTCTCGGCAGCCGCGGCGTCGCTGTTCGACGTCGACGCCTGCTTCGCGTCCTGGCTCGACGATCTCGCCCTGGAACAGCGTGCGGCCGGCGGGGTCGTCCCGACCGTCGTGCCGAACCCGCTCGGCTCGTTCAGCGAGGTCGCCGCAGCGGGCTGGGGTGACGCGGTGACCATGGTGCCGGACGTACTCCGCGACCGGTACGGCGATCTGGCGGTGGTGCGCCGCCACGCCGCATCCATGCTCACCTGGGTCGAGGCGTGCGCCGAGCGCGCCGACCCCTCCGGGCTGTGGGAGCGGGGCTTCCAGTACGGCGACTGGCTGGACCCGACGGTGAGCCGTCCGGACAAGGCGCGTACGGATCCCGGCCTCGTCGCCACCGCGTTCCACGTCCATTCCGCGCGCCTCGCGGGAGCCGCGCTCGAGGAGGCCGGGGACCACCGTGGCGCGGAACGGGCGCGGGCACTCGCCGAGCAGACGAGCCGGGCCTTCCGCGACGCCTATCTCACCCCCGCCGGCCGGCTGATGTCCGACACCCCGACCGCCTACGCCCTCGTCCTGGCGTTCGACCTGGCCCCGGTAGGGCGCCGGACCGTCCTCGCCGAACGACTCGCCGCCCTGCTCCGTGCCGGCGGACACCACCTCGCCACCGGGTTCCTCGGGACGCCGTTCGTCCTCGACGCGCTCCTCGACCACGGCCAGGAACGGGCCGCCGAGCGCCTGCTGTTCCAGACCGCCTGCCCGTCGTGGCTGTATCCGGTGACCCAGGGCGCGACGACGGTGTGGGAACGGCCCGACGCCATCCGGCCGGACGGTTCGGTGCATCCCTCCGGGATGGTGTCCCTCAACCACTGCGCGTTCGGTGCCGTGGCCGACGTGCTGCACCGCCGTATCGGGGGCCTCGCGCCCGCCGCACCCGGGTACCGGCGGATCCTCGTGCGACCGTGGTTCCCGGAAGCCCTCCGGCACGCGTCCGTCGTGCACGAGACCCCGTTCGGCCGCGCGGCGGTCGCCTGGGAACGCGTGCCGGACGGTGTGACGGTGTGCGCGACGGTCCCGACCGGGAGCAGCGCCGAGGTCCGCCTTCCCGACCGGCCCGTGTTCGAGGTCGCCTCAGGGACGCATCGATGGACCGTCCTGCTCCCGACCGGCGAACGGCCCGTCGCCCTGGGGGTCGACGACGACCTGGCGCGACTCATCGACCACCGCGGCGTGGGCGCGCTCGTCTCGGCGGTCCTGCGGGAGGCCGAGCCGGCGCTCGCCGAGGAGTTCGACGCCTACATCCGCTGGGTGCCGGGACGGACGCTGCGTGCCGAGCTCGCGGCGGTCGCGGCGCCCCCGGAGGTGGTCGCGCGCATCGACGAGGGACTCTCCTCCCTCGCCGTGCCCCTGCGCTGAGTCCCCGTGCCTTCGGCCAGCGCGGTGCGCTGGCGTGAGCGCGGGTGTGTGGGCGTGGGCGCGGGTCGTGTGCGTGAGCGCGGGTCTCCGGAGGGGCGCGCTCGCGCGTGTGGGGCGCGGTGGCGTCAGCGCACCGCGCCGGCGTCAGGGGGAGAGGGGTCAGCGAGGGCTTCGGAATCGACGGGCGACGAACCACCAGACGAGCATCGACAGGACACCCGCGCCGAGCCCAGCGAGGAGGAGCCCACCGAACGGATCGTCAGCGGGGATGCCGTTCAGCATCCAGACGCCCATCACCAGGGCGGTGATCATGGCGGACGGGGCCAGCCAGCGCACAGCGTCACGCGCCGTGCCAGGCGTGCCCTCGATGCCTCGACTGCGGCGCCGCACCGCGCCGGCGACGCCCAGCACCGCGCCGAGGACCGCGAGCACCGACAGGGTGATCGCCACGAGCCCCGGCCACTGCACCGCCAGCCGAGCGGTCATCGGTGCTCCAGCATCGACGCCCGCAACCGTCCCGGCCGGGAGGTCGAGGACGACACCGAGGTCGTCGCCACGGACGTCGAGCGGCCATCCGCCGTCGTCATCAGGTGTGAGCTCGATGGTCGCCGTCTCGCGACCGGAACCGCCCTCGGACGCCGCGGGACGCCAAGCGCCTGCCTCGGTTGGGGTCCACCCGGCGTCGACGGCGTCGTCGAGGAGGTCGTCGCCGGCGGTGAAGCTGAGCCGGAACGGTCCCTGCGCGACGTCCTCGTCCCAGGCGACGCCGCTCGTCCAGCCGTCGAGGAGCGCGACCCAGCTGACCCGGTCGATGTCCTGGCCGTCGACGGTCGCGACGACGGCCGGCCTCGTGGACGTCGTCTCGATCACGACGTCGTGCAGACCGGTGCGCACGTCCTCGAAGGTCGTCCGGAGCAGCAGCCGCCCGTCCTCGAGTTCCGTCGTGAACGGCGCGTCCTCGCCGTCGATCGTCACTCCGTCGACCGTGAGGCCCAGGTCCTGACCGTCGACGACCGCGGGCCACTCGCGCACCACCTGACCGGGCACCGCACCCTCGTCGGAGAAGTCCACGCCGAGGCGTTCGGTGACGCGCAGTCGCGCACCGTCGCCGTCGGTCCTCGTGAGCTCCGCGTCGAGGTCGGCTGTCGCGATCGTCGTGAGGGTCGATCCGGGGATGTCACCCGTGTAGGAACGGGGTGTCTCGGGCTCCAGGGACGGAGCCGGGAGGACGCTCACCGCGACGATCGCGCCGACGACGAGGAGCACGGCGAGCACCCGGACGGCGATCCGCGGACCGGTCAGGAAGCCCGCTGTCGACCCGTCGGCGCGCGATGCGCGATCGGCCGCGGCCGCCGGCATCGTGACCTCCGGCGCGATCAGGGCCGCCACCCGCCGGCCGGTCGCCCGGGGCGGGGCGCCGAGCACGGCGTAGGGCAGGAGCCTGTCGCGCAGGCTGGCGCGATCGAGCAGCTGCGTCCGCTCGGCGAACACGCGAATGCCGAGCAGGTGCTGCTTGAGGAGCGCCCCCTTGCGGGTGAGTGGCCGGGCGGTCAGGGCGATCGCGAGCACGATGACGGCGAAGACGGTCGAGAGGACGACGAAGGCGAGCGGCCACCACACCACTGCGAGCACGGCCTGGTGGGAGAGCTGCCGGACGATGCCCCACTGGAGGATGGTCAGCGCGATCGGTGCGGCGATGAACCAGTCGCGGACGAAGCCCGTCGGCACACGACGCAGGCCGTCGCGCACCTGCCCGGCGCGTTCCGGCCCGGCCAGGTACCGACGCAGGGCCCGGGGTCGGTCGCCCAGCCGGCCGGACCGCTTGGCGGCGCCCGCCGCCGCGACGAGACGCGCCTGTCGCTTCGCCTGCTGCTTCGTGCCGCTGATCGCGGCGTCCTTGAGCCGTTCGGCGAGCTCCATCGTCGCCGGCGATCGGAGGAGGTGCGCCGCGGTGCGGGGCGAGATGCCGTCCGGCGGTTCCGACTGCGCGAGGTACCACGGACGTCCCCGGGCATCACCCCACGCGACCGCACGGGCCGCGAACGACAGCAGAAGCGTCGCCGCGAGGACGAGCATCGGCAGGACGGGTCCGAAGGTCTGGACCCAGAAGATCCAGGACTGCGGCGGCATCGTGATCGAGCCCGCCGCGAACGGCATGGTGAAGCGCGCCTGCGCATGCGGCGGGGCCGCGTCGTCGCTCGTGAAGGCGTAGGCCACCTCGCCGGGTGGGGCGTCCGGCTCCGGGGTCAGCCACTGCCCGGCGCCCACGAGGGTCCACGCGAGCGAGCCTCGGGGCTGCCGGACGAGACGGTCGTCGAGTTCCTGCGGGATGGTCACCCGGACGTCGAGCTTCGCCACGGCCTGCTGCAGATCGGGGCCGAACACGTCCCAGCGAAGGAGGTCGACCGGTCGCCCGGTCGCCGGATCGGTGTCGACGTACGCGAGATCGGAGAGCTGGTACCGGATGACGAGTTCGTGATCGCCCGTGAGCTGCTCGCCGGGGTCGACGACGAGGCGAAGGAAGACCGCGGCGCGTTCCCTGCGAACGTCCTGCTCCACGCCGTCCAGCGTCACCGAGATCATGGACGGGTCGAGGGCGTGCCCTTGGTACTCGGTGGCGAGCACCCGCTCGATGGTGCGGTCGTCGAGGTCCGTCGGGAAGAACGCATCGATGCGCTCTTCGACGTCGGTGACGAGTCGGCCGTCCTCACCGGTGGTCACGCGGTAGTCGGCCGCGAAGGAACGGGCGATCCACGTGTCGGTGACGTCGGACGCCTCCTCGGTGAGGTCGTCGAGGGTGAGGGGAGGGTTGATGACCGGGCCGACCAGGAGGATGAGCCCGCCGATGGCGACGAGCCCCCAGAGCTGCCGCAGGCCCCTGCGGAGGCGGGAGCCGCCACGTGACTGCAACCACCGCTCGACCCGCAGCAGCCAGGCGGACAGGACGGTCCACAACGGCGTGTGCCGTGGTGTGGGGTCCGGGATGCGGAGGTCGGGTTCGTCGAGGGCCGACTCGCTCACGCTGTCAGATCCCCGCACCCGTCGAGTGTACGGGGCGGGGCCGCCTGGCCGCCCGCTCGTCAGTCACCCTGGCGGAGCGCGTGCTGGGCCTCCTGCATCGCCTCGTCGAAGTCCAGTTCGGGGTCGTGGAGGATCCGGGCGGTCGCGCGAGCGTGCGCACGGGCCGCTCGCTCGAACGCCTCGGATGCGGCCGTCTGTTCGACGGGCTCGAGCGAGGGCTCGCCGATCGTGGTGAACGCACGAGTGAGGCTGAGTTGCACCTCGCGGTCGCCGCGGCCGAACTGTTTCGTCAGCAGCTCGGCGAGCGCCGGCGCCTCCCGCTCGGGGACGACCCCGGCAGCGGTGCGCCACGCGGCACGGGCGACCTGATCCTCCTCGTCCTCGAGCAACGCGAGGGTGATGGCCGACCAGGTGCGTGGGTCTCCGGTCTTGGAGAGGGTGTGCAGCGCCTGGCTGCGTGCCTGTGGGAAGACCGACCCGAGTTCCTCCATCAGGCGAGGGACGGTCACCTCGGGGTCGTGCCGGACGAGTGCCCAGGTGAGCATGTCGCGCACGAAGAAGTCGGGCTCGACGGCGCAGCGGTCGACGAGCACCTCGATGTAGGCGGTCCTCGGGGTGGTGCCCGCGGCGAGTGCGGCCTGCAGTCGGTCCGAGGGGACGGGTGCACGGAGGGCGATCGCCAGACCGTTCGCTGCAGCGGCGTCGTACTCCTGGCTCATCGAGCGACCTCCCAGAGCTGTGTCGGTTCGATTCCAGCCTAGGTGCGGGAGCCCGCCCGAGGTCCCTCAAGTGGGCTCCCGCACGTCAGCTCGCAGCCGGTCCAGAGGTCGCGATCTCGTCGGGCCGCACGGCCGCCACACCGGCGACCTGCGCACCGGGACCGCTGCGCGAGCGGGCGAGGACGTCGTTCAGGTTGGCCACCACCCAGGGGTCGCCGTCCGCGTCAGGGAGCCGCAACGCTGCACTCCCCGAGGCGAACAGCCGCACGACCTTCACCTCGCCGGGCAGCATGGTGAAGAACCCTTCGGCGTCGCAGGACACGGCCCCGGCGCGGTCTGGCTGGATGAGGACGTCCTTGACGAGCGAGGTTGCGGTGAGTCGGTACTCGTCGTGGTCGTCGAAGCGGGTCACGGCCACGTCCAGGGCCCCCGGGATGAGCTCGAAGTCCCGATCCTCCACGCCGTACCACCAGGCGCGCTGACCGGAGCTCGCCGCCTCGACCACCGCGAACTCCCGTTTCGGATGGGTCCAGCTCGTGAGCCTCGCCGGCAGGTCGACGATCGCGACGCTGTTCGCCTCGACGGTGACGGGGAGCGTGTGACGGTCCAGGGCGGTGCCGGACAGGCTCATCCGCCGGACGACGAACTCGTCCGACCACGGCTCGAGCGTCTGGTTCGCGACGACGAGCACCGGGCGTCCGTCCCGTGGCTGCACGCTGATCGTCCGAGGCGCGAAGGACTGCTGGAGCGCTGTGTACATCGGCTTCGGCCGCCCCGCCGAATCGATCACCGACCAGGACACCGCGGGCCAGCAGTCGTTCAACTGCCACAGCACGGCTCCCGCGGTGTCGGGCCACCTCGAGCGCCAGTGGTCGATCGCCGTCTGGTTCGCGCGGCACTGGTTGAGGCTCGCGAGGAAGTGCCAGCTCGCCAGATCCGCCGCACCGCCGAAGTGGCGCTCGATCGATTCGCCGATGAGCGCGTTCCCGTTGACCATCCGCTGACGGTGCGTGAACTCCGGGGCCTCGGGTGACGCGGGAACGCCGCCGATCGCGTCGACCAGGGTGGTCCAGGTGGCCGGCCCCTGGTTGCCGAACTCGGACACGTAGCGCGGCGCGGTGTTCCGGTAGGCGAGGTAGTCGTCCTTCGTCCACGCGTGGACGCTGCCGTACCGCGGGTCGTTGGGATGCCGTTCCTCGGAACCGGACCACGGGCTGCCCGCCGTGTACGGCCGGAACGGGTCGAGCTCGGCCACGAGCCGGGGCAGGAGGTCGAGGTAGTACCCGCGGCCCCACGTCCGATCGCCGATGAGCGGCTTCCAGTTCCAGTTCTCGTGCCCGAGGAAGTTCTCGTTGTTGCCGTTCCAGACCACGATCGACGGGTGCGGCGACAGCCGGTCCAGGTTGTCCCTGACCTCGGCCTCGACCTCACCGGCGAGGGGATCCTCCTCGGGGTACGCGGCGCAGGCGAAGAGGAAGTCCTGCCAGACGAGCAGCCCCAGCTCGTCGCAGCGCTCGTAGAAGTGCCGGTCCTCGAAGACGCCGCCACCCCACACCCGGACGAGGTCGACGTTGGCCGCGCGGGCTTGCCCGAGGCGCTCGTCGAGCTGATCAGGGGTGACGCGCGCCAGGAGGAGGTCGTCGGGGATCCAGTTCACCCCGCGCGCAAACAGCGGTACGTCGTTCACGACGAGGGTGAACGCGCGCCCGTGATCGTCCTCGGTCTCGTCGATGCGGACCGAGCGGAACCCGATCCGGTGGTGCCGTTCGTCGAGCAGACGGTCACCATCCCACAGCCGGAAGGTCAGCTCGGACAGACGCGGTTCGCCGTAGCCGTGTGGCCACCAGACGGCCGGCTCGTCGATGTGGATCGTCTCGCGCAACTCGTCGACGTCGATCCGCAGCGTGCGGGTGGTGCGTCGTCCGTCGGACGTCACCGTGATCTCCGCGTCCAATGGCCGGCCGGCGCCGGACGAGGTCCGTTCGAGCTCGACGGCGAGTTCCACGACACCGACGCCGCCCGTCAGCGTCGTCTGCGGGCGGAACCCCGAGATGCGGGCGGTGGACCAGGCCTCGAGCCGGGGTTCTCGCCAGATACCCGCCGTCGCCAGGACCGGTCCCCAGTCCCAGCCGTAACTGCAGGCCATCTTACGGACGTACTGGAAGGTCGTTCCGGTCGCGTTCGGCAGTGCCGGCGCCAGCTCCCGCGCGGCCGCGTCCGAGAACTCCTGCGCCGACGCGAAGTCCACCGTGAGCTCGCGGTCGTCGGGACCGATGAGGTCGGTGACGTCGAATCGGTACCGCCGATGCATGTTGCGGGTCCTGCCGACGACCGTGTCGCCCACGGTGATCGTGGCGAGGGTGTCGAGCCCGTCGAACACGAGGTCGACCCGCTCGGCGTCGGTTGTCAGCGCCAACGGGCGACGGTAACGCCACGATCGCCGTCCGACCCAGAGGGCGTCGATCTCGTGCAGGCCGAGCAGCGGGTCGTCGATCAGCCCGTTGGCGAGAAGGTCCTGGTGGACGCTTCCCGGGACGACCGCGGGGACTGGAGCGACCTCGTCCCGTCGCGGGTGCTTCCCGACCTCGAGCAGCCAGTGATCTCGCAGCGGGACGGTGTCCACGGATGCCTCCAGATTGCTTAAAAATTAAGTAAACAGGTCTACTGCCCCTTCATTGCTTGGGACAACGAGCTTAAACGTATCATTGACTTCGCCGATCCGGCACGGTAGCGTCTCGTTCCCGAGAGGCGTCTCGACCCGCGACGCCCCGACCCCCATGGCAAGGAAGCACATGAAGAGCACACGCAGCGTTGCTGTCGCCCTCACCACAGCGGCGATCCTCGGCGCCTCACTCACCGCGTGCAGCGGCGGCGGAGCCGAGATCGACCCCAAGACGGTGACCGTCCTGTCCAACGTGTCCAAGAACACCGCGAGCGGTAGGGCGTTCTTCGCCCTCTTCGACCAGTTCAAGCAGGACACCGGGATCTCCGTCGAGGTCATCGAGCAGGGCGACGACACGAACCAGGTGTACGAGACCACGCTCGCCGGTGGCCGCGAGGCACAACTCGTCCTCACCAACCGCTACCAGAATCTCGACTGGTTGCAGAACGGGAGCGTCGTCGACGCCAAGCCGTACGCCGACGAGTGGGGCATCACCGACAGGCTCAAGCCGGACGCGGTCGACGCCTGGTCCGACGCCGACGGCGGGCTCATGGGCATCCCGCTGAACGGCTACACGTGGCCGGTCATGTACAACACCGAGATGCTCCAGCAAGCGGGCTTCGACGCACCACCCACGACGACGGACGAGCTCCTGCAGCTCGCGAGCGCCCTGCGGGTGAAGGGAATCACGCCCTGGGCGATCGGTGGCTCCGACTGGAGCGGCGAGAAACTCTTCGCGCAGATCGCGCAGACGCACGTCAGTGCCGACGAGGCCGCCCAGCTCTTCACGAAGGGCGGCTGGTGTGACTCCGACGCGGCCAAGCAGGGCATCGACGACTTCGTCGCACTCCGCGACGGCGGCGTCTTCGTCGACAAGGCGGAGGGGTACACCGTGGACCTCGCCCAGACCGACTTCTACACCGGCAAGGCGGCGATCTACTCCGACGCCTCATGGGGCTTCGGCAACGTCCCCGAGGAGATCAAGCCGAACGTCGTCATCGGCGGAGTACCGGTGCCGGCCGACTCCGATTTCACCGGCCCCTCCTACTACTCGGAGTTCGGGAGCGGGCTCTGGATCAGCCCGAACGGTGAGAAGAACCTCGACGCCGTCGGCAAGCTCGTCGCCTTCCTGCTCTCCGACGAGGCACAGGAGCGGCTCGTCGCAGAGGCCTCGCTCGTCTCACCCCTGACGACCGACTTCTCCGCGGCCGCGACCGACCCGCTCCTGCAGCAGGCGCTCGGGCTGAGCGACACCGGCCAGCGTGCCGTCCTGCCGGACGACCACGTCGCCGACACCGCCACCACCACCTGGGCGAAGGCGACCGCAGGAGCCTACGCGGAGTCGGCGAGCACCTCGGACATCTGCGCGGCCCTCGACGCCGCGCTCGCCGAATGACCCGCGTGATGCCTGGCACCACCCCCTCGGTCCGGCCTTCCCGGCCGGACCGAGGGCTCACCATCCTCGGGATGCCGGCCCTCGTCTGGTACCTCTTCTTCATGATCGCGCCGATCATCGCGATGTTCGGCATCAGCTTCCTGCGCTGGCCGAAGATCATCGCGCCGAGCGAGGTCATCGGCTTCGACAACTACGCGGCGCTCGTGCAGGATCCGACGTTCTGGGCGGCAGCCGGCAACACCGCCGTGCAGCTGATCGTCGTGATCCCGGTGATGATCCCGCTGGCGTTCATGCTCGCCTATTATCTGCAGCAGAGTCCCCGCGGGCACCAGTTCCTGTCGATCATCTTCTTCACGCCCGGGCTCATCTCCCTGTCGGTGAAGGCCATGATGTTCTTCGCCATCCTGGCCCCCAACGGCGCACTCAACGGGTTCCTCAGCGGCATCGGAGCGGACGCCGCCACCACGGCGTGGCTCGCCGACCCGAAGACGGCACTCGCGTGCATCATCGCCATCGACCTGTGGAACGGGATCGGGTACACGGCCATCCTGATGAACGCGCGACTCGCGGGCGTCCCCCGGGAGGTCTACGAAGCGGCGGCCCTCGACGGTGCCGGGCACTGGAAGATGATGTGGCGCATCGCGTACCCGATCACGAAGGACTACGTCGGCACGATGGTGATGCTTCAGTTCATCTGGACGCTCTTCAACTCGGCCCCCGTGGTGTTGCTCTTGACGCAGGGCGGGCCGGGAACCGCCTCGACCACGCTGTCCTACTTCGTCTACGACCTCGCCTTCCAGTCGAGCCAGGTGGGATACAGCCAGGCCGCCTCGGTCGTGCTCTTCCTCGTCGGGCTCGTCGGGATGCTCGTCATCCGTCGCACCATCCGAGCGAACTACTGAACGGACCCCGACTGTGACCTCTTCTACTGTGACCGCTTCGACACAGGCCATCGTGCAGGCATCCCGTCCGAGTCGACGCCGCCAGCCCCACGGGCGGTCGAGCCTCTGGGTGGGCGGCATCTTCGCCTGGGTGTACGCCGCGCTCCTGATCATCCCCATCTACTACCTGCTCATCAGCTCGGTCAAGGACAACACCGAGATCTTCGGCGACCCGTTCGGGATCCCGCGGCAGTGGCTCTTCGAGAACTACCTCGGCGCCTGGACGAGCGTCGACCTCGGTCAGGCGCTCGTGAACTCCGTGCTCATCACCGCCGTCTCGCTCGTCCTCACCCTCGTGCTCGCGATCCCGGCTGCGTATTCCATCGCCAGGAGTCGCGGTCGGATCGGCGTCATCGTGGAACGGGTGTTCGCCGCAGGGTTCCTCATCCCGCAGTTCGCCGCGCTCGTCCCGACGGTCATCCTCTCCTTCTGGTTGTCGCTCTACGGCACGAAGGAGTTCCTGATGCTCTTCTTCCCGGCCACCGCCCTCCCGATCTCGGTGGTCCTCCTCACGCAGTTCATCCGGGCCATCCCGTACGAACTGGAGGAGAGCGCCCAGATGGACGGGGCGAACCGGTTCTCGATCATCCTGCGACTCATCATCCCGATGGCCGCGCCGGGCATCGTCACGGTGACCATCCTCAACTTCCTCGCGGTCTGGAACGAGTACCTCTTCTCCCTGCTCATCCTCGCGCCGGCGCCCGAGAACCGCACGATCCAGGTCGCGCTGCCGCTGCTCACGAGCCAGCAGAGCCCGCAGTACGGCCAGCTCGCCGCCGGCATCGTGATCACGCTGCTACCGGTTTACTTGGTCTACGCGGTCCTGTATCGACGGATGCAGGACGCCCTCGTGGATGGAGCGCTCAAATGACCGGTGGACCCGACGAACCGACCAAGGCCAGGGTGCGATCCCGGGCACCTCGACCGACGATGCACGACGTGGCGACCGCGGCGGGGGTGTCCGTCGGGGCCGTCTCCTACGCCTTGAACGGACGACCCGGGGTGTCGGAGACGACCCGCGCGAGAGTCCTCGCGATCGCGGCCGAACTCGGATGGGCCGCGAACCAGGCCGCGCGCAGTCTGCGGGGTGGCGGCACCAACACGGTCGGCCTCGTCATCGCGAGACCGGCTGAGACCCTCGGCGTCGAGACCTACTACATGCAGCTCATCGCCGGTCTCGAGGAGACCCTCGCGGCCAACGACTTCGACCTGCTGCTCCGAGTGGTCGCCGACGTCGACGCGGAGGCGCGCATCTACCGGGGATGGGGTGCATCGGAACGCGTCGACGGGATCATCGTCGTCGATCCGCGGACCGAGGACCCCCGCCTCGAGGTCGTCGTCGAGACGGGCCTGCGAGCGGTCGTCCTCGGTGACGCTCCGGACCGACCGGAGGTGTCCTCCGTCGTGGTCGACCACGGAGGGGCCACCGCGGACGCCGTCCGCTACCTGCAGGCCATCGGCCACCGGCGCATCACCCGGGTCGCGGGTCCCGAGCACCTCCGCCACGTCTCGGCACGCGACCGGGCGTTCGAGGACACCGCACACGAACTCGGCGTGGAGTCGTCGATCATCCGGACGGACTTCACCGCCGAGAGCGGTGCGTCGGCGACGCGGAGGATCCTCGCGCGGGCGGACCGCCCGACCGCGGTCATCTACGACAACGACGTGATGGCCGCTGCGGCGCTGCCGGTCGCCGCCGAGTTCTCACTCGCCGTTCCGCACGACCTCAGCATCCTGTCCTGGGAGGACTCGATGCTCTGCCAGCTGGCGACACCGCCGATCACCGCGATCCGGCGAGACGTCCGGGCATTCGGGGCGCTCGTCGCCGAAGCGCTCCTCGACCAGATCCGCACCGGTCGCCCGGTGCGCCTCGACGCCGCCCGCCCCGAACTCCTCCCGCGGGCGTCCACCGCCCCGCGAACCCTTCCGTGACCACGACGTCACGGAAGACGATCCAGAAGGAACCCTCATGAAACGACACTCCGCGAAACTCCCGACCCCGGACGGCGTCGACGCCCTGATCGGCGTCAACTACTGGTCACGCACCGGTGGTCCGCTCATGTGGCGGGACTACGACGGCGAGGTCGTCGCGCAGGAGCTCGAGCAGCTCCGCGCCCACGGCATCACGCACACGCGGAGCTTCCTGTACTGGCCGGACTTCCACCCGGAGCCCGATCGCCTGTCCGAGGAGATGCTCGCCCACTTCGCCGACTTCCTGCAGCGGCACACCGACGCGGGGATGTGGACGATCCCCACCTTCCTCGTCGGGCACATGTCCGCGCAGAACTGGGATCCGGCGTGGCGCGACGGGCGCGACGTCTTCTCCGACGTCTGGTTCGTCGGGCGCCAGGCCTGGTACATCCGCGAGGTGGTCTCCCGCTTCACCGAGCACCCCGCGATCGACGGGTGGCTGCTGACGAACGAGGTGCCGATCTACGCGGACTGGCGTTCACGCGGCATCGACACCATCGACGCCGAGGCGGTCACCGCCTGGGCACAGCTGCTGATCGACGCGGTGCGGGCCGGCGGCGGGACCCAGCCGGTGTCCGTCGGCGAGGGCGCCTGGGGCGTCGAGATCACCGGGAACGACAACGGCTTCCGGGTCCGTGAGCTCGAGCCGCTGATCGACTTCTTCGGTCCGCACGTCTACCGCATGGAGGACGACCCGGTCCGGCAGCACCTCGGAGCCGCCTTCATCTGCGAACTGCTGGACCTCGGCGGCAAGCCCGTCGTCATGGAGGAGTTCGGCGTCACGTCCGACTACGTGGACGACGAGAACGCGGCGCACTACTACCGCCAGGTCCTCCACGCGACTCTGCTCGGCGGCGCCACCGCCTGGATCCCGTGGAACAACGTCGACTACGACGCGTTCTCGGATCGCGAGCCCTACTCACACCACCCGTTCGAGATGCACTTCGGTCTCGTCACCGACCAGGGGGTCCCGAAGGCGCAGCTCCTCGAGGTCCGCGACTTCGCGGCCACCCTCTCGGAGCTCGACTTCCGGGGGCTCGAACGACCTGACACCCGCATCGGCCTGCTCGTGTCCTCGTTCCTCGAGTCGCCCTACGCCTTCACCGCCCGCGAGGACGGCCCGACCGTGTTCCAGGTGTCACGGCAGGCCTACGTCTCCGCCCGCACCGCCGACCTGCCCGTCGGCGTCGTCCGAGAACTGGACGGGCTCCCGGCGGACCTCGACCTCATCATCGTCCCGTCGACGAAGGCGCTCCTCGCACCCACCTGGGCGGAGCTCGAGCGCCGGGCGGCCGCCGGTGCCACCGTGTACGCCTCCTACTTCAACGGTATGCACGCGAATCAGCGCGGATCGTGGTGGCCGAAGCTCGACGACCTGTTCGGTGTCCGCAAACGCCTGCGCTACGGACTCATCGAACCCGTCCTCGACGAGACCGTCACGCTCGAGTTCCAGACGGACTTCGGCGGCATCGCCCGCGGCACCTCCCTCGCCTTCCCCGTCGGAGGCACGGTCGACGGCCGCTCGCACCTGCCCGTCGAACCGGTCGACGCCGAGGTCATCGCGACCGATCGGGACGGTCGGCCGGCGCTGCTCCGACGACGGGTCGGCAGCGGGTCGATGATCCTGTCCACCTACCCGGTCGAGTACTTCGCCTCGGCCGTGCCGCGGGTCAACCCCGAGCCGACCTGGGAGCTCTACGCGGCGCTCGCCGCGGAAGCCGGCGTAACACCGTCGGTCCGGGTCGACGACGCGCTCGTGATGACCGGTGAGATGACCCACCGCGACGGTCGTCGATTCGTCTGGTTCATCAGTCAGAGCGACGAGACCCGCACGGTCGAGCCGGTCTCCGACGGCGGACTGGTGGACCGCGTCGACGGATCCTCCGTCACCACCGTGACCCTGCCACCGTTCGGGGTGGAGATCGTCGAGTACCGGGAGCAGCGCGCATGATCATCGACAAGGCCGAGGTCATCGTCACGAGTCCCGATCGGAACTTCGTGACGTTGAAGCTCACGACCGACGACGGCCTGACCGGCCTGGGGGACGCGACGTTGAACGGGCGCGAGCTGGCGGTGGTGGCGTATCTGTCCGAGCACGTGGTGCCGTTGTTGCTGGGCCGTGATGCGTCGCGGATCGAGGACACGTGGCAGTTCCTGTATCGGTCGGCGTATTGGCGTCGGGGGCCGGTGACGATGGCGGCGATTGCGGCGGTCGATATGGCGTTGTGGGACATCAAGGGCAAGGCTGCGGGCATGCCGGTGTATCAGTTGCTGGGCGGTGCGTCCCGGACGGGGCTGCTCGCCTACGGGCACGCGTCGGGGAAGACGAACGAGGAGCTGTTCGACAGTGTGCGCGAGCATCAGGCGCAGGGGTATCAGGCCATCCGGATCCAGACGGCGGTGCCGGGGTTGCAGTCGATCTACGGCATCGCGTCCAATGCCACCTTCGAGGGCAACACGGGTGTCCGGTACGACCATGAGCCGGCGCAGCGTGGCGGCCTGCCGAACGAGGAGGATTGGGACACGAGGTCGTACCTGCGTCACCTCCCGACGGTGTTCGAGGCGGTGCGGAACGAGTTCGGTCCGGAGCTGCCGTTGTTGCATGACGGGCATCACCGGATGACGCCGATCCAGGCCGCGAAGCTCGGCAAGAGCCTGGAGCCGTACGACCTGTTCTGGTTGGAGGACTGCACGCCGGCGGAGAACCCGGAGGCGTTGCGCCTCGTGCGGCAGCACACGACGACGCCGTTGGCGATCGGTGAGATCTTCAACACGGTCTGGGACTACCAGCAGATCATCCGCGAACAGCTCATCGACTACGTGCGTGGTGCGGTGACGCACATGGGCGGGATCTCGCATCTGAAGAAGACGTTGGACTATGCGGCGCAGTACCAGATCAAGTCGGGCATGCACGGGCCGACGGACATCTCCCCGGTCGGCATGGCGGCCGCGATGCACCTGGGCTTGTCGATCCACAACTTCGGCATCCAGGAGTACATGAAGCACGGAGCGAAGACCGACGCCGTGTTCGAGCAGTCGTACACGTGGGAGGACGGCATGCTCCACCCGGGGGACCAGCCCGGCCTCGGTGTCGAGTTGAACGTGGACGAGGCGGGCAAGTATCCATATCAGCGTGCGTACCTGCCCTACAACCGTCTCGCCGACGGCACCGTCCACGACTGGTGACCCCGGCGACGCCCCGTCAGCGGAGGCCGAGGAGCGCAGCGACGCGGTGGCGCAGTCCTGCCCGGACGAGCCGGGCGTGCTCCCGCGCCGCCGTCCGGGCCTCGTCCACCTGACCGGTGGCGATCGCCTCGAACAGTTGCTCGTGGACGGCGAGCGAGTCCTGGGCCGCTTCGTCGCGGACCAACCTGCCGCCGTATGCGGAGCGCTGCGTCGAGACCAGGGCGCTCTCGATGCCGTCGAGCAGGAAGGAGAGCACCTCGCTGCCGGCCGCGTCGACGAGCGCCGCGTGGAATTCGCCGTTGGCGACGCCGAGGGCGTCGCCGGATTCGGCACTCCGCATCCGATCGAGGGCGGATCGGGCCGAGTCGACCGCGTGCGAGGCCGACGGGGAGGATTGCTCGGCCGCCCGCTGCGCGACGAACTCGTCGAGGAAGTCCCTGATCTGCGCGAGCTCGATCAGACGCTGGGGATCGCGGCGGACCAGGGCGCCGAGCTGGATGCCGAGCACCTCGCTGGTCGGCCGGGTCACCGTGCCGCGGCGCCCACGGCCCAACTCGATGAGCCCTCGGCCGCTCAGGACCTTCAACACCTCTCGGACCGTGGCGCGGCTGATCCCGTAGCGCTCGGAGAGTTCGGATTCGCTCGGGAGCTTCGCGCCGAACTCGAACTCGTCGGCGAGTTCCCGCTGCAAGTCGTCGGCGATGTCCTCGACCCGAGACTCGGTCCCTCCGGTGTGATCCATGCCGTGAAGGTATCAGACAACTTTTGGCCCAAGTGAGTAGCTGGACAAAGGTGTCAGACATCTTTTGGCGTGTTTGGGGCGTCATTCGGCGACTTTTCGGCCAAGCACCTTGATTTAGTCAGGTTACTTAGAGAATCTTCCCGAGAAGTTGCTTGACAACTTTGATCGCTAGGCGGAGGATCGATCCATCAACGACGATGGGAGTCAGGTGTTCGAGTACGTCACATCACTGGGCCGGGTGCGCGGCGAGCGGATCGACACCCCGGACGGCGCGGCGGTCGCGGTCCTCGGGCTCCCGACCGCTCGGGTCGCAGCCCGGTTCCAGCCGGCGGTACGGCCGGACGGTTGGCGCGGTGTCCGCGCAAGCGCTCAAGGCCCGATCGCCTGGCAGGACGCGGCGCGGGCCGGAGGGGCACCGATGAGCGAGGCCGACAGCCTCACAGCGAACGTCTGGCTCCCCGGTGAACGCGTCGACACCCCTCGACCGGTCCTCGTCTGGGTCCACGGCGGCGCGCACCTCTACGGCTCGAACGCGCACCCGCTGTGCGACGGTGCCCGCCTCGCCGCGGCGCACGGGATCATCGTGGTGTCGATCGCGTACCGGCTCGGCGCACTCGGCTCGCTCCGCCTCGACCACCTGCTCGGCCCGGAGTATGTGGACGCCGGCAACCTGGCGCTCCGCGACACGCTCGCCGGCGTCCAGTGGGTGCATGACGAGATCGCGGCCTTCGGGGGCGATCCCGCACGCATCACCGTCATGGGGCAGTCCGCCGGCGGCGTGGCCGTCGCCACGTTGCTCGCCGAGAGCTCCGGCGACTCTCCCTTCCGTCGGGTGATCATCGAGAGCGCGACGGCCGAGCGGGTGCACACGCTCGACGAAGCGGCCGAGGTGACCGATGAACTGCTGGTGGAGCTGGCCGGCTCGGACGCCGACCCTGGCGAGCTGCTGCGCACCGGTCCGGCCGAGCTCGTCGCCGCCCAGGAACGGATGGTCGACCGGTGGCGTGCGACCCGGCGGGGGCCCGGCATCCCCTTCCGGCCCGTCATCGACGGGCGCTTCGTCCACGATGTACCGCTGCGGTCGATCGCAGGCGGCGCCGGCGCCCACATCGACGCGATCATCGGAACGAACCGGAACGAGGCGAGCGGATACGTCGACCTGCTCCGCCTCGCGCCTGCGGAGGCCCTGGCCACGCTCGACCGCGAACTCCAGGCCGACGGTCGAGGCGGAACCGCCGACGCCTATCTGGCTGCCTGCGCTGCGGACGACGGGCGGGTGCTCGATCCGGTCGAGGCGCTGGAATCGTACGTCTCCGACCGGCTCTACCGACGGCCGGTGAGCCGTCTGCTCGACGCGCGTTCCGGTACGGAGGCGAACACCTTCGGCTACCTCTTCGCCTGGAGCCGACCGGACACGCCCACGTGGGCCCGCCGCTCCGGTCATTCGCTCGAGCTGCCGTTCGTGTTCCGACACCTCGACGACAGCGCCGCGGCCAGGGAGGAGCTCGGCGCCGAACCGCCGTTCGAGCTCAGCGAGCGGATGAGCGCGGGATGGGCGGCGTTCGTCGCCGCGGGGGACCCGTCCTCCCCGGATGCCGCGTGGCCGGCGTACGGTCCCGAGCGCTCCACCCGCGTCCTCGACCGTCGGAGCCGGACCGTCCATGACCCCTTCGCCGCCCGTCGGCGTTTCACCGAAGCCTCCCCAGTGCTCACCGCCTGATACCTCGACACAACCGTTCCAGCGACACATCAGCTTCAGAGGAGAAGACAGATGTCACACACGAACCCCCTGCACGACGTCCAGCTCACCCGCCGCACCGCGCTCGGCCTCGGTATCGGCGGTCTCGCCGCCATGGCCCTCGCGGCGTGCTCGTCGGGTGGCGCGAGCACCCAGGCCGCGCGATCCGAGCTCCTGCTGCCCACGTTCCGAGCGCAGCGCGCCGCGGACGCCACCGCCATCGTGAGCCAGGTTGCCGGGGTGCAACCGGTCTACACCTCGTACCCCGCGAGCTACTGGACCAGTGTCGCCGCGGCGCCGGGCCGGGGCGGCGAGTTGAAGACGTTCCAGATGCTCTACTTCTCGCCACCCGCACCACTCGAGTCGAACCCGTTCTGGCAGGAGCTCAACAAGCGGATCAACGCCGACTTCAAGCCGAGCTACGCCTCCGGCGACAACTACGACGCGAAGGTCGCGACGACGCTCGCGGGCGGCACGCTGCCGGACATCATGTACCTCCGAGACGAGGTCCCGGCGGTGCAGCAGGCGATCCAGGCCGGTGCATTCGCCGACCTGTCCGACGCGCTGGGCGGCGACGCCGTCCTCGAGTACCCGAACCTGGCGAACCTCGAGACCCATGCGTGGCGGAACTCGGCGAAGGGCAACCGCATCATGGGCGTCCCGCGCACGAGCCCCCGCGTGACGGCGTGCCCGGTCATCCGCACCGACCTCATGGAGGCGGTCGGTGTGACCGGTCAGCCGGCCGACGCGGCGGCGTTCGCGGACGTCCTGGCGGAGATCGCGAAGCTCGGCGAACACGCCGGCCGTCGCGTGTGGGCGGTCGGTGGCCTCGGCACGGGTCAGATCCAACTGCTGTCGCGCTGGATGTTCGGCGCGGGCGCGGACTGGACGCTCGGCTCCGGCGGCTCGCTCGTCAACACGATCGAGACCGACGAATTCGAGGCGACCATGGAGTACCTGGCCGATCTGTGGAAGCGGAACGTGTTCCACCCCGACGCGATCGCGCTCGGATCCGACTCCCAGCGCAGCAAGGAGAAGCAGCTCTGGCTCGAGGGCCAGATCGCCTTCGAACTCGACGACCCGGCCTGGCTCTCCTCGCAAGGCATGCTGCAGGTCGAGGAGTCGACGAGTGGCGCCCGCGTCGGGTACCTGACCCCGCCCGGCCACGACGGCGGGGACATCGTCGTACAGGCGGGACCGGGCTACGGTGGCTTCGACGGGATCTCCGCCTCCGCGGCCAAGGACCCGAAGCGCCTGGCGGAGCTGCTGCGGTTCCTCGACTGGTGGGCTGCGCCGTTCGGCACCGAGGAGAACCTGTTCATCGGCGGCTCCGGTCTGGAGGGCTACAACTACACCTTCGGGCCGGGCAAGCAGATCGTCTCGACGGGAGACGCGACCGCCCTCGCCAACCTCCAGGGCCTCAAATGGCTGGGCGTCACCGCACCGCCGTACATCATGCTGAACAACGAGAACGCCGGGCGCGCCGACGGGCTCGTCGCGCAGATGGAGTACCTCACGAAGGCCGCCGTCGACAGCCCGGTCGTCGGCCTGACGTCCACCACGCAGACGAGCCGTGGGGCCCAGCTGACCCAGATCAACGACGACTACCGCAACAAGATCGTCTCGGGCAAGCTCTCGGTCTCCGCGATCAAGGACTGGCGGTCCGACTGGCGGAAAGCCGGTGGCGACCAGGTCAAGGCCGATTACCGCAAGCTCCTCGACGAACGGAAGTGACGTCATGACGCAGCTGCAGACCAGGTCGGCGCGCTCCGCCGCCCGCGATCGTCGTCGAGAGGACGCGGCCCGCCGGCACCGCACCCCGCTCGGGACCCGGATGCGTCGCGAGTGGCGGATGTACGCGCTCATCCTGCCCGGGCTCCTGTTCTTCGTGCTCTTCGCCTACGTCCCGATCCTCGGCAACGTCGTCGCCTTCCAGGCGTTCTCGCCGTTCCTGGGGATCGAGGGCTCACCGTGGGTGGGCTTCGACAACTTCGTCCGCATCGTCAGCGACCCGGAGGTCGTTCGGGCAGTGGTCAACACGATCCAGATCGCCGTCCTCCAGATCGTCTTCTCCTTCCCTGCACCGATCCTGCTCGCCCTCCTCCTCAACAGCCTGTTGTCGTCCCGCGTGAAGCGGGTCGTGCAGTCGATCGTCTACCTGCCGCACTTCATCTCCTGGGTGATCGTGATCTCCATCTGGCAGCAGATCCTCGGCGGCGCCGGACCGGTCGCCGGGCTGTTCGAGTCCCTCGGCGTCGACGGCGTGAACATCATGTCGAATCCGGACACCTTCAAGCTCCTCGTGACCTCGCAGGTCATCTGGAAGGACATCGGCTGGGGGACCATCATCTTCTTCGCGGCGATCGCGGCGATCCCGCAGGAACTCTACGAGGCCGCGGCGGTGGACGGCGCGAAGCCGTGGCGGCAGACGTGGCACGTGACCCTGCCGGGGCTCGTCCCGGTGATCTCGCTGCTGCTGGTCCTGACCGTCGGCAACGTGCTGACCGTCGGGTTCGAGCAGCTGCTCCTGCAACAACCGATCGTCGGCGCGGATGCTGCGCAGGTCATCGACACCTTCGTGTACTTCCGAGGCGTGGTCGGAGGCGACTGGGGGATCTCCGCAGCCGCAGGACTCATCAAGGGCGTCATCGGCACGCTCCTCGTGCTGGGCGCGAACCGTCTGGCGAAACGAATGGGAACGGAGGGGGTCCTGTGACCACCATGACAGCACCGGAGACGCCGACGTCGCCGATGGCATCGGAAGCCGCGGGCAGCGCTCGCCCACCGCGGACCAAACGTCGGCGACGCGGTCCCGCGAGCGACCGACCGGCGTGGATGGGGCGCCCCTCCGTCCCCGTTCAGGCGCTCAAAGCCCTCGTCATCGGCTTCATCGTCCTGGTGATGCTGTACCCGTTCGTCTACATCATCGCGATGAGCTTCGCCTCGAAGGACGCGCAGACGAGCGGCTTCCTGCCGACCTCGTTCTCGCTGGACGCGTATCAGGCGATCCTCGCCGGCGACATCGTCACGCGTTCGCTGCTCATCTCGGCCTTCGTGACGATCGTCGGGACGGCGCTCTCGCTCACCTGCACCGTGATGTTGGCCTACGGGCTCAGCCGCACCAGGCAGGTCCCCGGCTCGCGTGCGATCCTGCTCCTCGTCGTGTTCACCATGTTCTTCGGTGCCGGGATCATCCCCAACTACCTGCTGATGAAGAACCTCGGCCTGTTGAACACCCTGTGGTCGCTCATCCTCCCTGGCCTGATCTCGGCGTTCAACATGGTGGTCGTGCGCAACTTCTTCATGAGCATCCCGGCGAGTCTCATCGAGTCCGCGCGCATCGACGGCGCGAGCGACTTCCGGATCCTCTGGAAGATCGTCCTGCCACTGTCGCGCCCCGTGCTCGCGGTCGTCGGGCTCTTCGCCGCCGTCGGGTACTGGAACAGCTACTTCAGTGCGCTGCTCTACATCAACGACTCGAGCCTGTGGCCGGTGCAGGTCGTGCTGAACCAGTACGTCATCCAGGGGTCCGTCCTCACCGACATCATCGGTTCGGACGTCCCGACACCACCGTCCCAGTCGGTGCAGATGGCGGTCGTGGTCCTCGCGACCCTGCCGATCCTGATCGTCTACCCGTTCATCCAGCGCCACTTCACGAAGGGCATGCTGACCGGCGCGATCAAGGGGTGATTCCCTGATCCGACTCCGAACGGACCGCGACGCCCCGGACCCTCCTGGTCCGGGGCGTCGTCTCGTGGTGTGCTGTAGCCGTGCGCCTCAGTCGATGGGGTCGAGTCGTCCCGGCCGGACGACGACCCACAGGATGACGATCGCGGCGAGCTGGCCGACCACCATGACCGCGGCCACGGGTGCGGCGCTCGTCACCCCGATGAATCCGGCGATCGGGGTGGCGAGCGCGCCGAAGCCCTGCCGGGTGGCGTTCAGGAGACTCGCCGCGGTGCCGGCGTCGCCGCCGTGGCGGGCGAGCGCGAGGGTCTGGATGCAGGGGGTGTTCACACCGAGGAAGAAGGTGAACGCCCAGAGGAACACCATGATGCTCACGAGCGGCCCGACGGGCAGGAGCCCGATCAGGAGCAGCCCGATGGCGGAGAGCCCGAGACCGGCGGTGGACAGCATGACGATGCGGCGAGGTTCGATGCGATGGGCGATGCGGACCCCGAGTTGCGTGCCGAGGAGCATCATGAGCGCGTGCGAGGCGAAGACGAGACCGTACTGCAGTTCGCTGAGCCCGTAGACCCGTTGGAACAGGAACGAGGACGCCGCGAGATAGCTGTACATGCCGGCCCACGCCAGTGAGGTCACGAGCACGAGCCCGACGAAGGGCCGGTCGGAGCCCACCCGCCGCATCGCCGAGGCGCGGGCGCGCAGTCCTCCGGGGTGCCGACGTTCCGGCGGGAGCGTCTCGCCGATGAGGACGAGCACGAGCAGCCCGATGGCGAGTCCGTATCCGGCGAGGGAGGCGAAGACGCCCCGCCACTCCATGACCTCCAGCAACAGCGACCCGAACAGTGGCCCGACGGCGATGGCCATCCCCGAAATGAGCGACATCGACGCCAGCATGCGCATCATCGACAACCCGGAGTAGAGGTCGCGCACGATGGCGAGCGCGATGACGCCCGTCGCGGCCGACGCCGCGCCCTGGAGCACGCGAGCGGCCACCAACATCTCGACCGAGGGCGCGAGGGCGCAGGCGATCGAGGCGGCGACGTGGACGACGGTGGCGATGAGCATCGGCTGGCGCCGACCGACTGCGTCGCTCCAGGGGCCGGCGAAGAACTGTCCGAAGACCATGCCGATCATGGCGCCCGTGAAGGTGAACTGGATCGACCCCTCCGAGACGCCGAACGTGCCCGCGATCTGCGGGAAGGCCGGCAGGTAGATGTCGATCGTGAAGGTGCTGAGTGTCTGCAGCAGTCCCAGCGCGATGACGTACGCGATCCGTCGGCGTGCGAAGTCGTCGGCCGCCGGTGCCGCGTCGCCCGCGCTCATCGCCGGTGTCCCGTCGAGGACACCGGTCGGATCGCGCGGCTCATGCGGTCGCTTCGCGGGCGGTGAACCCGAGTGGGTCCCGGAGGAGCGCGGCGAACGCGACGTCGCTCGCCCCCGCGAGGAGCTGGCTCTCGCCGAGCCGCGGTTCGACGAGGCGGGCCGGGCTGCGCAGCGCGGAGATGGTCTCGTCCGAGAGTCGCCGTCGGATCGCGCCGTCGCCCTGGGCGAGCAGCAGACCGAAGAAGCCGCCCATGACGACGATCTCGGGGTCGTAGATGTTGGTGATGACCCGGATCGCGGTCGCGACGTACTCCAGCTGCCGGTCGAGGGCGCCGGCGGTCCGGGCGGCGGATCCCTCGGCGAGCGCGGCACGGAGGTCCGCGAGCGCGACCGAGGCGGCACCGGTGGCCGCGGCGATGGCGTGCGAGGAGACGACGGTCGTGAGACAGCCGACGTTGCCGCAACTGCACACCGGTCCGTCGGGGGCGACGAGCAGATGGCCGAGGCGGGCGACGCCGCCGTTCGCGCCTTGCAGGATCCGGCCGTCGACGAGAGCCGCCGCCCCGATCCCGCCGGGGCCGCCGTAGAGGTAGACAGCGTCGTCGGTGTCACGGGCCGCGCCCCAGTGTCGTTCAGCGGCGAGCCCGACGGCGGCGTCGAAGGCGACCCGGGAGGGGATACCGGTCGCGTCCTGCAACAGCGAGGCGAACGGCACGTTCCGCCACCGCAGGTGCGGCGCGTAGACCACGTCTTCACCGGTCTTGTCGACGCGGCCCGGGGTGGCAGCGCAGAGCGCGACCAGGCGGGAGTCCGGTAGGGCCGCGTGCAGCTCGCCGACGGCTTCGGCGGTCATCACGGCGGCCTCGTTCGGGGTGACCACCCGCTCGCTCGGACGGAAGGTCTGCGCGACGATCCGCCCGCCGAGGGCGCAGAGGGCCACTCGGACCCCGTCGACGTCGGGGTTCACGGACACCGCGAGGAACCGATCCGTGGGGACGACGACGGGGGAGGGGCGCCCGACCCGGGTCGCCGGGGGAGCGGCCTCCTGGCGGACGACGCCGGCGAGTTCGAGGTCGGAGATGACGGTCGCCACCGACGAGCGGGAGAGACCGGTGCGCCTGGTGATCTCCGCTCTGGAGAGGCCACCGTCGCCGTGGACGAGTGCGAGGACGGCGGACACGTTCCGCCGTCGGATGTCCTCGAGGGTGTGCCCGGAGGGGGTTCCGATGCTCATGGGGTCCTCTCGACGGGGTTCCTCCGCGACCGATGCGGAGCGAGCTGATAAGTTCTAGTCTTGCACAAATGCAACGCGATCGAGGAGACCGGCATGCACAACGTACTCATTCTTCGTGGCGAGGGGCGCTACGCCGATCCCTGGCACGACTTCGCGGCGACGTCGGGCCGCGTGGCCGATCTCGCCCGAGAGGAGGGGCTCGGGGTCCGGGTGAGTGGTGCGGTGGAGGAGGAGCTGGCATCACTCGACGATGTCGACCTCCTCGTCCTCATGGTCGGCAATCCCACACGGCACGGACTGGAGTCGTCAACCTTCGCGGCGGCGCAGGAGGGGTTCGAGGCCTACGCGCGCGGCGGAGGGTCGATCTGGTCGCACCACGTCTCAGCCACGTCGTTCCCCCACATGCCGGCGTGGGAGCGGGTGATCGGCGGTCGGTGGGTCGGTGGTGTCTCGATGCATCCCGAGATCGGCCAGGCTGCCATCGAGGTGCCCGACACCGGGCATCCGATCACGCGGGGTCTCGGCGACTTCACCGTCTGGGATGAGCGCTACACGCACCTCCGGATCTCCGACGCCGTCCGGCCGCTCGCCTTCCACGAGCACGAGGGCGTCCGTCATCCGGTGTTGTGGACGCACCGCCCGGGTCCCGCCCGCGTCGTCTACGACGCACTGGGTCACGACATCCGTTCGTTCGACTCGCCCGAACGACAGATCCTCCTGCAGCGCAGCCTCGGCTGGCTGCTCGACGGTGATGCCACGGGAATGACGGCCTAAGTTTGTCCAAGTCTTGAACATAAGCTACTGTTCCTGACAGCAGCACCGGCTGTAGCGACGACCGGTGCACCACCGAAGGATTACGAGGAGGTAATTCCATGAAGCGATCAGCCGTCTGGATCACCGCAGCTGTCGTCGGGGCCCTGGCCCTCGGCGGATGCTCCGCCGGGAGCGACAGCGAGGCACCCGCCGAGAGCGGCCCGGTGACGCTCACCTGGTGGACCTGGTGGGCCGGCGCCCCCGGCATCGCGGACGCCTGGAACGCGGAACACCCGGACATCCAGGTCAAGGTCACCAACGTCGGGGGTGGCACCGATCAGTTCACCAAACTCAACGCCGCCGTGCGGGCCGGGGAGGGCCCGGACCTCGCGCTCGCCGAGTACCAGTGGCTCCCCTCGTACATCTCGAGCGGCGTCGCCGCAGACATCAGCGAGTACGTGGACGGCATCGAGGACCAGTACAGTCCTGCCGTCTGGAACCTCGTCCATCTCGGTGACGACGGGGTCTACGGGGTCCCGCTCGACCAGGCGCCGATGCTGCTCATGTACCGCGCCGACCTCTTCGAGCAGTACGGGCTCTCCGTGCCCACTACCTGGGACGAGTTCGCCGACACCGCCAGGGCGTCGAAACAGGCCGCTCCGGATGCGGTCCTCGCGAACTTCCCGACCAGTGATGCCGGCTGGCTCGCCGGGCTCACCGCCCAAGCCGGCGGCGACTGGTGGTCACTCGACGACGGCTCCTGGTCCGTCGACATCGACGGCGCGGCACCGACGAAGGTGGCCGACTACTGGGACGGACTCGTCGGCGAGGGCGTCGTCTCGGCCGGCGCGAGCGGGACGCCGGAGTTCAACGCGCAACTGAACTCTGGCAAGATCCTCACCCAGGTCATCGGGTCCTGGGGCGCGACCGGATCCTCGGTGAAGACCGGCGCGCCGGACACCATCGGGAAGTGGCGGATCGCTCCGCTGCCGTCATGGACCGACGACGACCCGGGCGTCGGGTTCCAGGGCGGCTCGTCGAGCCTCGTCACGACGACGTCGAAGCACCCGAAGCAGGCGGCCGAGTTCCTCGCCTGGTTGGGTTCCACCGCGGAGGGGCAGGGCGTCATGATCGAGCAGGGCGGCAACTTCCCGGCCTCCGCACCCGGCCTCGACGTCTACGCGAGCATCCCGCAGCCGGCCGACAAGGCGGCCGCCGGACAGGAGGACTTCCACGACATCCTGCTCGACGTCGCCGCCGACACCACGGACGTGACCTGGGGGCCGAACACGACGGTCGCCTTCAGCGCCTACACGGATCAGGTCGGGAAGGCCATCCAGGCCGGTCGCCCCCTCGCCGATGCACTCGCAGCCGTGCAGCAGACGGTCCGCGCGGACCTCGAGAAGTCGGGATTCGACGTCGAATGAACACCACACCGCTCATGAGAGCCACGAGCGCGTCACCTCCGGTTCCGGACCATGGCCGGGTCAGGACGCCTCGTCACCGGGTCCCGGCACCGATCGCCCCGTACCTGTTCCTCCTCCCGGCCATCGTGCTCTTCCTCCTGTTCCTCGTCGCGCCCATCGGCTACGCCGTCGTGCTGAGCCTGTTCGGGCAACGGGTCCCGGCCGGATCCGGGGGCTACGGGGCTCGCGAGCAGACCTTCGTCGGCCTCGACAACTACGTCACCTCACTCACGGACCCCGAGTTCGTCGCCAGTGTGGGTCGCCTCGGTCTCTACGCGGTGATCGTCATCCCGTGCACCCTCGGCATCGCTCTGCTGTTCGCGCTCCTCCTCGACCTCCCCGGCATCCGTGGCGCGCGGATCTGGCGGACCGGCATCCTGCTGCCCTACGCCATCCCCGGCGTCATCGCGGCGATGATGTGGGGCTTCCTCTACCTGCCGTCGACCAGCCCGGTGAACGCGGTGCTCACCGGCGTCGGACTACCCGCGGTCGAACCGCTCGCCTCCGGTTCGGTCATCGCCGCCCTTGCGAACATCAGCGTCTGGGGGTCGCTCGGCTTCAACATGGTCATCATGTTCACCGCGCTGCGAGCCGTCCCCGCCGAGGTCTACGAGGCCGCCCGCATCGACGGCTGTTCCGAGTTCGACATCGCGGTGCGGATCAAGATCCCGCTCATCGCGCCGTCACTCGTCCTCACCTCGCTGTTCGCCCTCATCGGGACGCTCCAGGCCTACGCCGAACCGACCGCGCTCCGCCCGCTCACCGACACCATCAGCTCCACCTTCTTCCCGCTGATGAAGGTCAACACGGATGCCTTCACCAACGACAACATCAACGGCGCAGCGGCGACCGCGGTCATCATCGCCGGGTTCACCCTCGCGGCCTCGGCCATCCTGCTGCGTGTGACCCGGGATCGGAGCGACGCCTCATGACCACCGCCACCCTCCGCGCCGGGGCGACGGCTCCTGGCGCCGCCGTGCCGAGACGACCCCGCCGCGGACCGCTCATCCCGACCGTCATCCTGATCATGGGCGCCGCGTACTGCCTCTCCCCGCTCGTCTGGGTCGTCATGGCCTCGACGAAGTCGCCACAGGAGCTCTTCTCCACTTTCACCCTGGCGCCCGGGACCGGCTTCCTCTCCAACCTCGAGAAGCTGTTCACCATGCAGAACGGCGTCTTCCTCTCGTGGATCGGCAACACGATCGTGTACTCGCTCGGCGGTTCCGTGCTGTGCGTGCTCGTGTCTGCGCTCGCCGGGTACGCGCTGGCGAAGTTCCGATTCCCAGGGCGCGACACGATGTTCCGGATCCTCCTCGGTGGGGTGCTCATCCCCGGGATCGCGTTGGCGATCCCGCAGTACTTCGTGATGGCTGGCCTCGGTCTCACGAACACATACTGGGCGGTGCTCCTGCCGATGGTGATCAGCCCGTTCAGCATCTTCCTCTGTCGGGTCTACGCCACCTCCTCGGTGTCGTCCGACCTTCTCGAGGCGGCCAGGATCGACGGGGCGGGGGAGTTCTCGATCTTCCGGCGGATCGCGCTCCCGATCATGGTGCCCGGGCTCGTGACCGTCTTCCTCCTGCACTTCATCGGCACCTGGAACAACTTCCTCCTGCCGTACCTGATGCTGTCCAACGAACGGCTCTACCCGCTGACCCTGGGGCTCTTCACCCTGCTGAGCACCGGGGACGGGAAGGAGCTGTTGTACACGACGGCCATCGTCGGCGCGTTCGTGTCGCTCATCCCGCTCGTCGCACTCATGCTGTTCCTGCAGCGGTTCTGGAAGCTCGACCTCATCAGCGGTGGATTGAAAGGATGACCATGACGGAGCGGATCTCGGCCCTCGTCGAGCAACGGCCCCTCGGTGACACGGGTGTGACGGTGAGCCCGATCATCGCGGGTGCCGCAGGCTGGCGTCGTCGGGAGGACGGCTCGGGCTCGTCACCGGAGGAGAGCCTCGAGCTCGCCGCCGCGATGGCGGGCGACGGCGTCGTGACCACGATCGACACGGCCAACAACTACGGCTTCGGCGACAGCGAGCGGCGCATCGCCCAGGTGCTCGCCCGGCTCGGTGACGAGGCCGGACGGCTCCGGGTGCAGACGAAGGCGGACCGCGAGCCGGGGACCGACGACTTCTCCGCACCGCAGATGCGTCGGTCGCTCGAACAGAGCATGGAACGGCTCGGCGTCGACCACCTCCCGATGGTGTACCTGCACGATCCCGAGAACACCACCTGGGAGCTCGCGATGGCCGACGACGGCCCGGTCGCCGCGCTCGTGGCGGCGCGCGAGGAAGGCCTGATCGGCGCGCTCGGGATATCCGGCGGTCCGGCCGAGCTGCTCGCGCGGTTCGTCGGCACCGGCCACTTCCAGTCCGTGATCACACACAACCGGTTCACGCTCGTCGACCGGTCGGCGGATGCGCTGCTCACGTTGGCCGCCGAGGCGGGGCTCGGTGTCCTGAACGCCGCGCCCTACGGCGGAGGCCTGCTCACCAGTTGGCCCGTGCGGACCACGCGGTACGCCTACGGCACCGCCCCCGAGGCGATGCTCCGAGCCGTCGATCGGATCGGCCGCGTGTGCGACGAGGCAGGAGTGCCACTCGCCGCCGCCGCGCTGCAGTGGTCGCTCCGCGACCCGCGTATCACCGGGACGATCGTCGGCATGGAACGGCTCGAGGATTACACGCGCACGCTCGACCTCGCCGCCGTGCCCATCGACGACAGCCTGTGGGCGGCCATCGAGGCGGTCGAGCTCGACGTCTCCACCTGGCAGGACACCCCGCGCGGCTGACGGGCCGGACGCTCAGCGCCGCTGTGCCGGTGTCACCGCGCCTCAGCGGGTGAGCGCCGGACCGTGCCCCGGGGCGATCGTGCCCTGCAGGACGAGTGACGCGGCACCGATGGCGGCCGCGTCGCGCGGGTTGGCGGAGAGCTCGACCACGATCGGGTGTGCCCGGCGGGCGAAGAACCGTTCCTCGAGGCGTTCCCTGATGGCGCGGGCGTAGAGCGAACCGGCGACCGCCATGCCGGGGCCGGCGAGGACGAGTCGGTCGAGGTCGAGCAGATTCGCGAGCGTCACCGTGGCTGCGGCGACCCGGTCGGCCGAGAACCGGATGAGGTCGAGCGCCACCTCGTGACCGCTGACGGCCGCCCGGGCGAGCTGGTCGAAGTCACGGCTGAGCGTCTCCGGTGCGAAGCCGAGACCCAGGCCGTCGAGACGGTCCCGCACCGCTTCGGCGGTGGCCATCACGGCCGCCGGTGCCGCGTACCGTTCCAGACAACCGCGGTTGCCGCAGTGGCAGGGGACACCGTCGACCTCGATGCTGATGTGACCGAGTTCACCCGCGTTCGAACTCGAACCGCGGTAGAGCGCACCGCCCAGCACCATACCGGCGCCGATGCCGGTGCCCATGTAGACGCAGGCGAACGACTCCGTCCGCGAGACCTGGCGGCTCCAGAACTCGCCGACGGCCGCGGCGGCGGCGTCGTTGTCGACGACCACCGGCACGTCGAGGTTCTCCTGCAACGCCTGCTGCAGGGGGAAGTCGTCCCAGCGGACCAGCGTCGGTGGCCCGAGCAGCACCCCGCCGAGCTGGGCGATCGGCCCGGGTGCGACGACCGCGACCCCGGCTATCGACGGCGCCGCGAGCCCGACCCCGGCGACGAAGTCGCGGTAGAGCGTCACGAGGCGATCGGTCACCTGCTCCGGCGTGGCCGATCCCGCGCCGTCGACGAGCTGCCGGCCGACCACGCCACCACGGACGTCGGTGGCGACGAGCGTGATCGACTCGAACCCGAGCTGCACGCCGATCCCGTACTTCGCACTCGCGTTGATCTCGAGGAGGGTCCGCGGTTTCCCGCCTCGGGGTGCTGCGCGGCCGGTCTCGCGGACGAGCCCGTCCTCGATGAGTCGACGCACGATGTTGGAGATCGACGGTTGGGTCAGGCCGGTCGCCTCGGTGAGCTCCGTGCGGCTGATCGTGCCGGCCGAGCGGATGAGGTCGACGATGAGTGCCTGGCTACCGGGGCCCGACTGCACGGACTCGCGTCTGGCCATCTGTCCCTCCCGGCGATCGTCGAGCGCGTAATGTGAGGGCCACACGACCACTCCTCACGAAAGGCCGCGTCCCGATGGGTCTCGACGCCGAACAGACTATCGCGCAGCCCCGGCCGATCGGCCTCACGCTGTTCCGTGCCTCGGAGATCTACGGGGCTGAGCCGTTCTACCACGAGCTCATCGCGGGCATCGATCGCGTGGTCCGCCCGCATGGCCTGTCGGTGCTGCTGCGCGTCCTGCCGACGCGCGAAGAGGAGCTGCTGCAGCTCGGACGCTGGCAGCGGGACGGCACGGTGAGCGCCGTCATCCTCGTGGACCTCATCGACGACGACGAGCGGGTCGCCTTCGTCGAGCGCTCGGGCATCCCCGCGATCGTGATCGGCGCACCGACGACGGCCCAGGGGCTGCCGGCCGTCTGGACCAACGACGCGGTCACGATGCACGAGGCCGTCGACCACCTCGTCTCCCTCGGGCACCGGCGGCTCGCGCACGTCACCGGTCCGCGCGAACTCACCCACACGCTCTCGCGCATGGAGGCGTTCACCCTCGCCTCCGACCTGCCCGACGTGGACACCGTCTCGATCGGCGGCGACTACTCCCGGGCGTCCGGTGTCCAGGCCATGCAGGCGCTGCTCGCACGGGACCCGCGACCGACGGCGGTCGTCTTCGACAGCGACGTCATGGCGCTCGGCGGCTTGCAGGCCGTGCAGGAGGCCGGATTGCGCGTCCCCGACGACCTGTCGATCGTCGCGTGGGACGACTCGTCGCAGTGCCAGCTGTCCGACCCGCCGATGTCGGCGCTCAGTCACGACGTGCAACGCATCGGCGAGATGGCGGGCGAGGAGCTGCTCGAGCTGTTGGCGGGTCGCCCAGGCGCCACCCGGGAAGCGCCGCACGCCGTGGTCATCGAGCGCTCCACTTCGGGTCCCGTCCCCGTCGCCTGAGGCTTCGAGGGTGACCGGCGGGCGGATTTCCTGTGATCGATTTGTTATATAAATTAATAATGTTTACTCTTGACGGGTGCTGGACGGCAGACGATGCTGGACAGCGAGCGAGGAGGCGACCCGGCCCTTCGCCCCCACGAACGAAGGAGTTCCCATGTCCCGGAGACCGATCATCGGCCTCGCCGCGACGGCTGCCGCCGCGGTACTCGTCCTCAGCGGTTGCTCCGGCGGTGCCGCCAACGACGACGGCAAGCCGAACGGTGAGATCACCGTCCTCACCAACCGCACCGACCTCGTCGACACCACCTTCAAGGACTACGCGAAGGAGTTCGAGAAGCAGTACCCCGGCACCACGGTCAAGTTCGAAGCCCTGACCGACTACGAGGGCGACGCCAAGATCCGCCTCAACTCGAAGGACTACGGCGACGTGCTCCTCATCCCGTCCTCGAACGTCACGAAGGACCAGTACGCCAACTTCTTCGAGCCGCTCGGCAGCACCGAGGAGCAATCCAAGACCTACCGCTTCGCGAACGAGGCCTCCTTCGACGGGACGGCCTACGGCGTCTCGACCTTCGGGTCCGCCATGGGCTACGTCTTCAACCGCGACGTCTGGACGAAGGCCGGCATCACCGAGCCCCCGGCAACCGAGGAGGAGTACCTGGCCGCGCTCGAGAAGATCAAGGCCACCGGTTCGATCCCGTACTACACGAACTACAAGGACGGCTGGCCGCTCGCGACGCTCGAGGGCAACCTCGGAGCGGTGCAGGGCCCGAAGGTCCGCACCGAGATGATCGCGACCGACAGCCCGTGGACCGAGGGCAACGACCAGTACAACATCGACGGCCTCCTCTTCGACACCGTCGCCGCCGGTCTGAGCGAACCCGACCCCACCACCACGAACTGGGAGGAGTCGAAGAACCTCCTCGCCTCCGGTGAGATCAGTTCGATGGTCCTCGGCTCGTGGGCCGTCTCGCAGATGCAGGACGCCGCAGAGAAGGCCGGCGAGTCCCGCGACGTCATCGGCTTCTGGCCGATGCCGTGGAAGACCGACGAGGGCTTCACCTCCGTCACCGCCTCCGACAAGTTCCTGGCGGTCAGCAAGTACTCGAAGAACAAGGCGACCGCGAAGGCGTGGATCGACTGGTTCACGAACGAGTCCGGCTTCGCCGCCAGCCAGGGTGCGATCAGCCCGGTCATCAGCGACCCGGCACCCGACTCGCTGTCCGACTTCGCCGACCTCGGTGTCACCTACCTGGAGCTCGCTCCCGACCCGGTCGGCAAGGAGGCCGTGATCAACGACATCGCGAACGCCGCCGAGATCGACCTCTTCGGCAACACCTACCGCCAGAAGCTCATCGACATCGCCCGCGGCGCCGCCGACGGCGACAAGGAGAGCGCCTTCGCCGACCTGAACGAGCGCTGGGCGGCAGCCCGCGCCGACGTCGCCGAGTAGCACCCGACCGGCGCCCGGGCCCACGAACCCCCTCAGCGGACCTCCGGTCCGGCGGGCCCGGGCGCCATCCACCCACTCCAGCGAATCGAAGGCAACGAACATGGTCACAGTCCAGGGAGCGTCACCCGCCACCCGAGCGGTGGTGACGAACCATCCACGCCGCGCGCGCACACTGCGGCCGGGCAGACCGCCGAAGGCCACCGGCTCGCGCGTCACCCCCTGGCTGTTCCTGGTGGTGCCGCTCGCCTTCCTGATCGTGCTCACCTACGTGCCGGTCGCGAACATGTTCTGGTACAGCCTCACCTCGTGGGACGGCCTGGAGCCCGAGCAGGAGTTCGTCGGCATCGACAACTTCGTGCAGATCTTCACGAAGCCGGAGATCTTCCAGGTCTTCTTCGTCAGCCTGTACTACCTCGTCGGTGCCGTCGCCCAGCTCGTCCTGGCCCTCTACCTGGCCACGCTGCTGAGCTTCCGCACCCGCTTCAAGAACCTCTTCAAGGGCGTCATCTTCTTCCCGTACCTCATCAACGGGGTCGCGATCGGTCTGGTCTTCCTCTATTTCCTGCGACCCGGCGGCACCCTCGACGCCCTGCTCGCGGCGGTCGGCGTGCAGGACACCCCGCAATGGTTGGGCGACCCGTCCTTCGTGAACGCGTCCCTCGCGGCGACCTCGGTCTGGCGGTACATGGGCCTCAACTTCGTGCTCTTCCTCGGCGCCATCCAGTCGGTGCCGTCGGAGCAGTACGAGGCCGCCGACCTCGACGGTGCCAACTCGTGGCACAAGTTCCGCTTCATCATCCTGCCGAGCATCCGGCGCATCCTCGGCCTGTCGTTCATCCTGGCGATCGCCGGGGCCCTGTCCGCCTTCGAGATGCCGTACATCATGACCGGCGGTGCCAACGGCTCCGAGACCTTCGTGATCCAGACCGTGAACACGGCCTTCAAGTTCTCCAAGGTGGGGCTGGCGTCGGCCATGGCCGTCGTGCTGCTGCTGATCGTCCTCATCATCACCTTCGTCCAACGCCGGGTGTTCCCCGACGAGAAGGGAGGCGAGTCGTGACCGCCACCACCGACCGACCGGTCTCCGCGTCCGCTCCCGAGCCCCGCACCCCGCTGCGGCGGACGAGGCGCGGGCCGAAGCGTCCACAGGGCGCCGGCGCCCTCACCGCGACGACGATCAAGTACGCCTCGCTCATCATCGCGAGCCTCTTCGCCGTCGTCCCCCTCGCCACGATCTTCATGCTCGCGTTCAAGACCGACCGCGAGCAGCGGACGACCGGCCCGCTCACCCCACCGTCGAACTGGTTCAACTTCGACAACTTCGTCGTCGCGTTCGATCAGGGCGGCATGGTCACCGGCTTCCTCAACACCGCGATCATCCTGCTCGTCTCCGTCGCCGGGACGATCCTGATCGGCACCATGTCGGCGTACGCGCTCGACCGGTTCCGGTTCCGCGGCCGGAAGCTCGTCATGGGGCTGTTCCTGCTCGCGACGCTCGTCCCGTCGGTGACCACGCAAGTGGCCACGTTCCAGGTCGTTTCGGCGCTCGAACTGTTCAACACCCGCGGCGCCGCGATCCTGCTGTTCATGGGGACCGACATCGTCGCGATCTACATCTTCCTGCAGTTCATGCAGTCGATCCCGGTGTCCCTCGACGAGGCCGCGATGCTCGACGGTGCGAACCGCTTCACGATCTACTGGCGCATCATCCTCCCGCTGCTGAAACCCGCCGTCGCGACGGTCGTGATCATCAAGGGCATCGCCATCTACAACGAGTTCTACATCCCCTTCCTGTACATGCCGTCGCAGGACCTGGGGGTGATCTCCACCTCGCTGTTCCGGTTCATGGGACCGTTCGGCGCCCAGTGGCAGATCATCGCGGCCGGGACGATCCTCGTGATCATCCCGACGCTCGTCGCCTTCCTCTTCCTGCAGCGATACATCTACAACGGCCTGACCTCTGGAGCAACCAAGTGAGCATCATCGACACCGCCACCGTCCGTCCCCTGACCACCCGTCTCCTCCACGAGGGGTGGAGTCTGCGTGCGGTCGGCGGTGCGGTCCCCGAGGCCTTCGTCGGGACGAGCGTCCCCGCGACGGTGCCCGGCCTCGTGCACACGGACCTCCTGGACGCAGGGCTCATCCCCGACCCCTTCCTCGACCGCAACGAGCACCTCGTGACGTGGATCGGATCGACGGACTGGGAGTACCGCACCACTTTCGCCTGGGAGCCGGACGGCCACGAGCGGCACGACCTCGTGTTCGAGGGACTCGACACCGTCGCCACGGTCACGGTGAACGGCTCGGTCGTCGCGACCACGCGGAACCAGCACCGCACCTACCGCATCGACGTCGGCGCCGTCCTCCGCGAGGGAGAGAACGACCTCGTCGTGCACTTCGCGTCGCCCGTCGCAGCCGCCGACGTCGCGAGCCTCGAGATCGGCTACCGCCCGCACACCTACTCCCACCCGTTCAACGCCATCCGCAAAGCCGCCTGCAACTTCGGCTGGGACTGGGGGCTCGACGCCGCGTCCTCCGGCCTGTGGAAGCCCGTGAGTCTGCAGTCGTGGTCGACGGCCCGGCTCGCCTCGGTGCGTCCGGTCGTGACCGTCGACGGCGGCGAGGGCCGGGTGGCCGTGCACGTCGACGTGGAACGCGCCGGCGACGGCGATGTCGCCCTGGCACTCTCGGCCACGGTCGCCGGCGTGGACGCCGAGGTCGTGCTCCCGGCCGGTGCCGGTTCCGCCGTCGTCCAGCTCACTGTCCCGGACGCCGAGCTGTGGTGGCCACGCGGCTACGGCGAGCAGCCGCTGTACGACCTCGACGTCGCGCTCGGGCAGGACGAGGCACGCCTCGGCGAGTGGTCGAAGCGGATCGGCTTCCGGACCGTCGCCGTCGAACTCGAACCCGACGCGGAGGGCACCTCGTTCCGCTTCGTCGTGAACGGTGAGGCCGTGTGGGTGCGCGGCGCCAACTGGATCCCCGACGACGCCTTCGTGACCCGCGTCGACCGCGCCCGGCTCGCGCGCCGGATGGACCAGGCCGAGTTCGCGAACCTCAATCTGCTCCGCATCTGGGGTGGCGGCTACTACGAGTCCGACGACTTCTACGAACTCTGCGACGAGCGCGGGATCATGGTGTGGCAGGACTTCCTCTTCGCCTGTGCGGCCTACGCCGAGGAGGAACCGCTGTGGAGTGAGGTCGAGGCGGAGGCGCGCGACAACATCACGCGCATCATGCCGCACGCGAGCCTCGTGCTCTGGAACGGCAACAACGAGAACATCTGGGGCTTCGAGGAGTGGGGATGGGAGAAGCGCGTCCAGGGCCGCACCTGGGGCATGGGCTACTACCTCGACCTGCTGCCGCGGCTCGTCGCCGAGCTCGACCCGGCCGGCAACTACACCGCGGGCAGCCCCTGGTCGGGAACGCCGGACATCCCGGCCAACGACCCGGACCACGGATCCGTGCACCTGTGGGAGCTGTGGAACCGCGTCGACTACCCCGCCTACCGCGACGTCTCGCCGCGCTTCGTGGCCGAGTTCGGTTGGCAGGGGCCGGCGACGTGGTCGACGATCGGGCGGGCCATCTCGGACTCGCCGCTCACGCCGGAGTCGCCCGGCATGATCCACCACCAGAAGGCGATCGACGGCAACGACAAGCTGACCGACGGACTCGTCGCCCACCTGCCGCTCCCGGACGACACCGAGGACTGGCACTGGGCGATGTCGCTCAACCAGGCGAACGCGGTGACGGTGGCGATCGAGCACTTCCGGTCCTGGAGCCCGCGCTGCATGGGATCGATCGTCTGGCAGTTGAACGACTGCTGGCCCGTGACCTCCTGGGCCGCCGTCGACGGCGACGAGCGCGCCAAGCCACTGCTCTATGCGCTCAAGCACGTCTACGCCGATCGCCTCGTGACCGTCCAACCGCGTGGCGAAGGCCTCGTGGTCGCCGTCCTCAACGACGGACCGGACGCCTGGGCGGACGAGCTCGTCATCCGACGCCTCCGGTTCGACGGGACGGAACTGGCCTCCGTGCGGGTCCCGGTCGACCTGGACCGACGCTCCTCGACGCTCGTCGAGATCCCCGAAGCGGTCGCGGTCGCGGGATCGACGACCGACGAGGTGCTCGTCGCCACCCTCGGTGCCGAACGCGGCTTCTGGTTCTTCGCCGAGGCTCGCGTGTCTGCGCTCCCCGCTCCACGCCTCAGCATCGAGATCGCTCGCGAGGAGGGCGGGTACGCCGTGACCGTCGCGGCAGAGTCCTTCCTGCGCGACCTCACCCTGCTCGTGGACAAGGTCGACCCGGCCGCCGTCGTCGACGACCAACTCGTGACGCTCCTGCCGGGTGAGCGCGTGACGTTCCGCGTGCGGACCGAAGCCGAACTCGGCGAGGACGAGCTCCGGTCGACCCGGGTCGTCCGCACGGCGAACCAGCTGGTCGAGGACTGGGCGCGGTGACCCTGGCGGACATGACCGGGAGGCAGGACCCGTCGGGATCGATCGCGCTCGCGGTCGACCTCGGCGGTACCAAAGTGGAGGCGGCACTCGTCACGGCCGAAGGCGTCGTGGTCGAGGGCAGCGCGCACCGGGCGCCGACCGGGCCCGATGCCGGGCGCCGGGCGCTCGAGGAAGCCGTCGACCGGGTCGTCCTCGCCTCGGTCGCACACCTGCCGGACGGGTCCGCGCTCGTCGGCGTCGGCATCGGTTCCGCCGGCCCGGTCGACCTGGAGCGCGGGACGGTCAGCCCCAAGAACCTCCCGCGGCTGCACGGCTTCGATCTGCGCGCGCACGTCGGGCGGCTGCTACCGGACGTCCCGGTGGTGGTCCGGCTCGACGGCACCTGTATCGCCCTCGCCGAGCACTGGCTCGGAGCGACGCGTGGCACCGAGAACTCGATGGCGATGATCGTCTCGACCGGGGTCGGCGGTGGGATCATCCTGCACGGCCGCCTGATCGCGGGCCGCAGCGGCAACGCCGGCCACATCGGTCAGGTGCAGATCGCCTCGCGGGACGCGCGGACGTCCGCCGACGACGCGACCCTGGAACGCATCGCCTCCGGTCCGCGGAGCGTCGCCTGGGCCCGGTCCATGGGCTGGGACGGACACACCGGGGAGGAACTCGCCGTCGCGGCGGCCACCGGCGACCCGCTTGCCCGTGCGGCCGTCGTCCGCTCGGCCACGGCTGTCGGCCAGGCCATCGCCAGCGCCGCGACCCTCCTCGACCTCGAAGCGGTCGCCGTGGGCGGCGGGTTCACCGCCGTCAGCCCCGACTACCTCGACCTCGTCCGCGCCGCGGTGCAGGACGCCATCGTGCTCGACTACGCCGCCGACGTGGTCGTCACGGGTTCCGCCCTCGACGGCGCCGGACCGATCCTCGGCGCCGCAGCACTCATCCACCGACCGGAGGCTCTCGGCCTCCCGGCGAACGACCTGATGCACCATCCCAGACGAAGGAGCCTGGCACGATGAACCGCACCACCGACCCGCACCATCCCCGTCGCAGCGCCCGAGGACGTCTCGCGGCGGGCGTACTCGCCGCGGCCGTCACCGCCGCGCTGCTCCCGGCGCTCGCGACCCCCGCCGCCGCTGCGCCCACCGACTGGACGTCGCTCAACACCTCGTTCGTCGAGCGTGACGGCTCCCGGCTCGTGCTCGACGGCGAGACCTTCCGCTTCAGCGGACCGAACATCTACTGGCTCGGTCTCGACGAGAACGTGGGCGGGGTCGACTACCCGACCGCCTTCCGTATCGCCGACACCCTCGACGCGGCGGCACGGATGGGCTCGACCGTCGTCCGGACGCACATGATGACCTCGACCGGTCAGGACGGCGCGAACCCGCTCGCCATCATGCCGGCCCTCGGGCAGATGAACGAGGAGGCGTTCGCCACGATCGACTTCGCCATCGCCTACGCGGGCAAACTCGGGATCCGGCTCGTCCTCCCGCTCACCGACGAGTGGGAGTACTACCACGGCGGTCATCGCGACTTCACGACGCCCTACGGCCTGTCGTCCGCCGACTTCTACACCGACGAGCGTCCGATCGCCGCCTACCAGGCGTACGTCGACGCGATCCTCCAGCGGACGAACGCGCTCACCGGCGTCCGGTACACCGAGGACCCGACGATCATGGCGTGGGAACTCGGGAACGAGTTGGAGGGGATGACCGCGCCCTGGATCGACCGGCAGGTCGCATTCATCAAGGAACGCGCCCCGCAGCAGCTCGTGGCGGCCGGACGTCGGTTCGACATCGATCCGGACACGCTCGCCGCGCCGGGGCTCGACATCGTCGACGTGCACTATTACCCGCCCACCGCCGCACGCGTCTCCGCGGACGCGGCAACGGTCACCGCCGCCGGCAAGGTCTACCTGGCCGGCGAGTACGCCTCGACGGCTGCGAGCCCGGCGCTCCTCGAACCGCTCGTCGCCGACCCGAACGTGACCGGCATGCTGTTCTGGTCGCTGTTCGGCAACAACGACCGTGGCGGGCTCGTGCCGCACGACGACGGCTTCACGATCCACGCTCCCGGTGCGACCGACGCCGAGCGCGCCAGGGTCTCCGCGATCACCGCCTACGCCGCCGCGATCGGCGCCGTGCCGGCCGCTCCCGCCGTCGGGACGCCGCTCATCACGGCGATCGACCGGGCGAACGGCATCAACACCGTCCGGTGGCGTGGTGCCGGCGGTGCGGTCTCGTACCGTGTCGAGTGGACGATCGACGGTGCGGCCTGGACACCGGTCGACACGGGTGTCCTCGCCGCCGACGCGGGATCGGCGACGGACTTCGGCTCGCCGACCGGCGCCGTCTACCGGGTGGTGGCGCTCGATGCGAGCGGTGTGCCCGTGTCCGGATCGGACCCGGTCCCGACCGAGACCGACACCCGCGTGCTCGTCGACCCGCTCGAGTCCTGGCTGTTGACCGAAGCGCACGACGACCTGGCGATCACGCCCCGTGCCGACGGGACGAGCGTGACGGCGGTCGCCGACGGTGCCAGCGTCACCTGGAAGCAGGACCGACTGTCGGCGGCGGCGTTCGCGGTCTCCGGATCGGTCGTCGTCGAGTCCAGCGCCGACGGTTCGACCTGGCAGACCGCGGCGACCGAGGCCGGCGTCGGCGGCGCGGTGGTCGCACGCGACCTCGTCGGCCCGTACCTGCGGGTGACCCTCGCCGCGGGCGCGACGCTGTCGCGGGCCACCATCTGGTCGGCGGTGGACGCCCCGAGCGGACCGCCCGCGGCGTTCGGTTCGACGTCGCCCGTACCGGGCACCGTCGACGTGACGGCGACGCCGACCTTCACCTGGGAGCCGTCGGCCGGTGCGGCGTACTACCGCTTCACGCTCTCCCCACAGGCCGATCTCGGGAACCCGGTCGTCGTCGTCGACGGCGTCGGGACGACTTCCATCACGCCGACGGTCTCGCTCACGGCAGGGCAGCGGTACTGGTGGTCGGTGTCCGCGGTCAACGGGGCCGGGACGACCGCCACGAGCACGGGAGCCTCCGACTTCCTGATGAAGGCCCTCCCGAGCGAGCCGCTCGTCGTGGAGGACTTCGAGTCCTACACCGACGACGCCGCACTCCAAGCCGCCTATGTGCGCAACGTCGGCGGTGGAGCGATCACGCCGACGCTCACGAGCAACCCCGACTCGGGGTCGCAGGCGATGTCGGCCGCCTACGACCTCGCCGGTCCCGGCTACGCCGGTGTCGTCCGGACCTTCCGGACGCCGCAGGACTGGTGGGGGTACAGCGGGCTCGAGCTCTGGGTGCAGGGGACGCCGGGCGATGACGTCACCGTCCAGTTCGTGACGCGGGGGACGTACTGGGAGACGGTCGCGCCCATCGTGGGCGAGGGCTGGCAGCTGGTCGAGATCCCGTTCTCGGACTTCGCCCCGCCGGCGTGGGCCGGTGAGGCGGCGTTCGACCCCACCTCCGTCACCCAGATCGGGTTCTACCTCGGTGGCGAGGGGACCGGCACGCTGTTGGTCGACGACGTCACCACGATCGTCGCTGCGGTGGACCCGGAACCCGGCACAGGCGAGCCGGGCACCGGACAGCCCGGCACCGGCGAGGCCGGAGGGTCGAACGCCGGTGCCACCGACGCTCCCGCGGGCGACCTCGCCCGCACCGGCCTCGAGGCGACGCCGTGGATCGTCGGCGTTCTCGCGCTGCTCGCCATGGGCGGTCTGCTGCTGTTCCGCGGTCGTCGGCGCGTGCACGGATGACCCTGCACCGCATCACGAGCGACCCCCGACGGTACGCATGGGGTTCGACGACGGCCATCCCGGAGCTGCTTGGCGTGCCGGCCGACGGTTCGCCCCAGGCCGAGCTCTGGCTCGGGGCGCACCCCGACAGCGTGACCACCCTCGTCCACGCGGAGGAGGGCGGCCCCGCGAGCCTCAACAATTGGCTCGCTTCGGACCCCGACGCCGCCCTGGGCGGACGGGACCGGTTGCCCTTCCTGCTCAAGCTCCTGGCCGCGGCTGGTCCTTTGTCCCTCCAGGTCCACCCCACTCCCGACCGCGCCAGGGCCGGGTTCGCGGACGAGGAGCGCCGGGGCGTGCCCCGGGACGCGCCGCACCGGAACTACAAGGACGCCTCGCACAAGCCGGAGATCATCGTCGCCCTCCAGGACGGCTTCCGTGCACTGTGCGGATTCCGAGCGACCGACCGGTCGCAGGCGTTGCTCGTCCACCTCGCCGGCCTCGTCGAGGGGACCGACCGGCGGGTGCTCGAGACACTGGCGGGGCAGCTACTCGACGCCGGTCTGGAACACACGGTGCGGGCGGTGCTCGAACGACGGACGCCCGGCGTGGTCGCCGCCCTCGTCTCGGCCGCGCGTACCGACCCCGATCACCCACGCTGGGCGGCCGAGCGCGAGCTCGTCCGGCAACTCGCCGAGGAGTACCCGGGCGACCCGGGCATCGTCGTCGCGGTGCTCCTCAACCTCGTGACACTGAACGAGGGCGAGGCGTTGTTCCTGCCCGCGGGCAACATCCACGCCTACCTCTCCGGCTTCGGGGTCGAAGTCATGGCCTCGAGCGACAACGTGCTCCGTGGCGGGCTGACGCCGAAACACGTCGACGTCCCGGAACTGCTCGCCGTCCTCGAGTTCGAACCGGTGCCGGTCCCGTTCGTCGAGCCGGTCGTCCGGCCGGAGGGCGGGCTCGTCTACCCGGTGCCGGTCGACGACTTCGAACTCGTCAAGGTCGACCGGGGGACGGCGGGCGACCTCGCTCGCGGCAGGGCGGCCGTGATCGTCGTGACCGCCGGTACCGCGCGCGTGGAACAGGGCCCGGACACGGTGGTGCTGGAGCGCGGTGCTGCGGTGTTCGTCTCGCCGGGCCCGGAGCCGGTGACCGTGTCCGCGGACGGGACGGTGTTCGTCGCCGCCGGCTGACCGGCCAGACTGGACCCATGATCACCATCCACCTCCGCTACCAGATCGACCCCGAGCAACTCGACACCTTCACCGAGTACGGGCGGCGCTGGATCCGCCTCGTGAACCGGCTCGGTGGCGACCACCACGGCTACTTCCTCCCAGCGGAGGGCGACAACGACGAGGCGTTCGCGCTGTTCAGCTTCCCGTCGCTCGCCGCGTACGAGCAGTACCGCATCGCCGCGACGACGGATCCGGAGTGCATCGAGGCCTACGAGCTCGTGCGGGGCACCGGCTGCATCGTGCGCTTCGAGCGTCGTTTCCAGACGCCGCTCTTCGGTGATGAAGCGGACTTCCGACCCTGACGCTCAGTGACCCTGAGCGTCAGTGACCCTGAGCCTCAGTAGGGCGCGCGGAACGTCAGGGTGAACCGGGTCGGCGCGTCCTCGGTGAGGAGGGACCCGTTCAGGAGTTCGGCGCGTTCGCTCAGGCCGACGAGGCCGTGGCCCGCGGACGACCGCGAGCTGTCCGACGCGCGTGCGGGGCGGGCGTTCCGGATGACCACGGTGACCTCGTCGGCGGAGGCTTCCGCGCGCACGTCGACCGCGGCGCCCGGCGCATGCTTGCGCGCGTTCGTCAGCCCCTCCTGCACCGTCCGGTAGATCGCACGCTGCAAGGGTGCGGGGAGGCCGTCCGGCAACTCGATGGCGGAGGTGACGGCGATGCCGCTCTCCGCGATCAACCGGGCGAGGTCGTCGACTGTCGGTTGCGGGGCCAGCGGCGCGTGTCCGGTCTCCGCGCGCAGCAGTGTCACCATGTCCCGCAGCTCGTCGAGCGTGCGCGACGCGAGCGAACGGATCGTCACCGCCATCCGCTTCGTCGCGGGTTCCTCGGTCTGCACCTGGATCGCACCGGCCTGGACGGCGATCAGACTGACCTGGTGGGAGACGACATCGTGCATCTCCCGGGCGATGCGCGTGCGCTCCTCGACGAGGACGTCGGAGGCGATGCGCGCCCGCTCGCTGCGTCGTATCTGCTCGAGGTCGCGGATGCGGTCGAACAGTTCGCGGCGGGTGCGGACGAGCAGACCGAAAGCGATCGGCGCCGCCGCGTAGAGCGCGGCGTACACGATGGACAGGATCGTGTAGTTGGGCGAGGTCCACCCCCACCACGGCACCGCGGCGAGGACGAAGACGACGGCGCCCGTCGTGACGAGCCGCCAGCGTCGATGCTCCCGCACCGCGACGGAGAACAGCGACGCCAACCCGGCCAGGGTGGCGAGGTTGAGGGTGAAGGCCGGCACGGCGAGGAGGAGCGACAGCCACGGCCAGCGTCGCCGGAAGATGAGGCCGACCGCGGCGGCGATCGCCAGGCCGGACTCCCAGGGCGTCGCCCACTCGAGCGTCGTCAGGCTCTCGACGGCCGCCGCCGCGATGAGGGCGAGTTCGAGGAGGACCGACCAGAGCCGGGAGCGCCGCTTCACCGCGGGGTCGCCTCGTCGCCGCGGACCCCGGCACGCTCGGCGATGATCGCGGCTTCGAGTCGGGTCGTCACCTCGAGTTTGCCGAGGATCGCGCTCACGTGGTCCTTCACGGTCGCGCGGCTGAGGTGGAGTGCCTCGCCGATCTCGGTGTTGGACGCGCCGGTCCGGAGCGCCGCGAGCACGTCCTGTTCGCGGACAGTCAGCGCGGACAGTCGCTTCGCCGCCTCGCGGTCGGCGGTGCGGGCGAATCCGCCGACGAGTGTCCGGGACACCTGCGGGGACAGCACGATGCCGCCAGCGGCGAGGGATCGGAGCAGCATCGGGAGCTGCTCCGGGTCCGTGTCCTTCACGAGGAACCCCGCGGCGCCGCTGCGGAGGGCGCGTGCGATGTAGTCGTCGGAGTCGAAGGTGGTCAGGATCGCGACGACGGGCGGGTCGTCCCAGGTCTGCAGTTCGTCGAGGATGTCGAGCCCGTCACGCCCTGGCATGCGGACGTCCAGGAGGACGACGTCGGGACGGCTCGAGCGGATCGCCTCCACGGCGCCGATCCCGTCGACCGAGGCGACGACCTCGATGTCCTCGACGGCACCCAGGATGAGTTCGAACCCGGACCGTACCAACGCCTCGTCGTCGACGATGGCCACTCCGATCACGGTGTCCTCCTCAGTTCGACTCTCACCCTACGAGTCCCGAGAACCGCGCGGCGACGGCCAGGAGGCCGAACCCGCCAGGTGGCGGGGGTGGAATAGCCCGCGGCAGGATGTGGACGGAACGCCGCGCCGTCGATACTGAGTCAACCGGGTCGGTCGACGCTGCCCGGCGCGTCGGGGTCCAGGATGCCGGCGCAGAGCCAGCGCGATCTGCATGGGGGACCACACGTGAGACCACGACGAGACAGCGGTGCGCGTCGTCGCTCGTCCGCAGACCAGCTTCCCACGGTCGGCATCGGGATCATTGCGACCGTCGTCATCGTCGCGGCCGTCGTCCTCGTCGTCGGTTTCATCGTCGTTCTCGCGCTGGGTGGCCGTTGACGGCGATCGCATCACCACGCCTCGCGTGGAGTCGACTGGCTCGAGCCGCGATGCGCACGTCGATCTGACGAGTCTCCGCCGCGTCAGCCCGCCCGCACCTGTCGGCCACGCGAGTCGATGTCGGGCACCGTGGCGGTGGTCGCCGCTTCGCGCGAGCCGAGGACGGTGAGCGCATGCTCGACCGCCTCCCGCACGCTCAAGCCGGTCGCCGTGAGGGTGTTCAGCTGCGCGAGGGCCTCGGGATCCACGATGACGACCGAGACGGGCGACTCGGGCCCCGCCTCGCCCACGGCGGACCCGGCGCGAGCCCGACGGGTGGCGAGCCCGCGAGCGATCCACGCCCGGTTCCGCTCGACGTCGATCTTCAACAACCGTTTGTTGTTCCGGACCCGTTCGGCGACGAGTCTGCCCTCGTGGATGTCGGAGTACACCTGCCAGCGCGGGTAGAGGAGCCGGGTCGCGAGGTCGGTCGGTCGCAGGGGGACCGGGAGGTCGTCGATGAAGTCCTGCAGCACGGCGTCCGCGAGCGCGGCGCGGAGCGGTCGCCGCTGCAGTACGTCATCGGGCGAGGTGGGGAACGGCAGGGTCATGGGGATCCGGTGGTCAAGGGTCGGGTGTGATCCAGTGTCGCTCCGGGTCCTGGGTCCGAGATGGATCCCGCCTGGAAACCACCCCGGAACCAACCCCTGCAAGCCGTTGACCATGCAGGTGCCGGTCTCATCGCACGGACCTGATCGGCAGCACGGCGAGTCCGCCCAGGACGGCGAACACGATCGCCGCGAGATACAGCGCGTGGTAGTTCTCCCCGCCACCGAGCGCGAGTAGGGGGACGGCGACGATCGGTACGAGCAGCTGCGGGAGTTGGTACGAGAGGGAGACGATGCCGAGGTCCTTGCCGGCCTCGTCGAACGACGGCAACACCTCCGTCATGAGGGCGATGTCCACGGACACGTAGGCTCCCTGAGCCGCTCCGACGATGAAGATGCCGACGAGGAACACGGTGACGTCGGGGGAGACGATCGCGACCCCGAGCCCGACGGCGCTCAGCAGGCTGGAGACGAGCACGATCGGTTTCCGTCGCCCGGTCCGGTCGGAGATCCAGCCGAACAGCACCGTCATGACGATGTTCCCGACCGTGAAGATGATGAGCGCGTTCGCCTGGACCCCCGATGCCTGCTCCTTCGGGATGCCCAACTGGTCGATGATGAAGAACAACAGGTAGATCGACACCGAGACGATCGACATCGTCACGAGCAGCCGGCAGGCCCAAGCCCAGAAGAAGTCGCGGTAGCGCACGGGGTTCAGCCAGTACGTGGACAGGACGTCGGCGAGGCGCAGCGGCGGAGCTGGTACCGTCCGCACGATGTCCCGGAGCCCGAACACGAGCGCGGTGCTCAGGACGCCGCCGATCAGGCCCGGGACGACGAACCAGGTCCACCGCGCGTCATTCGGGAGGGCGGCGACGATCTGCGCACCGACGATCAGGGCGAGCCCGCCCGAAACGCTGGCGGCGGCCGCGACACGCGCTCGGATCCGCGCCGGGATCTGATCGGCGAGCAGCGCGTGCACCGCCATGTTCGTCGCACCGAAGCCGAGCTGCACGATGCTCCAGCCCAGGATCGTCACCGCGAGGCTGTCACCCGTCGCCAGGATCGCGACCCCACCGAGCGCCACGATCGCGCCGCCGAGCATCCACGGTCGCCGCATCCCGAAGCGCGAACGTGAACGGTCGGACAGCCGGCCGAACAGCGGCGTGATGATCATGATGACGATGCCACCGACCGCCGCGACGATCGAGAGGTTCGTCCCCTTCGTCGCGTCGTCGAGGAAGGCGAGGGCCTTCGGGATCGACGCACCGCTGATGGTGCCGAGCGCCAGCGTGACCCCGAACCAGGCCAGGACGAACAGCGGCAGGAAGCCGCGTGCCTGCGGTGACCCGGGGACGGCGTCCGGATCGACCGCCGCGACGGGGACGGCGTCACCGATCCGCGGCTCCGGCTCGGCGGGTTCTGTGGACGGACCGGTGGGTGGGGTGTGAGCTGACATCATCGTCTCCTCGGCTGGATCGGCTCTGGCGTGAGCGGGTTCGTCCCGTAGGCCTCACGGAGCGCGGTGGCCTGGACCGCCTGCCACTCCCTCGCCCCCTCCATGACGGCCGTGAGACCACCAGACGCATGGACGTGCCCGTGCCCGATCCACGTCATCGTCGGAACCCCCGCCTCCATGAGTCGGCGTCCGTACGCCAGACCTGCGTCGCGGAGCGGGTCGTGCTCGGCGACCTGGATCAGTGTGGGCGGCAGGCCCGAGAGGTCGTCGGCCTCGAGCGGGGAGGCGTAGGCGTCCACCGCCCGCGGACTGCCGAGATACAGCGGCACGAGTGCCTCCGCGTCGTCCAGTCCGAACCCGCGCGCATACCGTGTGGCGGAGTCGCCCGATGGGGTCAGCGACACCGCGGGGACCTCGAGCGCCTGATGGACGAGCGGGAGATCACTCGAGTCACGCAGGTGGAGGACGGCGCTCGCCGCGATCCCGCCGCCCGCCGAGTTGCCGGCGATGCCCAGGCGGCCTGGGTCGATGTCGAAACGGCTCGGGCCCGCTTCGGTCGTCAGGACCCGAAGGGCGTGGACGGTGTCGTCGACGGCGGCCGGATAGGGGTGCTCGGGTGCGAGCCGGTATCCGAGCGCGACGACCTGGATCCCGGCGGCGAGCGCCCGGGCGGCGAGGAGCCGGTCGTTCAGGAGCTCGTGGACGGTGCCCGACGTGAAGCCGCCGCCGTGCAGCGCGAGCTGGGTCGGCGCCGGAGACGGGAGTCCTTCCGGGCGGTATCGGCGGAGCTCGAGCGGCCCGGCCGGTCCGTCGATCCAGCTCGTGGTGATCTCGACCGACGGCGGCGCGGGTTCGGTGAACTCCTCCGCCAGGAGGTCGGAGAGCCGCCGCGCCGCCTGCCGACGGAGGACCAGGTCCGAGGAGCGGAGTGCCGGCAGCTGCTCCGCGTGCTGCTCGATCCGCCCAGCCCAGGCGAGGACACCCGGATCCAGCCGCAGCTCCTCCACGGACGTCACCGCGAGGCCTCCGCCGGCTCGCGGAGCGGCGCACCGTAGCTCGCCGGCTCCTCGTGCAGCGTCCGCAGGGTCGTGATGACGTCGCGATGCAGGTGGTCTGCCGCCGGGACGTGACCGGTCAGCCCGCCGGAGGTGTGCGTCTGCCCGATGTACCGGACGCAGCTCACCGGCACGCCGGCCTCGCTCAGCACGCGGGCGTAGGCCTCGCCGTCTCCGCGGAGCGGGTCCATCTCCGCCGTGTAGATGACGGCCGGCGGCAGATCCCGGTGGTCGGTCGCGAGGAGCGGCGATGCGTACGGTTCGCGCTGCGTCGCCCGGTCCGGCCCCAGGTACTGGAGCACGAGCTGGCGCGCGAGGCGACGCAGGATGGCACCCGGGACCTGCGTGATCCCCCGGGCGTCGAGGTGTCCGCGGGTCAGGTCGAGTGACGGCGCCTCGAGCAGCTGCAGCCGGATCGGTCGTTTGGCGCGGTCGCGGTTCATGAGGGTCACGGCGGCGGCGAGGTTCCCGCCCGATGATGCACCGCCGATCGCGAGTCGGTCGGGGTCGCCGCCGAGTGAACGTGCGTGCTCGGCCGCCCACTCGAACACGGACCAGCACTGCTCCGGCTGCGCGGGGTACCGGACCTCCGGGGCCAACGAGTACTCGCCGGCGACGATGATGACACCGGCCTCCCTGGCGCGGCGACGGAACCCGGCATCCCAACCGATCCAGTCGATCCCGGCGATCGTGAAGCCACCGCCGAAGAAGTAGACGAGGACGGGCCGACCACCGGACGCACCGTCGGCGAGGGCTGGGAGTCGCTGCTGGTCGGGCCAGTAGACGCGGAGCCGTGCGTCAGGGTGGCCGGGCACGTGGACGGTGTGGTCCTCGGTCGCCGCCACGAGGGTCTCGGTGCCGAGCGCCTCGGAGGACACCCGGTCGAAGGCGGCCGCGTGTGCACGCCGGCCGACGGGATCCTTCGGCTCGGGCGTCTGCTGCAGTGATGCCAGACGCCCGGTGACCGCCGTGACGAACGCGTCGACGGTGGGCTTGCTCCGAGCCATGGTGTTCCTCCGATCCCGGCATCGATGCCGTGTCCGGTTCGAGTATCCGTTATCGAAGAACTTCGATCAAAGAACTTTTTACGGGCTAGGATCGACGGAGGAGGTGCGCCATAGACGAGCGACCGCAGAAGGCCACGATCTACGCGGTGGCCAAGCGTGCCGGCGTGAGCATCTCCACCGTCTCCCTGGCCATCAACCACCCGCAGCGCGTGAACGAAGCGACGCGACGATCGGTCATCGCCGCGGCGACGGAGCTCGGCTACCGAGGTGGCGTCGCCGCGAGCGGCGCTCAGCGGATCGCCGTCGCGGCGCCGTTCTCGAGTTACGCCTCCTACTACCGGCGACTGTCGGGGCTCATGGAGCGCGCCGCGACGGACTCCGTCGAGATCGTCGTGCACGACCTCCCCTCGGCGGCGGGGAGCGACAGTCCCGTCCTCGACGCGCTTCCCATGCGTGCGGGGATCGACGGGATCATCGTGATGGGCGTGCCGCTGTCACCGGCCGCGTTGGAGTCGAAGGCGCTCCCCGGCCCGCCCGTCGTCCTCGTCGACGTCCCGGACGGCGCGCAGCGGCGGCTCGGGCTGCCCTCGGTCCTGATCGACGACGAGCAGGGTGGTGAACTCATCGCTCGACATCTCGCGGAGCTCGGTCACGAACGCGTGGTGTTCCTCCACGAACCGCAACGCTCCGAGGAGTACGTGTCGGCCGGCATGCTGCGGGCGCGCGGCCTGGGTCACCTGCTCTCCGTCTCCGAGGCCGTGGCCGACGTCGCCGCGACGGACCTCGTCGAAGCCGTCGGTGCCGCGCTCGAGCGGGCGTTCCGGGCCGACCCGGAAGCGACCGCCGTGGTCGCCAACCACGACGAGCTGGCCGCCGCCGCGCATCGGGCGTTCCGCGTCACCGGCGCGCACCTGCCCGAGGGGCGCTCGCTCGTCGGCTACGACGACGGACCGCTGGCGTCGGCACTCGACCTCACGACCGTCCGCCAGCCGTTCGAGGAGTCCGGGTACGCGGCGCTCGATCTCCTGCTCGGTCGGCTCTCGGGTGAGCACGCCCGCGTCTCATCGGTCCAGCTCGCACCCGACCTGGTCGTCCGAGGCACCACCTTCCGCGTCTGACCCCGACCCCGCGAGCGCCCGCCGCCGCGACGCTGTTAGCCTCGACGCACGAAAACCACCGTTGAGGGAGGAATCGTCATGGGCAACGACGCCGGACGACAGGACCGAGCACGCGCAGGATCGGGGCGGGACGGAGCGGTGCAGCCCGCGGGCGGCGGGGAGGCGGAACCCGTCCTGGTCCAGGATCCGGAGCTGCCGCCCACGGCGGTCGACGAGGCCGACCTCGCCCCGAGATGGACCCCGGCGAAGGTGATCCTGTGGGTCGCCATCGCCCTCCTCGGCGGTCTCGCCTGGACGATGCTCGCCCTCGTCCGCGGTGAGACGGTCAACGCGATCTGGTTCGTCTTCGCGGCGGTCTGCACCTACCTCATCGCCTACCGCTTCTACTCGAAGCTCATCGAACGCAAGCTGCTGCGCCCCGACGACCGACGAGCGACCCCGGCCGAGTACCTCGCCAACGGCAAGGACTTCGTCCCCACCGACCGCCGGGTGCTCTACGGCCACCATTTCGCGGCGATCGCCGGTGCCGGTCCACTCGTCGGCCCGGTGCTCGCGGCGCAGATGGGCTACCTGCCCGGCACCATCTGGATCATCATCGGCGTGATCCTGGCGGGTGCCGTGCAGGACTACCTCGTCCTCTTCTTCTCGATGCGCCGTGGCGGCCGCTCCCTCGGCCAGATGGCGCGCGACGAGCTCGGCGTGATCGGCGGGACGGCGGCGATCATCGCGACGCTCGCGATCATGGTCATCATCGTCGCGATCCTCGCCCTCGTCGTCGTCAACGCGCTCGGCGAGAGCCCGTGGGGTGTCTTCAGCGTCTCGATGACGATCCCGATCGCGCTCTTCATGGGCGTGTACCTGCGGTTCATCCGGCCGGGCAAGATCACCGAGATCTCGATCATCGGCTTCGTCCTGCTCATGTTCGCGATCGTCGCCGGCGGCTGGGTCGCCGAGACCGAGTGGGGTGCCGCGGCGTTCACCCTCGACCGCACGGTCATCGCCGTCGGGATCATCGTCTACGGCTTCGTCGCCGCGATCCTGCCGGTGTGGCTGCTCCTCGCACCACGTGACTACCTCTCCACGTTCATGAAGATCGGCACGATCGTCATGCTCGCGGGAGCGATCGTCCTCGTCCGCCCGGAGATCACGGTCCCGGCGTTCAGCGAGTTCGCCGGTGGCGACGCCGGCCCGGTCGTCAGCGGCTCGCTGTTCCCGTTCCTCTTCGTCACGATCGCGTGCGGCGCCCTCTCCGGCTTCCATGCGCTCATCGCCTCGGGCACCACGCCGAAGCTGATCGAGAAGGAGCGCCAGACCCGCTTCATTGGATACGGCGGCATGCTCATGGAGTCGTTCGTCGCGATCATGGCCCTCGTCGCGGCACTGTCGATCGACCGCGGCATCTACTTCGCGATGAACTCCTCCGCGGCGGCGACAGGTGGCACCGTCGAGGGGGCGGTCGCGTTCGTGAACTCGCTCGGTCTCGCCGGGGTCAACCTCACGCCCGACGTGCTCACGCAGACCGCGGCGAACGTGGGGGAGGAGTCGATCGTCTCCCGCACCGGCGGTGCGCCGACGCTCGCCCTCGGCCTCGCGCACATCATGCAGCAACTCATCGGCGGCACGTCGCTCATGTCGTTCTGGTACCACTTCGCGATCATGTTCGAGGCGCTGTTCATCCTCACCGCCGTCGACGCCGGGACGCGCGTGGCGCGCTTCATGCTGCAGGACACCTTCGGCAACATCATCCCGAAGTTCCGCGACCCGGACTGGCGGATCGGAGCGTGGATCTGCACTGCGGTGATGGTGGCGGCGTGGGGAGCGATCCTCATCATGGGCGTCACCGATCCGCTCGGCGGCATCAACACCCTCTTCCCGTTGTTCGGCATCGCGAACCAACTGCTCGCCGCCATCGCGCTCGCCGTCTGCATGGCGATCGTGGCGAAACGCGGGAACTTCCGGTGGCTGTGGATCGTCGCCGTCCCGCTGGCCTTCACCGCCGTGGTCACCATCACCGCGTCGATGTTCAAGATCTTCTCGCCGGTTCCGGCCGTCGGCTACTGGGCGCAGAACGCGGCGTTCCGCGAGGCGCTCGCGGCGGGCGAGGACAGCTTCGGCAATGCGCCGACGCGGGCGGCGATGGAGGCGGTCGTGCGGAACACCACCGTGCAGGGAGTGCTCTCGATCCTGTTCGTGACCCTCGCGATCATCGTCATCTTCTTCGCGATCCTCCACACGGCGCGGTCGTTCCGCTCGGGTGGCGGGCCGAGTTCGGAGGATCCGGCGCTGCCGTCGCGCCGGTACGCGCCGTCGGGTCTCCTCGCCACGAAGGCGGAGAAGGCGCTCGAGCGCGAGTGGTCGACCGTGGACGCCGACAAGCGACCCGCGCGGTCGGGGCACTGATGGCCGGCATACGACGGGGCTGGGCCGCGCTGCGGTGGTTCGTCACCTCGCTGATGGGCGACACCGCCTACGCCACCTACGTGGATCACCAGCGTCGCGTCCATCCCGACGCAGCCGTTCCGGACGAGCGCACGTTCTGGCGAGAGCGCTTCGCGGAGCAGGACCGGACGCCGGGCTCGCGCTGCTGCTGAGTGGCGGCTGCTGTCGATGCGATTCAGGCCCGTGAGCGTTGCTTCCAGCCGGTGAGCCGCTGGAAGCGCCGGCCGTCGATCGGGACGGTGCGGTCGATCATCGAGAGCGTGGCCCGGTGGGTCCCGCCGACGACCCGGGTGGCCTGCTCGGTGGCGGCCGCGACGCGTTTGGCGACCATACCGACCGTGCTGGCTTCACCCTTGAACCCCCACACCGTCGTCGTGTGGAGGACGGAGCCGTACTCGGTCGGCCGGACGGCGACGGGCACCGCGCACCGGGCGAACGGCCGGCGCACGCCGAGCAGCGAGAGGAGCGGCACGACCTCCAGGGCGAACCCGCTCCAGTTCGAGGCGGCGTCGTCGCCGATGACGGCGTAGCGGATGGTCCAGGGGTCGGCGGTGAACTCCTCTGGAGCCACGGCGAAGCCGTCCGCTTGCAGCGTCGACAGCATGGCCGTCAGGGTGTCGGTCGGTGGAAGCGGTGAGACGACCTCATGGAAGCGCACCATCGATCCCACGGAGAATGCGTGGCCGCTCACGCCGGAGTCCCTACTGGTCCACCGCGTGGACGGAGAGCACGACCTGCTCCTCCGGCACGAGTGCCTCGAGTGCCTTGCGAGCGCTCGGGTAGTCGCGACCCTCGGCCTCGATGGTGCGGGTGGCGGTCGGACGGAAGACCGCGGTGCCGACGAGGTCGCCGTTCACTCGGCCACCGCCGTGCAGTCCGGCGAGGGCGTGCCCGGGAGGGGTGGAGGCGATGACAGCGGCACGCAGAGCGGCGACGTCGGGTGCGGAGGCTTCGGTGGTGATGGTCGCGCGGTCGCGGACGGTGGCGATGAGCTTCACCCCTCCAGCCTACGGAACGTCGTGTTCCGGGACGAACCCCTTCCTGTGCCTGCCGAGAGACCTCCTGCTCCGGTGATCCTGTCCCGGTCCCTGAGCCTGTCGAAGGGCACACGAGCAACTTCCACAGTCACCCTCACTCGGCATCTGGAATGTCAGTGGTCCATGGTGGACTTGTCCCATGACCGAGACCACCCTCACCGCGATCCGCGCGAGCGACGAGCACGCCGCACGCCTCGCGGAGTTCTCGGACCACTACGCGGACATCCAGCGTCGGCGTGCGGCGCTGGACGCCGAGGAGGCCCGGCTCCTCGCCCGTTCCGCCGCCTACGCGGACGCTTTCGCCGACGCCACGGTCCCGGCGATCTTCCCGCCGGCGGAACGGCAGGCCCTCTCCCGTCGTTCGACGTGTGCGGCGCTCGCGATGGCGACCCGCACCCCTGAGCGGACCGTGCAGCGTGCGACGAACGACGCCGAGCGGCTCGTCAACGAAGCGCCGGCCGTGCTCGCCTCCCTTGAAGCGGGCCGGATCTCGGCCAGGCACGCGCAGACGATCATCGACCAGCTCAGTGACGTCCCGACCGAAGGGCGGCCAGTATTCCTCGCGGAAGTCCTGCCGGTTGCGGAAGCGTCCACCAACGCGAACCTTCGCAGGCACGCCCGAGTGCTCCGGGAGCGGCTCCACCCCGAGTCCATCACCGCTAGAGCAATCCGCTCGGAGGCGGACCGCCGGGTGGAGTTCGAGCCCGCAGCGGACGGCATGGCCTGGGTGCATCTCTTCACCACGGCGCCCATCGCGCAGGGCATCGTCGAGCGGGTCGATGCGGCCGCGGCCGAGTCACGCTCGGCGGGTGACACCCGCACCTGCGCACAATTGCAGGCTGACGCCCTCGCAGCCCTCGCGCTCACCGGCGTCACACCCGACGACGTCATGTCGAGCCCGGCGCTCCCGCACCCGATCGAGGTGCAGGAGCACATCAAACCGACCGTGCAGATCACGGTCCCGGCGCTCACGATGGCCGGCGTCTCCGATGCACCCGGCATGCTCGACGGCTACGGCCCCATCGACCCGGAGACCGCGGCACGTATCGCGGTGAACGCCCCCAGCTTCACCCGGATCCTGGTCCAGCCCGAGACCGGCGCGGTCCTTTCCGTCGGGCGGAATCAGTACCGCGTTCCGGCCGACCTCCAACGCGCTGTACGCCTGCGGGACGGCACCTGTCGGGCACCCGGTTGCGGAAGACGGGCCCGGGCTTGCGACCTCGATCATTCGGTCGCGTGGGAGGACGGCGGGACGACGGATGTCGGGAACCTCGCCTGTCTCTGTCGACATCATCACCGGATGAAGCATCTCCCCGGTTGGAACCTCGACCACAGACCCGGCGGGGTCCTCGAGTGGACGACACCCGACGGGAAACACCACCGGACCGAACCGGACCCCGCCCCGTTCTGACCCCGCCGACGAAGGGTCTCTCGTGGGCACTTCGACAGGCGCAGTGACCGGGAGAGGTGTGTCGGGGACGGTGGGGCATCCTCGTGAGCACTTCGACAAGCTCAGTGACCGGGGAGGACTTGCTCAGCGACCGGGAGATGCGCGACAAACACACCTGGTCCCTGAGCCTGTCGAAGGGCGGTCGGGTCGCACGCTCAGCGGGCGAGAAGGTGTGCCCGGACATGCGCGGCTCCTGTAGCGTCGAGACGAGCTGTACCTCAAGGTCGCTTGAGGTCGATTCGAGGAAGCTGCTGGAACGCGGTGCACAGCCCCGACGAGTTGCTCAGTGTCGGCGAGATGAGCCGTCGCACCGGTGTCGCGGTGTCGGCACTGCACTACTACGAGCGGCTCGGCCTCATCGGTTCCGAGCGGACCACCGGCAACCAGCGGCGATACCCCCGCCACATGCTGCGCCGCGTCGCGCTCATCTCGGTCGCGAAGCGACTCGGTATCCCGCTCGAAGACGTGGCGGAGGCGTTCGCCGACGTGCCACTCTCCAGCACCCCGAGTCACGAGGACTGGCAGCGCGCGTCTCGCCGCTGGCAGAAGGTCCTCGAACAGCGTCGGCGCGGGATCGAGCAACTCGAACGCGAGCTCACCGGCTGCATCGGCTGCGGCTGCCTGTCGATGAAGGCGTGCACGCTCCTCAACCCCGACGACGAACTCGGCGACACCGGCACCGGCGCCAGGCGCATCCCGGTCTGAGTGCTGCCGGCCCGGTGCTCAGCGTTCGCGGCGTTGCCCGAACGTGTTGGGATCGACCGGCCGCAGCCGCTTCGGCAGCCCCTCGACGACGAGCAGGTACGACTCCGTGACGAGGTCGTCGACGAACGCCGGTTCGAGCTCGCCGTCCGGCTTGAGCGAGATCCAGTGTCGTTTGTTCATGTGGTAGCCGGGGACGATGTCGGGGAAGGCCTCGCGCAGGCTGCGGCTGTCCTCGGGCCTCGCCTTCAGGGTGACGATGGGTTCGCCCGTCGCCCCCGTCTGCAGCATGAAGACCTTGCCGCGCACCTTGTAGACGTCCCACTCCTCGCCGAACGGGTGCGTCAGCTCCGCACCGGGGAGTTCGTCGGCGCGGCGAGCCGCCCGCTCCTGCAGCTCCGAGCCGTGCATCGTGATCCTCCGCGGTGTCGGTGTCGGTGTCGGTGTCGGCGTCAGCCCTGGCCGGTTGCCGGACGGAGCCTGGCGAGGTTCGGGAGCGGAGACCAGGCGCCCAGGCGTGGGTAGTCGATCGTCACGCCGGCGACGCCCAACTCACCGAAGGAGAGCACCCAGTCGATCGCGCCCGGCATCGGGACCGCCAGCAGCGACACCGTGGCATCGGACGGGACCAGGCCGTTCGCGTAGGCGGCCTCCTGCGCCCGCGTCCCGCTGCTGTAGATGCAGAGCAGGTTGCCGGGCTCCGCGGCGATCGCATAGGGCCGAGGGTCGTCCTCCGGACCGCGGTTGATGAAGACCCACCGGTCGAGTGCGGCGACCGCCCGCCAGAGCCGGATCTGCGCGTCGATGTCGTCCGGCGCCGCCCGGCAGGCCTCGTTCAGTGCGTCGAGCTCGGCCAGTACCTCGGGAGCGGGTTCGAGGGTGCGGCCCTGGTTCGGCTGCTCTGGGACGTCGGTCTGCTCATCGACCGGGCTGCCATCGTTCGGGCTGCCGTCGCGGCGGAACGGGTTCTTCATGGTCACTTCCTCGTGGCTCGGGATCCGGGTTCGGGGACGCGACCAACGCTATCGCAGTGGTCCGACGGGAAGCCGGAGGTTCAGAACGCACTCCCGAAGGCGAGGGCTTCCGCCGCTGCCTGCGCCGGCGAGCCGAAGAACGCCGGGCCGTGTCCGGGCAACACGACGGAGGCCGGAAGTCCGGCCAGCGTGGTCAACGACTGGCGGGCGCGCTGCAGGTCGCCGTGGAACATCTCGGGGAGCAACTGCGGGCCGTCGTGAGGGCTGGTGGGGTGGGCGGTGACGAGCGCGTCGCCCGCGACGAGGACACCATGCTCGACGAGGAGGAACCCGAGGTGCCCGCGCGTGTGGCCGGGGAGGGGGAGCGGGCGGACCGCGACCCCGAGGATCGCCCGGAGCTCGGGCACGTCCTCGATCGCGGTGACCGACGTCGGCGGCACGACCTCGAGTCCGCCGGCCTCGACGGCGTGGCTGACCCAGTCGGCGACCCCGGGACGCTCGAGGTGGGGTTGGACGTCGGCGAGCCCGACCTGCTCGAGCACCTCCCGGCGGACGTTGGGGATCTCGTCGCGGGACGCGAGGATGTCACACTCCGCCAACCCGGCGATGAACGTCGCGTTGCCGATGTGGTCGCTGTGTCCGTGGGTGAGCAGGATCGCCCGCACGTCCTCGACCGCGTAGCCGAGCGCGCCGAGGGTCGCGGTGACGGCTGCACCGTCGCCGGGGTAGCCGGTGTCGATGAGGACCGGCCCGAGGTCACCCTCGACGATGATCCAGTTGACGGACGGGCCCTGCACGAGGTGCACGCGATCCGCGACCGTGGTGCTGCGGGTGGTGCCGTTCGGCACGGCGTCGATCTGGGACATGGGCGTCCTTCCGATTGCGGAGACGGGGTTCGGGGGAGGGGTCGATGCCCGGGGAGGTCAGTGCTCAGCTGGCCCGGCGACGAGCTCATGAGCGGCCGCCGCGGCGGTCGTCGTGGCTGCGGCGCCGGCGGGATCGACGGTCGCGAGGATCGGCCGGATCAGGGTGATCAGTCGCTCACTGAGCTCGGCCGCATCGTCGTCGCCCACCGTCGTGGTGACGAGTCCGAAGCAGGCGTCGAGCAGGACGTCTGCGACGCCGTCGAGGTCGGGGAGGTCGAGATCGTGCGCTGCGGCCTCCATGCGGAGGTTCGTACGCGTGTAGGCCCGCCAGTCGAACACCGTGTAGACCGGATCGTCCATCCGCGGCAGTTCGTGCAGGAGCCGGATGGCGCCCATCGCGATGGGGGACCGCTGCGCTTCCTGCGCGGAGGCGAGGATCATCGTCACCCAACGGAGCGCGCCGTAGGGCACGCCGATCCGTGCGTCCGCCGCCTGCCACCGTTCGTCCTGCTCCGCGATCACCGCGTGCGCGAGGCTCCGCTTCGACGGGAAGAGGTGGTACCCGATGACCGACTTGGGCTTGCCCATGACGGACGCGATGCCGGAGAACGACGTCCCGGCGTAGCCGTTCCGGCCGAACTCGAGTCCGGCGGCGTCGATGATCTCGTCGCGGACCTGGTTCATCGCGTACTGGCGCAGACCGCTCACGAGCGCTCCTTCGAGGTGGAGGGCCCGGGCTCGGGCCGCTAGACGATCGTCTGAGTCAGACGCTCGTCTAGCTTAGACGATCGTCTGTGAGGAAGCTGAGGAACTCGACGACCGCCCGCGCCGACCACTCAGCCCGGGAGCGGCTCGATGAGGTGCGGGCCCGTGTTACGGACGTTGTTCACGTCGCGTGTGACCTCGTAGTGGGTGAGATCGTGGGCGACCGCGAAGGACTCGCGGTCGAGTAGCTGCAACAGCTGGTCGGTGTCGAGGTGGTCGCCGAGCCAGTCGTCGTAGCCGTCGGGGGTCAGGCAGGCCGGCATTCGGTCGTGGACCTCGCCCGGTGAGACGTGCGCGTCCCGCGTGATGATCGCCATCGACAACCGCCATTTGTCGGGGTCGTCCTCCGCCTTGGCCGGGTCGGGCCAAGCGCTGATGATGCCCGCCATCGCGAGCTCGGCGTCGGGGTCGTGGATGAAGTGGGGCTGCTTGCCCGTCTCGGTGACCACCCACTCGTAGTAACCGGTCGCCGGGACGATGCACCGTGCCGATGCGAAGGCCTTGCGGAACATCGAGGCGGTCGCGACCGTCTCCATCCGCGCGTTGATGGGTTGCGGGCGCTGCTTCGCGAAGTCCTTGGCCCAGCCGGGGACGAAACCCCAACGGGCGCTGGTCGCGGTCCGCTCCTCGTGCCGGGTGCGGACCACCGTCACCTCGGTGGTGGGCGCGACGTTGTAGTCGGGCGCGGGCGCTTCGAACTCGGCCACGAGGTCCGCGAGCAGGGTGGACGTGGAATCGGTGACGACGAAGCGACCGCACATGGGCTCAGCTTAGGAGCGGGGAACCGTGAGGTCGAGGCCTGGACCGGGCCTCGTGACGGGGTCAGGCCCGACGCCTCGGCCGTCGTCCGAGGAGCAGCCACGCCCCGGCCCCGGCGAGCGATCCTGCGAGACCGACGGTCGCGAGCAGCGCCGTCCCCGAGAGCCCGGTCGGCGGGAGGGCGTCGATCGCCGCTTCGGACACGGTGGTGGGCCCCGGAGGGGTCGGGAGTGAGACGGCCTGCAGGCTCGCGCCGACGTCGATCAGGCCCGCGCCGACCGAACGTTCGGTCGGGATCGAGGGGTCCCAGGGGATGGTGATGGTGTCGAGACGCGCATGGTCGGTGAGCGCTGCTCGCACCTGACCCGGCGTCAGATCCGGCCTGAGCTGACGGACGAGCGCTGCTGCAGCAGCGACGGTGGGGGCCGCGGCCGAGGTTCCCCGGAAGTTGCCGGAGCCGGTGAGGACGGTCGTCGAGACGGGGAGATCGTCGACACCGGCTGCGGTCGGACCGGGGACGACGACGGGTGTCGGGACGCCGAAGAGGATGGTCGACGGCCCGAGGGAGGAGTAGGTCTCCAGGGTGGAGTTTGCCGCGTCGACGGCTGCGACGCTGAACACCTCGGGAGTCGCCTGGTGGCCGAAGAGGGCTGCGCCGACGATGTCCGTCGCCGTCGACCGGAAGTACTCTTGCGCGATCAGCTCCGGCCGGCCGGGGAACGGGGTCCAGGTGAGGGCGAGGGGAGGGGTCGCCGCGGTGGCCGTCAGGTGCCGGACGACACTGACCTGCACCTCGGACTGTTCGGTGTCCGACAGGTTCTGCAGCGGTGCGGTGCCCGTGGCGAGCTGCGGGTCCGCCGCCGGGAACGGGATCGTCCGGTCCTCCACTGACAGGACGTACTCGAATTCCGTGGACACCCCGCCGTCGGGCTCGCCCCAATCGAGCGAGCCGACCATGATCGAACCGGCCGGCAGCGTGACCCCCATGGCCGAGTCGACCGCGTCACCGGGGTCGAAGTCGAGGCAGTCGACGGAACCGGCGTCGAACAGCTCGGAGACGTTCCCCGGGCAATCGGTGGGGCGGTAGCGGTCGGTCGCCCAGGACCCGATCGGAGACCCGGCGCTCGGGAAACCGGGTGCGCCCGGCACGGCGAAGTTCCCGGCCGCGGTGACGACGAACACACCGGCGTCGACCGCCCGACGGATGGCCGCCTCGCCGGGACCGGTCCGGTAGCGACGGTCCTCGCCGCCTTGCACGTCGTCGACGATGACCGAGGCACCATTGGCGACGAGCAGGTCCACGGCGGCAGGGTACCCGGCGCTGTCGGACGCGAAGAGGATCTCTGCCCCGGGGGCTATCCCGTGCACGAGCTGAGCCATCGCCCGTCCTTCGTCGTCCTGGCCGACCGGCGGGTCGTTCAGGATGGAGACCGGCGTCCCGAAGCCGCAGGGATTCCCCGGCCCGGGGAGGAGTCCTGCGGCGACGTCGGCTGCGACGGCCTCCGCGCCGGCGTTTCCGAAGGATCCGGAGATGATCCCGACCCGGACCCCCGAACCGTCCACGCCGAACGCCGTCCGTGCGTCTCCGGCATGCAGGAGTTCGACGGCGGGTGCCGGGAGCGAACGGCAGGCAGCCGCGGTCGTGGCAGGGACGGCCGATACCGGGAGGGTGCCGGCGCCGACGGCACCGCAGGCGAGGACGACCGCCAGCACACCGGACACGCTGCCGCGAAGCACACCCATCGTCACTCCTCATCGCGACGGCCGCCCCACGGCGGCCGGCCTGAGGAGATCGTGACAGAGGATCTCCTCAGGCCGGCGGTTCTTGCGGAAAACGGATCACCGGTGCCGCGAGCAGGACCGTCGTGGACTACCGCTCGAGGCCGGCCCGTGCGTCACGGCGGGTCTTCGCGAGCGAGGCGACCGTCGCCACGGTGATGGTCGCGGCGATGAAGAGCAGCGAGAACCAGATCGGGATGTCGGGGATCCAGTCGATGTGCTGACCGCCGTTGATGAACGGCAGCTCATTGACGTGGAGGGCGTGGAACACGAGCTTCACGCCGATGAAGGCGAGGATGACGGCGAGGCCCTGGGCGAGGTAGACGAGGCGTTCCAGCAGACCACCGATGAGGAAGAACAGCTGGCGGAGACCCATCAGGGCGAAGGCGTTGGCGGTGAACACGATGTACGCCTCCTCGGTGAGGCCGTAGATCGCGGGGATCGAGTCGACCGCGAACACGAGGTCGACGAACCCGATGGCGACGATCGTCAGCAGCATCGGCGTGAAGAAGCGCTTGCCGTCGATCTTCACCGAGAGTCGGTCGCCGTGGTAGGTGTCGGTGATCGGGAGGATGCGGCGGGCGAATCCGACGACCTTGCCGTTGGCCGGGTCGCTCTCGTGGCTACCGAACGCCTGGCGGTACGCGAGGAAGAGCAGCAGCGCGCCCATCAGGTAGAAGATCCACGAGTAGTTGTCGATGAGTGCGGCGCCGACGGCGATGAACGCGCCGCGCATGATGAGGGCGATGATGATGCCGATCATCAGCACCTTCTGCTGGTACGCCTTCGGCACGGCGAACCCGGCCATCACGATGAGGAAGACGAACAGGTTGTCGATCGACAGCGCCTTCTCGGTCAGGTACCCGGCGAAGTACTCGCCGCCGTACGTCCAGCCGGAGACGAGGCCGATGCCGACACCGAACAACAGGGCGAGGCTGACGTAGAAGATCGACCAGCGTGCCGACTCGGCGATGGTCGGTTCGTGGGGCTTCCGCACGTGCGCGAAGAACTCGTAGACGAAGAAGAGGATCGTGACACCGATGGTGATGATCCAGATCAGCGGGGTGACGGCCATGGTGGCTCCAGGGGCTCGAGGACGGGACTCCGACGCGATGGTCGGAACACGGTCTTCTCCACTCTCGATGAGAGCCGACACCCCGGGACCCGATGGCGGATCCGTACTGACGAGCATGTCGCGAAGGAGTACTCCCCCTGCTCCGACAAGTGTAGGTCAGGGGTGGGAGGGGTGCCTGGGAATTCGCCCTTCGACAGGCTCAGGG
>NZ_LWCT01000025.1:0-20505 GCF_001650455.1 Plantibacter sp. H53
CCCTTCGACAGGCTCAGGAACCGCCCGTCGAAGGGCGACGTCACCCGTGCGCACTTCGACAAGCTCAGTGACCGGCGGAGGTGCACTCAGTGACCGGGAGCGGGAATCCCTCCGCTACTCCTCGTCCCAGGTCATGCGACGGCCCATCACGGGCACGGACGCCAGGAGTTCTCGGGTGTAGGCGTCCTCGGGAGCAGCGAGGACGGTGGTCGTCGGACCCGCCTCGACGACCCGGCCGGCCTGCATGACGCTCACCGTGTCGCACATGTAGTTCACGACGGCGAGGTTGTGGGAGATGAACAGCACCGTGAGTTCGAGCTCGCGCTGCAGCTCGCGCAGCAGGTTGAGGACGACGCCCTGCACCGACACGTCGAGCGCCGAGGTGATCTCGTCGGCGATGAGGACCTCCGGTTCGGCCGCGAGCGCCCGGGCGATCGTGATGCGCTGCCGCTGACCACCCGAGAACGCCGACGGCAGGTCATTCGCCCGGTCCGGGTCGATGTGCACGCGCTCGAGCAGCTCACCCACCCGGGACCGCTGCTCCGAGCGACTCCAGGAGCGCCCCGTCGCCCGGGACCCCTCGGCGATCGACAGTCCGATCGGCATGCGCGGGTCGAGCGCGGAGTACGGGTCCTGGAAGACGAGCTGCACGCGTCGACGCGCACGACGGGCAGCGGACGAGCGCCCCACGATGTCGGCGCCGTTCAGTCGGATGCCGCCGGCGCTCGGGATGACGAGGCCGACGGCGGCCGCGGCGACCGTCGACTTGCCCGAGCCCGACTCCCCCACGAGCCCGTGGGACGTGCCCGGTCGGACCGTGAGGTCGAAGCCGTCGACCGCGGTGTGCGCGGACGCGCCGTGGCCGTAGCGGACCGTGAGGCCGGAGAACTCGAGACCGGTCATGCGCGCCGTCCTTCGGTGGTGATGGGCCCTTCGACAACCGGATCCTGAGCTTGTCGAAGGGCAGGGACCAGGAGGTCCTCCTCGTCGATCTCGTCGATCGCACCAATGACCGGGAGCGGCATGGTGCGGTCGGAGGTCATGTCGGGGACGCAGGCGATGAGCCCACGGGTGTACGGATGCCGCGCCTCGTGGAGGCGGTCGGCATCGAGCGATTCGACGATGCGGCCGTCCTTCATGACGAGGATCCGGTCGCAGAACCCGCTGACGAGGGCGATGTCGTGCGAGATGAGCAGGATCGCAGCGCCCGTCTGCCCCTGCGCCTCGTGGAGGACCCGGAGGACCTGGCGCTGCACCGTCACGTCGAGCGCCGTCGTGGGCTCGTCGGCGATGAGCAGCTTCGGGCGGCCCATGAGCCCCATGCCGATCATGGCCCGCTGGCGCATGCCGCCGGACAGCTCGTGCGGGAACTGCTTCAGGCGCTTGGCCGGAAGCGGGATCCGCACCGACTCGAGTGCGGCCTCGGCACGCTTCGTGGACTCGGCCGTCGAGAGCCCCTCGTGGACCTCGACGGTCTCGCGGAGCTGCTTCCCGATCGTGAGCGAGGGGTTGAGCGAGGTGAGCGGGTCCTGGAAGACCATGGCCAGCTCGAGGCCGAGGCGGCTGCGCTCGGCCTTCGTGAGCGGAGCGGTCATGTCGATCCCGCGGAAGCTCAGCTCCGAGGCCTGTACCGAGGAGTCCGGCCCGAGGAGGGCGGCGATCGCCATCGCGCTCACCGACTTGCCCGATCCGGACTCGCCGACGACCCCGACGACCTCGCCGGGCATGATCGTGAGGCTGATGCCGTGGACGCGCTCGACGAGTCGGCCGTCGCGGTCCGGGAAGGCGACGCGGAGGTCGCGCACCTGCACGACGGGCTCCTGGTCGGCCGGGGTCGCAGCCGCAGCCGACGCGGTCGCGGGAGCCGCGGTGCGACGTCGCGCCGGCGCAGGCAGGCCGAGCAGCCGCTTCGAGGACTCGTTCCAGAGCTCGCCGAGCTGCGTGAAGATGACGCCGCACACGACGAGCGCGATACCGGGACCGATCGCCGCCATCGGGTTGCCGTAGATGCGGGCGATCCCGAGGCCGAGGAGGCGCCCCCAGTCGTACTCGGGCGCCTGGACCCCGAGACCGAGGAAGGACAGGCCGGCGAAGGCGAGCAGCGTGCCGGAGGCGGAGACCGCCGCGTTCACGAGCATCGGCGGGAGCATGTTCGGCATGACGTGCCGGACGAGCACCTCCGCCTGCCCGACACCCGCGATCCGCGCGGCCTTCACGTAGTCGCGACCGATGAGCGACGACGCGAGCGTGTAGGTGAGGCGGGCGAAGGTCGGCACGCCGGCGAACCCGACGGCGAGCATCGCGCCGGTGGCGCTCGCGCCCCAGATCACCGAGAAGAACAGCGCCATGAGGAGCCACGGGAACGACAGCAGGATGTCGATGAGGGCGGTGACGAGTCGGCGGAGCGGTCGAGGCAGGACCGTCGCGACGGCCCCGAGCACGACGCCGCCGACGACCGAGATCGCTGTGGCGCCGAGGGTCAGGAGCACGGACACCCGCGTAGCGACCATGACCCGGGCGAAGACGTCCCGGCCGAGCTCGTCGGTGCCGAAGGGGTGGGCCAGGCTCGCACCGGCGAGGCGGTCGGCCACGGACGTCGTGTCGGCGGCGGACCCCCAGACGGTCGGGCCGACGACCGCGACCACGATGATCAGGAGCGCGCCGATCGCGCCGGTGAGGCCGCGCGGGGTGCGGAGGCGGTCGAGCACCGGGGATCGGCGTGAGGGTGTGGGACTGGAGGTGGTCGGACGGATGCTCATGAGCTCAGCCCTCCGTGATCGAGGAGCGCGGATCGATCGTCGCGAGCGCGATGTCGATGAGGAGGTTGAGGCCGAGGACGAGGATCGCGTACACGAGCACGATGCCCTGGATCATCGGGTAGTCCTTCGAGGTGATCGACGAGACGATGCTCGTCCCGAGACCGGGGATGGCGAAGACCGTCTCGATGAGCACGGTGCCGGCGACCATACCTGTGAGGATGATGCCGCCGATCGTGAGCGTGGACGTCACCATGTTCGGCAGCGCGTGCCGGAGGTAGACGAGGTGTGTCGGGAGGCGCTTGCTCCGTGCCGTGGTCATGTACGGCATCTCGAGGACGGCCAGCATCTCCACGTGCACGATGCGGGCCAGGTAGGCCATCGGGCCGACCGCGAGGGCCACCACCGGCAGGATCGCCTGGTCGAAGCCTCCCCAGCCGGCGGCCGGGAGCACCTTGAGGCCGATGCTGAACACGGCGATGAGACCGACGGCGAGCAGGAGGCTCGGGATGGCGATCAGCACGCCGAGCAGACCCGAGACGCCGAGGTCGGCGAGTCGGCGGCGGCCGGTGCGCGAGGACACCGCGGTCGCGACGCCGATGGGGAAGGCGCCGATCGCCGCGAGGAGGAAGGACGCGACCGCGAGGGTGAGCGTCACCGGGAAGCGCTGCGCGATCGTGTCGGCGACCGGCCGCTGTGATCCGATCGCCGTGCCGAAGTCGCCGCGGAACAGTCCGCTGACGTAGTTGACGAACTGCTCCGGCACCGGCACGTTCAAGCCGAGGTCGGCGCGCGTCCGCTCGACGAGTTCCGGCGTCGCACTGTTCCCGAGCGCAGCCCGCACCGGGTCTCCCGGCACGAGCTGCACGATCAGGAACGTCGCGACGATGACGATGGCGAGCGAGACGAGCACCCGGCCGAGTCGTCGGAGGATGAAGGACGTCCGCGGGGAGAGTCCGCCGAGGACGCCACGACCCCCTCGACGCGCGACCGCCGGGCCGCCGGGGCCCGTGGCCGGGTCGGTGGCCTGCCCGGTGGTCACGGTCGAGGGGATCGCCATGATCAGCCGACCATCCGGATGCTCGTCGGGCGGATGAAGTTCGGCCGCTCGACCTCGGCGCCGTTCAGGTACATGAAGTCCTGCGCGTCGGCGATCGGGAACACGTCCGTCCGCTCGATGAGCTTCGCCTCGGCCTGCTGCCAGAGGTCGCAGGTCTCATCGGGGCTGGCCGTCTTGGCCTGCTCGGCGAGTGCGTCGTACTCCGGGTTGTCGACGAACATGAAGTTGTTGCCGCCCTTGTCCGGGGTCTCGCCACCGAAGAAGGTGTTCACGATGACCGGTCCGCCGGGAGCGATCTGCACGAAGCCGGTGTCCCAGTCGAAGGTCGAGAACAGCTGCTCGGACCAGGCGTTCGCGTCGTTGCCCGAGAGCTCCGTCGTGACGCCCAGCTCGTCCCAGGTCTGCTGCACGAGCTCGGCCGCCGCCGCGTGGCTCGGGGTGGCCGCGTCGTAGATGAACTTGATCGTCAGCGGCTCACCGTCCTTCGACCGCTTGCCGTCCGAACCGAGCTTCCAGCCCGCCTCGTCGAGCAGCTCGCCGGACTTCTCGACGTCCGTCTCGGGGAGCGTCCACTGCGGGCCGTCGGCGACGCAGAGGTAGGGGCTCTTCACGACGAGCGACTTCGACTCCTCGGCGGTGCCGTCGGTGACGACCTCGCCGACCTGCTCGCGGTCGATCGCGGTGACGAGGGCTTCACGGACGAGCGGGTCGGAGGTGGGACGCTCGGGACGCTCGTTGAAGAGCATCTCGCCGATCGGGTTGCGCACGCCCTCGCTGCCGAGACCGGCCGCCTCGACGCGGTCCTGGTCGGCGCCGCCGATGCTCGCGGCGTTCACGTCACCGGAGAGCAGCAGGTTCGCGGCGGTCCCGGGGTCGGTGACGACGCGGACCTCGAAGGTGTCCGGCAGGCCCTTGGTGTCGCTCGTGACGTCCTCGGGACCCCAGGTGTAGTCGTCGCGCTTCGTGAAGGTGTAGCTGGAACCCGGGGTCGCCTTGTCGAGGGTGAAGAGGCCGGTGCCGTTCATCGTCTCGACGAGGGAGTCGGGGTCGTCGAGGCCGGCCTGGCAGACCATCTCGACGGTGCCGGTGTTGGCGAGGATGAACGGGTCGGGCGTCGAGCTCGTGACGGTGAGCTGGTTGCCGTCGGCGGTCGCGGTCATCCGCTCGGAGACCTGCGCGCCGTAGTAGAAGGTCGCGTTGGCCGGGTCGGCGTTGTAGGTGATGTTCGCCGCGGCGGTCTCCGCGGTGAACGGGGTGCCGTCCGCGCAGGTGATGCCGTCCTTGAGCGTGTAGGTGATGGAGGTGGAGCTCGCGTCCTCCTCCCAGCTCTCGGCCAGCCAGGGCAGGAGCTCGCCGTCGGCGTTGACGTACACGAGCGACTCGTAGTGGAAGCTGATGATCTCGCGGGCCTCGAGGCTGATGCCCGTCATGGGGACGAGGCTGCCGGGGTCGCCGCTCATCGCGGTGACGAAGGTGCCGCCGGAGACGTACTCGCCGGAGGAATCGGAGGATTGCGAGGAGGTGCACGCGGTGAGAGCCACCGCGGTGAGGGCCGCGGTGGCGAGGGCCGCCGCGGCTTTCCGCTTGCTGTTCATGCTGGATCCTTCGTACTCGGGTGGCCGTGGTGCGCGGGTGGCCGGATCAGATGGGGTGAGGTGCCGTGCTGGTGCTGGTGCTGGTGGAGAGCTGTGCTGGTGCTGGGGTGGGTCAGATGCGCTGCCGGGTCGCCGTTCCGATGCGGGCGAGCGGACCCGCCGCCTTCACGGAGACCTTCAGGGTGGGACGGGTGGCGTACGAGACGGGGGTCTCGAGCACGTCGACGATCTCGACCGAGCGCGGGTCTGCGCCGGCCTGGATCGCCTTCTCGATCGCGGAGCGTCCTGCCTCCTCGATGGCGGCTGCGCGGTCGGCGAAGTCGCAGAGCTGATCGGAGCGCCCACCGGCGAGCGCGATGGCCGCGCCCACGGCGTTGGCGACGTTGCCGCGCGCCGGGCGCAGGACCTCGCTCGCGCCGAGGACGGCGTCCGGGACGAGGAATCCTCCGCCGCCGACGACGACGAGCGGGAGGCCGGTACGGCCGAGCGACATGCGCTCGACGGCGGACTCGATGCGTTCGTGGGCGACGCCGAGCGCGTGCTCGAGTGCCTGGCGGGTCGCGCGGTCGAGGGGCGGCAGCTCGCGGTCGGCGATGCCGAACTGGAGCGAGGCCGCGTCGGTGAGGGTCGGGGTGGTGCCGCCGAACAGCAGCGCCTCCTCGGTGAGCCGGTAGCCGACCGAGTCGTGCCGCGGGACACCGGTCGCGGTGTCGACGATCGTGCCGCCGCCGAGGCCGACGCTCAGGATGTCGGGCATGCGGAAGTTCGTCCGGACGCCACCGACCTCGCGGGGCAGGGTCGATTCGCGTGGGAACCGGTCGACGAGCACGCCGAGGTCGCTCGTCGTGCCGCCGACGTCGATGATGATCGCGTTGTCGGCACCGGAGAGGAACGCGGCACCGCGGATGGAGTTCGCCGGCCCGGAGCCGATCGTGAGCACCGGGTAGCGCGCCGCGTACTCGACGGCCATGAGCGTGCCGTCGTTCTGGGCGAAGTAGGTCGTCGCGTCGAGTCGCTCCTCGGCGACGACGGTCGTGAGCGCGTTCGTGACGTCGCGGGCGACGGCGTAGAGGGACGCGTTGAGGACGGTCGCGTTCTCGCGCTCCAACAGGCCGAGCGCGCCGATCTCGTGGCTCAGCGACACCGGGATGTCGACCCCGACGTGGTCCTGGACGAGCGCCTCGACCTCGAGCTCCTGTTCGGGGAACGAGGGGCTGAAGATCCCGCAGACGGCGACGGCGTCGAAGGTGCCGGCCAGGGCGTCGAGCTCCCGACGGATGAGGTCGCGGTCGAGCGGGGCGATCGGGTAGCCGTCGACGAGGTGGCCGCCGCCGGCGAGGATGCTCCCCGCGAGGACGACGTCGCGCAGCTCCCGCGGCCAGCCGGCGAGCGGCGGGAGCGAGGTGGCGGCAGGCGAGCCGAGCCGGATGACGACGACGCGTCCGAGGTCGCGACGGTTGACGATCGCGTTCGTCGCGTGGGTGGTGCCGAGCATGACGCGGGTGACGAGGCCGCGGTCGTCACCGAGCTGGTCGAGGACCTCGGCGAGCGCCGCCCGGATACCGCCGGTGACGTCGCGGGTGGTGGGCTGCTTCGTCCACGAGACGACCTCGCCCGTGCCCGAGAGCGCGACGGCGTCGGTGTTGGTCCCGCCGACGTCGATGCCGATCGCGAGCTCACCCGAGGTGTCGGTGACGGTGCTGGTGCCGGCGCTCATCGGGTCGCTCCAATGGTCTCGTCGGCGCTCACGCCGAACGGCTCGTAGTCGAGGTCGTAGCCGAACGCGCGCGGACCGGCGAGTTCGAGGCCGCGCTCGGTGCGCCACAGTGGGTCACACGCCCAGGCGAGGACGCTCACCCGTTGTCCGAAGCGCAGCATCTCGGTGGAGATCGCGTCGCCCGTCTCGGAGTCGACGATCGTGACGAGGTCGGGGACGCTGACGATGACCGCTCCGTCCTCCATCACGACGAGGTTCTCGTTCTGGATCTCCACGCGGGTGAGGCGACCGCGGTGCTCGCCGATCCCCTCGACCGTGACGGAGCCGCGGGTGAACCCGCCCTCGGTGCGGCGCTCGATGTCGACGACCTTGCCGCCGGTGATGAGGGATGCGCCGAGTTCGTCCGTGAGTGCGCCGACGGGGTCGGTGGCGGTGAGGAGCCGTCGCCCGACCTGCACGGCGCGACTGACGCTGCCCTCGATGACCGCGCCGCGGACGGTGTCGCGGTCCATGACGTAGTTGGCGCCGATCGAGATCGCTCCGCTGGCCACGGTGAGGGCGCGGGCGTGGCGCTCGAGCCAGGCGAGGCTGACCGGCCGCAGGATCGAGACGTTGCCGATCACGTCGCTGAGGACCGCGTACCCGGGCGGGAGGTTCGCGACGTTCATCGCGGTCATCGGCGCCTCCGGGAATGCGCGCCCCATGCCGTCGGCGTCGAGGATGCTGAGGCCGAGGCTCGCGGCCCAGCCGACGGGCCCGACGCCGTTGCTGCCGCCGATCTCCGTCGCCATGATCGTGGTGATGCGCTTGCCCGTGAGTCGCTCGATCTCCTCGACGATGATCTCGGCCTGGCCGCTCGCGCCGAGCATCTCGAAGCCCACCGAAGGGGCACCGATGCCGGACATGGCGACGACCACGTCGTCCGCGTCGAGGTCGGCGACCTGTTTGACGGGGACCGGACCGAACCGCTCCAGGGCGATCTCGACGCCGAGCTGCGGGGTCTGCACCGCGCCGCCGCCTCCGGTGCCGAAGATGGCGCATCCTGCGGCGAGCGCCGGCACGTCGGCCAGGGTGATGCTGGTGATCGGCGTGGCCGACGCTGCGGAGCGTGCAGCGGGGTGGTTCGTTGACATGTACCGAGCGTAGGCAGGGTGGGGAATCACGACAATGTTCCCGTAGCCCACACAATCGGGGCAGAATGTGCTTATGGCCCAAGTCACCGTTGCGGACGTCATCCTCCAAGCCGAGCATCTCGGCGCCCGTTGCGTCGCCGGTGCACCCGCGGGCGTGCCGGTCACCGGCGTCGAGATCCTCGCGCTCGATGAGTTGAACGACGCGACCGAGCACTCCATCGCCATCGTGACGACCCCCGACGGTGCCGTCCCGAGGCCGTACCAGGTCGACATCGCCATCCGCCGGGCCATCGCCGCGGGCTGTGCCGGCCTCGTGTTCGTCGGTGCGTTCCCGGTCGCTGAGACCTCACGGGCTCTCGCGGATCGCGGTGGTCTGCCGGTGATCATGAGCGAGGGCATCGCCTCCGACCTCGCCGTGCTCATGGACCGCACCATCCGCGGCGGGGCCGAGGAGGCGATGTCGCGCGCCGAGTTCGCGATCCAGCGGGTGATCAGCGCGTCCGCGGCCGAAGCGGAGCAGGCGTCGGGTGTCGGCGTACGGGAGGCGATCCTCGAGGTCGCCAGCACGACGCTCGGGGTGCCGGTCACGCTCGTCGAGGATGCGAGTGCCAGCTGGCTCGAACCCGACGCGGTGTGCATCGGTGAGATCCCGATCGGCCGCGTCCACGCCGAGCGTGACGACCCGGCGGCGGCGATCGCCCTCCCGGTCATCGCCTCCGTCCTCTCGCGCGCCCTGCAACGGGAGCTGCACGGACGGTTCGGTTCGGTTCGCTCGCGGGCGGAACTCATCATCGAGCTGATCTTCGCGGAATCGTCCCGTATCGACGGCTTCGCGATGGACGCGGTCCGCGCCGGGCTGCCGTTGCAGCTGTCGCACGCGGTGGCGTGGCTGACCCCGAAGCACGCGAGCGATCCCGACCGCAGGGCGCCCACCGTGCTCGCACCGTCCGTCGAGCTCTTCGCGCTGCAACTCGTCGACCAGCGCGAGGAGCAGTGGCACCTCGCGATGCGGCGCGACGAGATCGTCGTCATCGCATCGGAGGAGCTCGGCGCACCCGACCACCAGCGGCGCCTGCGCGACGTGATGGAGCGGATCGTCGCGCACGCCGCGACGATCGCGGGGCCGGAGTGGACCTTCACGGTCGGGCTCGGGACGCCGCAGAGCGGGGCGGCGGGGCTCCGGCAGTCGGCGACCGAGGCGCGGGTCGCTGCGGAGGCCGCCATCGCGGGTGGTCGCTTCGGCACCATGGAGGCGACGGACGTCACCGGGCTGCGGCGGGTGCTCCTCGACTTCTACGCCTCACCGCTCAGCCGGACGCTCCTCGACGACATCCTCTCGCCACTCGACGCCCTCGGACCGGAGCGGGCCACGATCTCGGTGCGGACGCTCCTCGCGTACCTCAGCCATCGCAACTCGCTGGCGCGTGCCGGAGCGGAACTGAACCTGCACCCGAACGCGGTGAACTACCGGATCCGGCGCATCGAGCAGTCGCTCGAACTCGACCTCGCCGACCCCGACGTCCGCTTCGCCGCGGAACTCGCCTGCCGGGTGCGCCTCATCGGTATGCCGTGAGTTGAGGCGAATCGTCGTTCTCGGGCGTCCAGTGCGACGGATCGCCTCATCTCAGCCCTGCGACGACGCGCTCCTCGCGACCCGGACGATGCCGGCGGCGAGCGTCGGCCAGAGCTCGGCGGGGATGAGATGCCCCATGCCGGGGAGGACGTGGAGCTCGGCCGCCGGCATCGCCTGAGCGATGTCCACGGCGGAGGACCAGTGCAGGACGTCGTCCTCGCGACCGTGGAGCACGAGGGTCGGCACGGTCACGTCGCGCAGTCGTTCGAGTCGCTCCGGCGCACGCAGGAGCGCCGCCCACTGCCGGCTGAAGCCCTCTGGCGCGTAGCCACGATCGTAGGCCTCACCTGTCGCCCACACCTCCCAGGCGGTGTCCGGCTGGTAGCGCGCGCCGGGCACGGGTGCGGCGAGCTCCGCCATCGCGGCGACGGACTCCTCGCGGGTGTACCGCACCGGCTCGACGAGCAGCTCGGGCCGCTCACCGTGCAGGATGTAGCGCGGGTCCTGGCCGGGGATCGTGGACAGCAGGCCGAGGCTCAGCACGCGCTCCGGGTGGTCGAGCGCGACCATCTGCGCCATCATGCCGCCCATCGAGTGCCCGACGAGGTGCGCCTGCTCGACCCCGAGATGGTCGAGCACCCGCAGGACGTCGTCGCCCATGTCGCCGAGCGAGTACCCGCCGTCGAGGTCCGTCTCGCCGCCGAACCGCTGCGAGAAGCCGACGTCGCGGTTGTCGAACCGCACGACCCGGAAGCCCTCGTCCACGAGCATTCTCCGGAACGGATCGCGCCAGGTCAGCAGCTGCGCGCCGCCGCCGGCGATGAGCACGATCACCGGGTGGGCGGGGTCGCCCTCCACCTCGTAGTAGATCGAGACGTCGTCGGTGTCGGTGTACGGCATGCGGTGCTCACTCTCTCGGAGGTGCGCCCTGGCGGGCGGTTCGAGGCTAGCCCGCGGCCTGTCCGGGCACCATGTGCCCGCACACCACGGTTCCGGAGGAGACTGTGCCGACGCCCCAGTCGTCGGTACCGAGGGCAACGCGGGTAGGCTCGCGACATGAGCGCCGAACCCCTCTCCGGAGACGACACCCTGCAGCTGCCCGAGTTCGAGACCCCGCCCGCCGAGCCCATGCTGCTCGCTCAGCAGTGGCTCGCCGCAGCGATCGAGCGGGACGTCAGCGAACCCCGATCGATGACCCTCGCGACCGCCACCTCGGTGGGCGTCGTGAGCGCGCGCACCGTCGATGTGAAGACCCTCGACGATCGCGGCCTGATCTTCGGCTCCTCGACCGAGAGCCGGAAGGGCGGGCAGCTCGCCGAGAACCCGAGCGCCGCCCTTCAGGTGTACTGGCGCGAGACGATGCAGCAGCTCCGCTTCGAGGGCCGCGTCGAGCAGCTGAGCGACGAGGAGTCCGACGCGCTGTTCGCCGACCGCTCGCCCAAGTCACGAGCGGCGACGGCGGTCGCCCACCAGTCGACGCCGTTCCGCGACGGCCCGGAGGAGACCCTCGACGCCCTCATCGCGCGGGCCGACGAGCTGCTCGAGCGCGAGGGCGACGACGTCCCCCGCCCGGCCACCTGGGTCGGGTTCCGGCTCGTCCCCGACATGATCGAGTTCTGGCACGCCAGCCGCGACCGCATGCACCGGCGCCTCCGCTACCTCGCGGCCGACGGCGGCTGGATCGTGGACCGCCTGCAGCCGTAGCGGAGTGGCGACCACCGGCCGCCGCCCCTAACCCGGTCGTCGAGCCCAACCCGGTCATTGAGCCTGTCGAAATGCACCCGGAGAAACCCCGCCCTTCGACAAGCTCAGGGACCGGATGGGGGGCTCAGGGGCCGCTCGCGCTACCTCGGCGCGCGGACGACCACGACGCCACCGACGGGCGGCTCGACGACCGCGGTGCCGTTGTCGGCGTCGACCGCGATGACGTAGGCACCGACGGCCACGCGCTGCACACCGGCGGTCGCAGGGTGCACGACGACGTCGAGCCCGGGCTCCACCCGGGAGACCTGCCGGTCGGCCGGGTCGGGGTCGGTCGTGAGCACGTGCGCCGGGTGCGTCCGCTCGGCGGCGGCTGCCGCCTCCCGGCGCGTCAGCTCACTCGACGGTGTGGCGACGTGCGCTGCCGTCCCCGCGGTCACGCCGGCTCCGAGGGCCGCCGTCTCCGCGCCGTCGACCGCGTTCCGCGGCTCGCCGCTCGACGGGGCGGTCCCGACCGAACCCGTGTCATGCGGGTGGCTGCGCTCGAGCGCGGCACCCTCGACGTCGACGTTCGGGAGGATGCGGTCGAGCCACTTCGGGATCCACCAGGCGCTCTTCCCGAGCAGGTGCATGACCGCCGGGATGAGGAGCATGCGGACGACGAACGCGTCGACGAGCACACCGAAGGCGAGACCGAACCCGATCGACCGGATCATCGCCGAGTGGGAGAAGATGAACCCGCCGAAGACGGAGATCATGATGATCGCCGCCGCCACGACGACCGTCCGGCCGGCGTGCAGCCCGCGCTGGACCGCCAAGCGCGCCGGGGCACCGTGGGCGAACGCCTCGCGCATGCCGGACACGAGGAACAGCTGATAGTCCATCGCGAGCCCGAAGAGGATGCCGATCAGGATCGTCGGCAGGAAGCTCAGGATGGGTCCCGGGTCGTGCACGCCGAACACCGGTCCGAGCCAGCCCCACTGGAAGATCGCCGTGATGCCACCGAAGGTCGCCGCGAGCGACAGCATGAAGCCGAGCGTCGCCGTGAGCGGCACGAGGATCGAGCGGAACACGAGGATCATGATGATCAGCGACAGGCCGACCACGAGCGCCAGGTAGAGCGGGAGGGCGTCGGACAGCTGCTTCGAGACGTCGATGTTGCCGCTCGCGCTACCGGCCACGCCGAGCTCGACGTCACCCGACAGCGGCGAGAGGTCGCGCAGGTCGCGGACGAGCTGCTCCGTGGAGACCGCGTTCGGGCCCTCCTTCGGGATCACCTGGAAGGCGAGCACGGAGTTGTCGTCCGATGCGCCCACCGGTGCGACGGCCTTCACGTCGTCCTGGTCGGCGATCTCCTGGCCGATCCGCACCTGCTCCTCGAGGACCTCCTCGTCGGTGGCGGCGTCGGGCAGCGTGGCGACGACGAGCAGCGGCCCGTTGACGCCGGCACCGAACTTGTCCTCGATGAGCGTGTAGGACTGGTACTGCGTCGAGTCGACGGCTTCCGAGCTGCCGTCCGGCAGGCCGAGGCGCATGTCGAGCGCGGGGATCGCGACGACGCCGAGCACGACGAGTCCGGCGACGAGCGTGCCGACGGCGCGCAGCGTGCCCATGGGCTTGGTCGGGACGGCGTCCGGACGCGGCGTGCCGATGGTGCCGCGTGCCTTCCGGCTGAGGATGCGGAGGCCGAGCAGCGACAGCAGGGCGGGCGTCAAGGTGACCGCGAGCAGGATCGCGACGGCGACGCAGATCGCGCCGACGGTGCCCATCAGGCCGAGGAAGGGGATCCCCGTGACGTTGAGCGCCAGCAGCGCGACGAGGACGGTCGATCCGGCGAAGACGACCGCGTTGCCCGAGGTGCCGTTCGCGAGCCCGATGGACTCGTGCAGCTCGACGCCCGCGAGCAGCTGCTTGCGGTGTCGGTTGAGGATGAACAGCGAGTAGTCGATGCCGACCGCGAGCCCGAGCATGACGCCGAGCACCGGCGTGATCGAGAGCATGTCGACGACACCCGAGAGCGAGAGCGACGCGGTGACGCCGACACCGACGCCGACGATCGCGGAGACGAGCGGGAGCGATGCGGCGATGACCGTACCGAGCATGACGAGCAGCGTGATCGCCGCGATGATGAGGCCGATCGCCTCACCCACGCCGAACAGCTGCGGCAGGCTCTGCGCGAGCTCGTTCGAGAACTCGACCTCGACGCCCGACGGGACGTCCTCCTTCACCTGGTCGATGACCGACTGCTTCGTCTCCGGCGTGACCTCCTGCTGACGCTTGTCGAAGACGACGTTCGCGACCGCTGTGGTGTCGTCGGTCGAGACGGTGCGGATGCCCGAGGAGAGGTCGAGGAGCTGGGAGGAGAGCTCGAGCTTCGTGCTCTGCTCGTCGAGCTTCGCGAGGTTCTCGGTGATGGTGGCCTGCTGGGCGTCGAGCGCCGTCTGCTGCTGCGTGATGGCGGTCTGCTGGGCGTCGAACTGGGCCTGTGCGGCGGCCGGGAGCGTGCCGCCGGCGGCCTGCTGCGCCTGGGCGAGCGCCGCGCTCAGCTGGGTCTGCGCGTCGGTCAGCTGCTGCTGTCCGGCGTCGAGCTGCGTCTGGCCGTCGGTCAGCTGGGTGCGGCCGTCGTCGATCTGCGTCTTGCCGTCGGAGATCTGCTTCGCCTGGTCGGCGATCGTCTCCTGCGTCTCGAAGGGGTTGACCGTGGTGTCGACGCCCTTCAGGTCGGCCGTCTCGTCGAGCAGCTCGCCGATCGCGGTCTTCTGGCTGTCGGTGAAGGCGTCGCCGTCCTTCGTGTGGAACACCATCGCCCCGGTGCCGCCGGATGCGCTCGGGAACGACTCCTCGAGCTGGTCGGTGACCTTCGCGGTCGGCGTGCCCGGGATGGTGACGGCGCTCGAGAGGGTGCCGCCGAAGGCGAGGAACGCGCCGACCGAGATGCCGAGGATCACGATCCAGGAGATGAGGACGGCCCACGCGCGACGCGCGGAGAAGCGTCCGAGGCGATACAGCAGTTCAGCCAAGGGAGTCTCGATTCTTCGGGAGGTGGTGCTGGTGTCGTGTGCGGGGACGGAACGGGAAGCGGGTCAGTGCGTGGACGCGTAGCCGGTGCGGACGCTCGCGATGAGCCGTTCCAGCAGGTCGGTCCAGAGGGCACGGGCTTCATCGTCCGTGGTGGCGCCGGTACTCGCGATCCAGTGGTGGGCGAGCACTTCGACACCGTGCATGAGGGAGGACACCAGGAAGCCGGCCTCGAGTTCGTCGACGTCGGTGTTGCGCTCGGCCAGTTCGTGGGCGAGCTCCTGGGTGGTGCGGGAGAAGGTGGCCTGGAAGAGCTGCTGCGGGCGCGAGTCGTCGGGTGCGAAGCCGCCGAGCGCGTTCCAGAGGAAGGCGATGACGCGGGGGATGTCGGTCGTGCGGAGCGCTGCGGCGACGTCCTCGAACATCGACACGCGCGACCCGGGGCCTGCCGGTCGTGCGTTGACGGCGGACCGGAAGCTCTCGATCACGACGGCCAGCTCCTCCGTGCAGGAGGTGGTGACGAGGTCGTCGATCGAGGAGAAGTGGTTGAACACCGTGCGGCGCGAGACGTCGGCGCGCTCGGCGATGACGTCGACGTTGAACCCCGCGATGCCCTGCTCCGCGATCATGACGCGGGCGGCGTCGAGGATCGCCCGATGGTGGCGCGCGCGGAGGGCGGCGCGTCGATCCTCGGCGGGGGCGGTGGTGGACACGTGGGTACACTACGTGCACCGATGCACTCAGTGCAACTTGTTGAGGCGGTGTTCATCGATCTGCCAGGAAGCGCTCGAATCACCGTCGATTCGTAGACGAATCGTGGCGACTGAGCCATATGCACCGAGGGCGAGCTAGCCTGGACATCTGGAATTTCAGGAGAGCGGAGGATCGCCGTGAAAACCACCATGGATGCACGCCCCACGAGGTCGACGGGCTGGGTTCACCTGGCGTTCATGGTGGCGTGCGCGCTCGGCATCTCGATTGGAGTGACTGCCATCATCGGCATGTTGCTCGCGGCACTGGCCTTCAGTCAGACGACGACGATCGTCGTCCCGTTCATCGCAACCTTCCACGGGTTCCTGGACACCACCGGAACGCAAGCAGTGACCGTCAGCGGATCGTGGGCCGCCGCAGGGATCCTGGCCATGGTGGCCGCCGCCGCCCTGTCGGCTCTCGCGGCCCGGCGTTGGCGCTGATTTGCCCGAACCTGCACGAATATCCGCGACTTTCGTGCAGGAATGGGCGACTCAGCGACGCCGGGACGGGTGCAGGGATGGACAGATGGTCGGGTCGGGCGGACTGGGCGTCGGGTGGGGAGGTCACGGCTCCGGCAAGCTGAGAGCATGACGACAGACGAGAAGCTCGATGCTCCACGAACGGGCTCGGTCCCCACGACGCACACAGCCGCGTCCGCCGCCCCTCGCACGCGGACCGCATGGGCGGCCGTCGCCGTCATGATGGCGACGAGCTTCGTGCTCGTGCTCGCCGAGTTCCTGCCGCCGAGCCTGCTGCCGTCGATGGCAGCCTCGCTCGGGATCACCGAGGGCCAGGCAGGCCAGGCCGTCACCGCGACGGCGTTCATCGGCTTCCTCACCGCACCGACGATCGGCATCCTCGTCCCGCGGCTCGACCGCCGCCTCCTGCTCGTCCTGCTCGCAGCGGCCGCCGCGGTGTCGAGCGCGCTCGTCGCGATCTCCGGCGACTTCGTCATGCTGCTCATCGCCCGCCTCCTACTCGGCGCAGCCCTTGGCGCCTTCTGGGCGATGTCGATCGCGATCGCCGCCCGGTTGTCCGCTCCGCACCACCTCGGTCGGGCGATCATGCTCGTGAACACCGGCACCACCGTCGCGACGGTCGCCGGTGTCCCGGTGGGCACCTACCTCGGTTCGGTCATGGACTGGCGCCTCATCTTCGCCGGTGTCGCGGTCATCACCGCGGTGGTGGCGGTCGCCTTGCGACTCGTCCTGCCGCCCGTCGCCCCGGCGCCGTCCAGCGGCGGTCTGCGGTCGCTCGTCGACACGCTCCGGGTCCCCGGCATCCGCGTCGGCCTCACGGGGCACATCCTGACCGTCCTCGGCCACTTCATCGCCTTCACCTACATCCGGCTCGCGATCGAGCGGGTGCCGGACCTCGACGCGGCCGGTGTGGCCGTCCTCCTCGCGGCGTTCGGCCTCGGCGGCGTGGTCGGCAACTTCGTGATCGGACTCCTCGTCGACCGCCACCTCGCGGCTCTGCGCTTCGTCGTCCCGGCCTTCATCGGCGTCTCGATCGCGCTCGTGACCCTGTTCGCGGGGCAGCCTTGGATCGTGACCATCGCGATCACCACCTGGGGCATGGGCTTCGGCGCCTGGCTCACGACCCTGAGCACGTGGATGGGGCGCCTCGTGCCGGACCGCATGGAGTCCGGCGGCGGACTCGTCGTCGCGGGGTTCCAGCTCGCGATCACCGTCGGCGCCGGAGCGGGTGGGCTGCTCGTCGACGCGGTCGGCATCGTCCCGGCGCTCACGGTCGCGGCGATCTCCGCGATCGTCGGCGGTGTCGTCTTCGGCTCGGCGCGCACCGCGCGGTGAAGCCGAAGGCCGCCCGGCCGAGCGCCTACGCGGCGAGCGCCGCCTCGGCACGCCAACGGGCGGGCGTCAGGCCCGTGTACCGCTGGAAGGCGCGCGCGAACCCGTCTTCCGACACGTAGCCGAGGGCACCGGCGAGCTCGGCCACGGACGCGTCGCCCGTGAGTATGAGCCCCTTCGCCGTCTCCATGCGAACGGTCGTGAGGTAGGCGCGCGGTGTGTGCCCGACGACCTCGCGGAACCGTTCGGCGAACGCCGACCGCGACATCATGGCGATGCGGGCGAGCGTCTCGAAGGTCCACGGTCGCCCCGGTTCGGCGTGCAGGGCGTCGAGGACCGCACCGATGTGCGGGTCGCCGATGCGCTGCAACCAGCGCTCCGGTGCGCAGCCGGCCTCGTTCCAGGTGCGCAGCGCGGCCGACACGATCGTGGTCGCGATGCGGCTGCAGATGACGCTGTCGCCCGGCCGCGGACGACCAGCCGCCTGCGGGCAGCCCATACCTTCCAGGAGCGCCACCATCGAGGGCTCCTGCCCGGCGAAATCTGCGACGTACAGGTGCTCGGGCAGCGTCTCCGCCACCTGCTGGCGTTGACCCGGCGGGGTGAACGCGACGTCGAGCAGCTCGGCGTCCTCGAGCGCGACCACCGTCGTGGCGTGGGCGCGAGGGAAGAAGACGAGGTCGCCGGCGTCGAGGTCGCGGGTGCCGTCGGTGGCCGTGAGGCGGACGCGGCCGCTGGAGAGGTAGACGAAGCCGGACGCCGCGTGCGGCCGCCGCAGCGGAACGTTCGCGGCGAGGCGGTCGCGGTCGGTGCCGTGGATCGTCCACTCCAAGCTCGCGAGCGCGCGATCGAAGGTGTCGGTCGCGGGCCCTGCGGGAGCGGTCAGGGTGGTGGTCACACCGTCGTGAACGCGAATGCGTCACCGGATGTTCCGCGACCCTGCACGCTGAGTCGCCCGGATCTGTCCGGTTTCGGAGTGGATCCGAGCAGATTCGGGCGACTCGGTTGCGGCTAGCGCCCGTCGATCACGGACATCAACCCCGCGAAGGCGAAGGCGCCCGGGATGAAGTACAGCAGCGTGCGGGTGACGAGCCAGCTGACCGCACCGACGGCCACCCAGATCGCATGGAAGCGCGCCCGCACCGTGAGGCGACGGCCCTCCTCGCCGACGACCGTCTCCTTCCGGGTCCAGACCTGCTCAGCCTCCATGGCGTCCCGTGCCGCCTCGAGGACGCTCTCCGCGTCCTGTCCCGCCACCCGTTCGTCGCGGTACCGCTCAGCCCTCGTGATGAGACGCGGGACGAGGTCGCTGAGGATCGCGTCGACGGCGACCCAGGGGGCGGCGTACGAGAAGTCGGCGGCCGGCTTACTGAAGAAGACGACCCGATCATCGACCATCTCCACGTTGTAGTACGCCGCGGTGCTGACGAGCGACGACATCACGTCGGGGGTCAGCACGTATCGCGCGTCCGTTCCGTAGCCGGACGGTGCGTAGACGCGGAACCACCGGTCGAAGTCGCCCTCGAGGGAGATGCGGAGGCCCCGGTCGAGGCCCGGCGGCAGGTCGCTGCGGACGGTGTCGTTCGTCGTCGCGTCGAGCAGGAGGTGCGGGAGCGGGGCCGGTAGCTTCACGGTCAGGTAGTGCCAGTCCCGCGACCGCTTCACGTCGTCGACGAGGTTGCCGAACTCGACCCGGTCGCCGACGAACCGCGGGTGGGACGACAGCTGCGGCCCCGGCGTGGTGATGAAGGCGTTGTTGTACTTCCCCGTCGTGGTGATGAGCGAGGAGAACATCGCCCGTCCTTTCGGCTCCTCCTCGAAGCCGTTCGCCACCGCGGTCAGGTGGGTCCGCCACTCGGCGAGGCGTGCCTTCGGGGATGGCGGACGTCGCGACCAGCGGTACAGGAACCAGGCCCCGACGAGGAGACCCGCGAGGACGAGCACGGCGACGAGCAACCCGACGACGTCATCGATCTCGACGCGACCGTCGTGGTACTCGTCGACGCTGACCCCGACCGAGACGAGGGCGATCGCGAGGTACCAGAGGACGAGGCTGAAGTAGAGGTGGAAGAGCACTCTCCGCCCGGTGGGCGCCCATTTGGACCGGCCAGAGCGACGCTCGTCCGCCATCGCCGCGGCGACCTCGTGTTCGGGCGCCGTCAGCCACCGCAGTTCCACCGACCAGATCCCCTCGACGCCCTCGACGTCCAAGCCTAGGACAGCGCGCGCGTGACTATACGCCTGTCGGCACCCGGATGACACACCCCACGGGAATCGGTCGGCAGGCGCAGGCTGGGCGCGAGTGCTGCCCCGCCGGGGTGGGCACCGAGCACTGCACCACCGCGCCGGTCAGGCGTCGAACCAGTCCTCGCGGGGACGGGCGGGAACACACAGCATGTCGAAGGCTCCGAACCGGAACAAGCCGCCCAAACGCATCCGGAAGGACCGCTACGAAGCGGAGCTGGAACGGCTGCAGATCGAACTGGTCGCGATGCAGCGCTGGGTGATCGAGACCGGCGCGCGAGTCGTCGTGGTCTTCGAGGGCCGCGACGCCGCGGGTAAGGGCGGCGCGATCAAGCGCATCGTCCAGTATCTGAACCCGCGTTCGGCGCGGGTCGCCGCCCTGCCGACCCCCGGTGAGCAGGAGCGCGGCCAGTGGTACTTCCAGCGCTATATCCAGCACCTGCCCACGGCGGGCGAGATCGTGCTGTTCGACCGCTCCTGGTACAACCGTGCCGGCGTCGAGCGGGTGATGGACTACTGCACTCCGGAGCAGTACCGGCGGTTCCTCCGCCAGACTCCCGTGTTCGAGCGCATGCTCGTCGAGGACGGCATCATCCTCGTCAAGTACTGGTTCTCGGTCTCCGACGAGGTCCAGGAGCAACGGTTCCGCTCACGCCTCGACGACCCGATGCGCCGCTGGAAGCTGTCCGACACGGACCTCCAGTCGATCACCCGCTGGGAGGACTACTCGCGCGCCAAGGACGAGATGTTCGAGGCCACGGACCACGCGGACGCACCCTGGTGGACGATCGAGAGCGACGACAAGCGGGCGTCCCGGTTGAACGCGATCTCGCACCTGCTCTCTCAGATCCCCTACGAGCAGCGCGCCCCCGAGCCGATCGACATCCCCGAGCGGCCGGGCGCCGACGGGTACGACCGACCCGCGCACGAACGGTACCGGTACGTGCCGGATCACGCCCACACGCTCGGGAGCTGAGCAGGAGGGCAGGACGGCGGCCTGGAGGAGGAGCACCCCGTAGGGAGGTCGTGAGGATCCACGCGGAAGGCGTATGGAAACCGTGAGGACCGCCGTCGGAGGTCACTGACGGGTGTTGGCTCTGAGCTGTCCCGAACGGACACATCGGCACCACACGAACGAAATACC
>NZ_LWCT01000026.1:0-19555 GCF_001650455.1 Plantibacter sp. H53
GAGGGACGGCGTCCCTCAATACAGCTCGGCGCGGCGGTCGGCGAGGTAGGGGTTCTCCTGCCTGGCGCGCTTGGTGGCCTCGGGATCGATCGTGGCGATCATGAGACCGACGGCGTCCGCGTCGAGCGCGTCGAGGACCACGCCGTCCGGACCGACGATGCTGCTGCGGCCGACGTAGGTGAGGTCCCCTTCGGAGCCGACGCGGTTGACGTAGACGAGGTGGACCTGGTTCTCCCAGGCGCGCACCGGGATGAGCCGTTCGGCGATGTGCGCGTAGGGCTCCATCTGCGCGGTGGGGACGATCACGACGTCGGCGCCGTCGAGGGCCGCCGCGCGGACGGTCTCGGGGAACTCGACGTCGTAACAGATGAGGACGGCGACGCGGACGCCGCCAAGGTCGACGGTCGGTGCGAGGGTGTCACCGGCCACGAACAGCTCGCGGTCGAGCTCGCCGAACAGGTGTGTCTTGCGGTAGCGGAGCAGCTCGGACCCGTCGGGACCGATGAGGACGATGGCGTTCGCGACGGCTCCGCCCGGGAGCGGCTCGGGCAAGCCGGCGAGGATCGCGATTCCCGTCCCGGCGGCGATGGCGGCGACCCGGTCGACCAGCTCCGGCGTGGCGAGCGGGGCGAGACGGTCCCCGAGGTTGTAGCCGGTGATGAACATCTCGGGAGTGACGAGCAGGTCCGCGCCGCGATCCGATGCCTGCCTGGCGGCGTCGGCGACGAGCGCGAGGTTCGCCTCGACGTCTCCGGGGACGCCGTGGTGTTGCAGTCCGGCGATGGTGAAGGTCATGGCGGTGGAGCTCCTCTGCAGGCGTGCGTCGATGCACTCAGTAAACAACTCAAAGTGAGCTGTTTGATGTCCATCATGTTTCGATCCGGTTTCACCCGCAAGAGGCGAGGGACATACTGGTGGCGTGCGCGCCCTTCCTGTCGACGTCCCGATCGTGCTCGGCCCCTTCGGAGGCTTGTCCTCCGTCGAACTCACCGCGACGGTGAGTGAGCTGGGCGGCCTCGGTTCCTTCGGTCTGTACGGCTACGACGCCGAGCGCATCGAGCGGACGGTCACGGCGCTCCGCGAACGGACCGCGGCGCCGTTCGCACTGAACCTGTGGCTGCCGCGTGGAGACGAGCTGTCGCCCGACGACTCCGAGGCGTCCTTCGCAGCCGCGGTCGAGGGGCTCCGACCCGTGTTCGACGAGTTGTCACTCGAGCTGCCCGATCGCCCGGCCCGGTACGTGCCGCCGTTCGACAAGCAGATCGAGGCGGTCCTGGAGGCGCGGCCCGCAGTGGTCAGCTTCGTCTTCGGGGTTCCACCGCGGTCGGTGGTCGACGCGGCGCGCGAGCGGGGCATCGTCGTGGTCGGGACGGCGACCACGGTGGCCGAGGGGCTCGCCCTGCAGGAGGGCGGCGTCGACGTCGTCGTCGGCACGGGCATGGAGGCCGGCGGCCACCGCGTCTCGTTCCTGCGAGCAGCCGAGGACTCCCTCGTCGGCCTGGTCGCCTTGATCCCGCAGCTCGTCGACGCCCTGGACGTCCCGGTGATCGCCGCCGGCGGTATCGCCGACCGACGTGGTGTCGCCGCCGCGCGGGCACTCGGCGCCGCCGGCGTGCAGGTCGGGACCGCCTTCCTCCGCACGAGCGTCTCCGCGGCGACGGCCGAGCATCGAGCGGCCATCGTCTCGACGCCCGCCGACGGTACCGTCCTCACGCGCGCGATGAGCGGCAGGCTCGGCCGTGGTGTCCCGAACCGGGTGCTGCGCGAGATCGAGGCGTCGGGGGTCGTCGCCCCGTTCCCGGTCCAGAACTGGCTGACCGGGCGGTTCCGCACCGTCGCCTCGGAGCAGGGCGTCGCAGAGCTCCAGGGCTACTGGGCAGGGCAGGCGTCCTTGCTGACCCGCGATCGGGCGGATGCCGAGGCCGTCTTCGCGGAACTCGCCGCGGGCCTGTCGGTCCCACCCAGGGCACCCTGACCCCGGTCCGCGTCGCCCGCAGGACCGCGTAAGCTGGAGTGGACTTCCTGCAAGAGATGAGACGTTCACCGTGCCCAGCATCCCGTTCGACGGCGCCAAGCACGATCGGTACTGGATGGTCCCGATCCTGCGTGCGGTGATCGCGCTCGCCACGGCGGGGGTCGTCACCTTCACGCAGGGCCACTCCTCGCAGTTCGGCCTCGTGGTCTTCGGGGTCTTCACGCTGCTGTCCGGCGCGATCGTCGGCGCCTTCGCCTTCCCGAACTTCTCCGACACCGTGACGCGCGCCTTCTTCCTCGGGCAGGGCGTCATCGGCGTCGTGACCGGCGTCTTCTCGCTGCTCGTGAGCGGCGGCGGGCTGAGCATCTTCCTCTACGTCGTCACGCTGTGGGCGGCCCTCACCGGATTCCTCGAGCTGTACAGCGGGATCCGCTGGCGCGGACGCCTCGCCGCGGCGAAGGACTGGACCGCGGTCGGTGCCTTCACGGTGCTGCTCGCCATCGCGACGCTCCTCGTCCCGCCGGGACTCGAGCAGCGATTCGCCGCCCCGGGAGGTGTCGAGGGTGTCCTCCGTGCGGACATCGTCGTCGTCGGCCTCGTCGGGGCATACGCCGCGATCATCGGCGTCTACCTCGTCATCGGCGGACTGTCGCTGCGGTGGGCGGGCAAGCGCCCGGTCGCCGGCACAGTCACCGACGACACCACCGGCACGGCGGGAGCCGCATCATGAGCAAGCCCAACCGCGACGACGTCCTGCGGCCGATCGAGCTCCTCGTGCTCTCGGGCGTCATGGGGGTCTTCACCGGCGTCGTCGTCCTGATGTCGACCCGTGAGATCGTCCTCGCGCTCATCGGCCTGGGCATCGCGTTCATCGCCTCGCTCGTCGTCCTCGCGATGCTGGCGCTCGCCGTGAAGCCCGACTTCCAGGAGAAGCTCGACCTCGACGAGCAGGACGGCGACGACAAGCGTCCGCCGCGCCCCTCCGGCCACTGATCTCCGGCTTCATTCGCCCATTCTTGGGCGACCCAGTGCTCGTTCGCCCATTCCTGGGCGAACGAGCACGGACCGCCTACGGCAGGTAGTCCACCAGGTCGTCGGAGAGCCCGAGGTACGTCGCCGGGGTGAGCTCGAGCAGGCGCTGCTTCGCGGCGTCGCCGATGTCGAGCTTGGAGACGAACTCGACGAGCTCCGCCTGACCGAGACGCTTGCCGCGCGTCAGCTCCTTGAGGAGCGCATAGGGGTCCTCGATGCTCGAGCGACCCGCGGTCACCTCGGCGCGGATGACCGTCTGGATCGCCTCCGCGAGCACCTCCCAGTTGTGGTCGAGGTCCGCGGCGAGCACGTCCTCCGCGAGGTCGATCTGCCCGAGGCCGCCGAGGATGTTGTCGAGGGCGAGCAGCGAGTGGCCGAACCCGACACCGATGTTGCGCTGGGCGCTCGAGTCGGTGAGGTCGCGCTGGAGTCGCGAGGTGACGAGGGTGGCGGCGAGGGAGTCGAGGATCGCGCTCGACAGCTCCAGGTTCGCTTCGGCGTTCTCGAAGCGGATCGGGTTGACCTTGTGCGGCATGGTCGACGAGCCGGTCGCGCCCGCGACCGGGATCTGTCGGAAGTAGCCGATGGAGATGTACGTCCACATGTCCGTGGCGAGGTTGTGCAGCACGCGGTTGGCGTGGGAGATCTTGCCGTAGAGCTCGGCCTGCCAGTCGTGCGACTCGATCTGCGTCGTCAGCGGGTTCCAGTCGAGCCCGAGTCCCTCGACGAACTCGCGCGAGATGGCGGGCCAGTCCGCGTCGGGATCGGCGACGACGTGGGCGGCGAAGGTGCCGGTCGCGCCGGAGAACTTGCCGAGGTACTCGTTCGCCTCGATCTGGAGCGCGATGCGCTCGAGTCGGTAGACGGTGACGGCGAGCTCGCGGCCCATCGTGGTGGGCGTCGCCGGCTGGCCGTGCGTGCGTGCGAGCATCGGGACGGCCCGGAAGTCGACGGCCTTGGTGCGCAGGGAGTCGAGGACGAGGCGCAGCTTCGGGAGCCAGATGGCGCGGACGGCCTGCGACACGGTGAGCGCGTAGGAGAGGTTGTTGATGTCCTCGCTCGTGCAGGCGATGTGGGTGAGTTCGGCGATGCGGTCGAGACCGAGCTCGGACAGGCGGTGGCGCACGAGGTATTCGACGGCCTTCACATCGTGACGCGTGACGGCCTCCTTCTCGGCGAGCCAGTCGATGTCGGCCTGTCCGAAGTCGAGGTAGAGCGCGCGGAGCTGCTCGATCTCCGCCGGGGTGAGCGGGGAGGATCCGAACATCGAGTGCTCGGTGAGGTAGACGAGCCACTCGACCTCGACCTGCACGCGGGCGCGGTTCAGGCCGGCCTCCGAGAGGTACTCTCCGAGCGCCGTCACGGCGGGGCGGTAGCGACCGTCGAGCGGGCTGAGCGGCTGGGCGGGGAATTCGGTCATGGGGTGGCTCCCTGGGTCAGTGCTGGTTCGAGCTGGTGGAAGAGGGATCTGCAGGCATGGTCGATCATGCCGAGGACGGTCTCGAACATCTGGGCGTCCGAGTAGTAGGGGTCGGGGACGTCGCGGGTCCCGGAGGTGCTGTCGAAGCTCAGGAGCAGGTGCACCTTGGAGCGGTCGGTGTCGTTACCCGCCCAGGCCCGCAGGATGCGTTCGTGACTGCGGTCGAGGGCGACGACGAGGTCGTAGCTGTCGAAGCGGTCGGGGTCGAACTGCTTGGCCCGATGGGCGGTTGCGTCGTGGCCGTGCGCTCGCAGCGCGGTGACCGTGCGGTGGTCGGCGTGCTCGCCGACGTGCCAGTCGCCGGTGCCGGCGGAGGAGACCTCCACGACCCGCTCCAGCCCGGCGGCCGCGACGAGGTCGGTGAAGACGCTCTCGGCCATCGGGGATCGACAGATGTTGCCCGCGCAGACGAAGCACACGCGGAACGGGGTCGTGCCGGGGTCGGCCTCCCCGAGGGTGTTCATGCGTCTATTCTGGCCGACCGCGCCCGAGCCGTCGAACCGTTCTCGACTGACTCCGCTCCACAGCTCTCCGCCGGTCAGCTTCCTCCACATCAGCGCGGTGTGCCGGCGTGATCGCTCCGCCGGTTGGGCAGAGTCGAGCGTGATGCCGGCGATGGGCGGGCGGAGGGCGAGGCGACATGGCGTTGGAGTACGACCCGTTGGCGATGGGCTTCCCGTCGCAGCCGACGGCAGAGGAAGCTGTCTCGATCCTCGAGGGGCGCGCTCGATGTCTCGAGGACGTGCTGCTCGAACTGGAGCCGGAGATCGTGAGGTTCGCGCAGGCGCGCAGCGGTCTCGAGTGGGTCGGTCCCGCAGCCGTGCAGTTCTCCTGGTCCGCGGACGAACTGACCGCAGTGCTCCGTGGAGCGGCCTCTGCACTCGATGAGGGACTCACGAGCGCTCGTGGGGCGGCATCGTCGATCGCTGTTGGAGCGGAGCATGAGTGACGACCTCACCATCCGAGGCGGTGGTGTCGTAGCCGTCGCCACTGACGATCACCTGCTCCTCGGCGCGTTGCTCCTCGAACTCGGCGAGGCCTGCGCGAGCTGGGCCGACCGCGTGGAATCGGTGTCGACCGACGACGTGTCCCTGGCGCCCGTCGGCCCGACGATCGTCCCCCAAGCCGATGCGGGGGCGGGAAGCGGGGCGGCTGCGAGGGCCGCCACCAGCTTGCGGCGTGCGAGCGACGACGCGAGCCGGTTGGGTGGGCATCTCATCGTCGGGGCGGAGCAGTACGGAGAGCTCGAGCGGATGGTCCAATCGTTGTTCACGTTCACCGGGGACGCCGCGGGATGGGTCCTGGGAGCCTCTCCGTTGATCCCCCTCGGTGTCCTCGCCGCCGTCGGAGAGGTGACGCTCGTCAGGACGGTGTTCCGCGGAGTGTTGGGTTTGCTGTCCTCGGACCTGCAGGACGGCTTCGATGAGGCCTCGGCGAAGACTGCGCGTGAGCTGATGTCGTCACCCGCGTTCGTCGCCCTCGTGCGCGGAGTCGTATCGGGTTCCGACGAGTTCCTGATCAGCGCGTTCGGTCTGCCGGCGATGCTCGACGCGAACCGTCTGAGCGAGGAGGGCATCACCGGGGTGGCGTTCGCAGCCCTGGTCGCACTGGGCACAGTCGACCGTGCCGGCCTCCTCACTCCCGCGGCGCCGGTCCGTACGGTCGAGGTGAAGGCCCAGGGCGCTCCGGCGCCCCTGAAACCGCCGACCCGATACGAGGACCTCGTCGAGCGGATGCCGCACGGGGGAGCGGGCTCGCCGCAGATCAGGATCGAGCGGTACGAGGACGCCTCCGGCGCCGACCAGTGGATCGTCTGGTCGGGTGGAACCATCGAGACCGGCTTCCCTGAGGCGTCGACCGAGCCGTTCGACAACCGCAGCAATGTCAACGCCGTCGCAGGTATGGAGGCGGAGAGCGCGGAAGCGACCCTCCAAGCCATGCGACTCGCGGGCATTCCGGACGGTGCCTCCGTGCTCCACGTCGGGTACTCCCAGGGCGGCATCATCGCGTCACGCATCGCCGCCAGCGGTGCCTACGACTCCTCGGTCGTCACCTTCGGATCGCCGGTCGAATCCATCGACTTCGCGGACGACCTCCCGCGCACCCATGTCGAACACACCGAGGACGTCATCCCCGCGCTCTCCGGTGAACGACGCGACTCACTCAACGGGGGTACCGTCGTCCAGCGTTCGTTGTACGACGGAGGACCACCGCCGGCCGGTGACGACCCCCTTCCGGCTCACAATCTCGACCGCTACCGGGAGACGGCACGCCTCATCGACCAGTCCTCGGAGGAGCGGCTCGCACCAGCGATCGACCCCCTCGCCGGGCTCACGGGCACCGGGGAGGTCTGGCGATACCGCGCCGACAAGGTCCTTCCATGACCAAGCGGTCGAGCCGACGGGTCAGTCGCGCGCCTTGGGGCGGATGACGATGCCGAGCAGCCAGTTCACGATCGAGATGACGATCGCACCGAGGACGCCCAACCAGAAGCCGTCGACGGTCAGGCCGAAGCCGAACCAGCCGCTGATGCCTGCGGTGATGAGGAGGAGGAGCCCGTTGATGAGGAGCCCGATGAGCCCGAGCGTGAGGATGTACAGGGGGAACGCGAGCACCTTGATGACCGAGCCGATGATGGTGTTCACGACGGCGAAGATGAGCGCGACGAGCGCGAAGGTCAGGATCGTCTCCAGCGTGCCGCCGGGTGCGTACGGCGTCACCTTCACACCGGCGACGATGAGGGTCGTGACCCAGATGGCGAAGCCGTTGACGATCAGGTTCAGCAGAAAACGTCCCATGACGGCAATCCTCCCACCCTTGCGGCAGCGGGCAAAGGGCCGATTCGGACCGACGTACTGCATTCCGACGCAGGTATCCTTCGCGGCCTAGACTCGTCGAGTGAGTGACAACCTGCCAACCACCGCCCAGCCGGCCGCTCAGCCGGGCCGGAGCCCGGTCCGTCTCCGTCCGGAGATCGCAGAGCTGCCGCCCTACCGTCAGGGCAAGCCGGCCGCACCCGACGCCTTCAAGCTCTCGAGCAACGAGGTCCCGTTCCCGCCGCTCGACGCCGTCCTCTCGGCCATCACCGACACGGCTGCGGACTCCCACCGCTATCCCGACGGCGCCGCACTCGCGCTGCGCACGGCGCTCGCCGAAGCCAACGGCGTCACGCCGGAACGCATCCACATCGGGGCGGGCTCGGTCGCACTCCTCAGCCAGTTCATCACCGCGACCGCCGGTCCGGGGGACGAGGTCGTCTTCGCCTGGCGCTCCTTCGAGGCCTACCCGGGTCTCGTGACCGTCGCCGGCGCGACGTCCGTGCGGGTTCCCAACCGGCCCGACGGCTCTCACGACCTCGAGGCGATGGCCGCCGCCGTCACCGACCGCACCCGCGTCGTCATCGTCTGCACGCCCAACAACCCGACCGGCACGGTCGTCGAGCGTGAGGCCTTCCTCGCCTTCCTCCGGTCCGTGCCCTCCGACGTGCTCGTCCTCCTCGACGAGGCATACCGCGAGTTCGTCACCGACGACGACGCCGTCAACGGCATCCCGCTCCTCGACGAGCACCCGAACCTCGTCGTGCTCCGCACCTTCTCGAAGGCCTACGGACTCGCCGGCCTCCGCGTCGGCTGGGCCATCGGCCACGAGCTCGTCCTCGACGGCGCCCGCAACGCGGCCATCCCGCTCTCCAGCACTGCGCCGGCGCAGCAGGCGGCCATCGCCGGACTCGCGAACGCCGAGGACATCCGAGCCCGCGTCGCGGTCATCACCGCACGACGCGACGACCTCGCCGCCGCACTCCGCGAGCAGGGATGGTTCATCCCCGCGGCACAGGGCAACTTCGTCTGGTTCGGCCTCGGCGAGCAGACGGCCTCGGCGAACGACACCTTCCTCGCGCACGGCATCGTCGGCCGCGCCTTCCCCGGCGACGGCGTCCGCATCTCGATCGGTGAAGCCGAGTCGATCGAACCGCTCCTCGCCGCCGCTGCGGAGATCCTCGCCGGACTGCCGGCCGACCACCCGACACGAGAGGGAGTGCGCTCACGATGAGCCGTTCCGGAGACGACCCCACCGTGCCCAGCGTCCAGTTCATCGACGCGGCCGGCACCTTCGCGCCGAACGAACACGCGGAGCGCTATCAGCCGTTCCTCGATCGCCTGACCGAGACCGACCTGCAGCAGTTCTACCGCGACATGGCGAACGTCCGTGCCTTCGACATCGAGGCGACGAACCTGCAGCGCCAGGGCCAGATGGCGCTGTGGCCACCGAGTCACGGGCAGGAGGCGGCACAGGTCGGTTCGGCCCGCGCGGCGCGAGCTCAGGACCACATCTTCCCCTCCTACCGCGAACACGTCGTCGCGATGATCCGCGGCGTCGACCCCATCGACATCGTCCGGCTCATGCGCGGCAACACGCACGGCGGTTGGGACCCGGCAGATCCGTCCAACGGCAACGTGCACCTCTACACGCTCGTGCTCGCCGCGCAGACCCTGCACGCGACCGGCTACGCGATGGGCCTGAACTTCGACAAGGCCGTCGGCACCGGCGACTCCGAGCGCGACACGGCCGTGCTCGTCTACTTCGGCGACGGCTCGAGTTCCGAGGGCGACGCGAACGAGGCCTACATCTACGCCGCCAGCTACCAGACGCCACAGGTGTTCTTCCTCCAGAACAACCAGTGGGCCATCTCCGTCCCCGTCTCCCGCCAGGCCCGCGAGCCGCTGTACCAGCGCGCGGCCGGCTTCGGCCTCGACAGCGTCCGCATCGACGGCAACGACGTCCTCGCGAGCTACGCGACGGCGGCGAAGCACCTCGACGACGCCCGCGCCGGCCGCGGCCCGAGCCTCATCGAAGCGATGACCTACCGCGTCGGCGCGCACACCACGAGCGACGACCCGACCAAGTACCGCACCGACGACGAACTCCAGTCCTGGATCGCCCGCGACCCGATCGTCCGGTTCAAGACGTACCTCCAGGGGCTCGGCGCCTCGGACGCGTTCTTCGCCGAGGTCGACGAGGAGGCTGCAGCGCTCGCCGAGGACACCCGCGTGCGCACGCTCGCACTCGAGGCCCCGGGCCCCGAGCTCATGTTCGAGGGCGTCTACTCCGAACCGCACCCGCTCATGGTGGAGCAGCAGGCCTGGCTCGAACGCTACGAGGCCTCGCTCGAAGGAGGCAACGCATGACGACGACCACCATGCCGATGGCCAAGGCGCTGAACGCCGGCCTGCGCAAGGCGATGACCGACGACGACAAGGTCCTGCTCATGGGCGAGGACATCGGCCCGCTCGGCGGCGTCTTCCGCGTCACCGAGGGCTTGCACGCCGAGTTCGGCGGCGACCGCGTCCTCGACACCCCGCTGGCGGAGTCCGGCATCGTCGGCACCGCGATCGGCCTCGCCATGCGCGGCTACCGACCGGTGTGCGAGATCCAGTTCGACGGCTTCGTGTTCCCGGCCTTCAACCAGATCACGACGCAGCTCGCGAAGCTCACCAACCGGCACGAGGGCAAGCTGCAGATGCCCGTCGTCATCCGGATCCCCTACGGCGGACACATCGGCGCGGTCGAGCACCACCAGGAGAGCCCCGAGGCGTACTTCGCCCACACGGCCGGCCTGCGCGTGGTCAGTCCGTCGACCCCGAACGACGCCTACTGGATGATCCAGGAGGCCATCGCCTCGAACGACCCGATCGTCTTCCTCGAGCCGAAGAGCCGCTATTGGCCGAAGGGCGAGGTCGACCTCGACGGCTCGGCCGCACCACTGCACGGCAGCCGCGTCGTCCGCACCGGCACGGAGGTCACTCTCGCCGGACACGGCGCGATCGTGAGCGTCATGCTGCAGGCGGCTGAACTGGCCGCCACGGAGGGCACGAGCGTCGAGGTCGTCGACATGCGCTCGCTGTCGCCCATCGACTACGACCCGCTCGTCGAATCCGTCCGACGGACCGGCCGCCTCGTCTACGTGCAGGAGGCGCCCGGGTTCACGAGCGTCGGCTCGGAGATCGCGGCGACCGTCACCGAGCGCGCCTTCTACTCGCTCGAAGCACCCGTCCTGCGGGTGTCCGGGTTCGACACCCCGTTCCCGCCGGCGAAGCTCGAGGGCGTCTACCTCCCGGATGCCGACCGCATCCTCGAGGCCGTCGACCGCTCGCTGGCGTACTGAACACCGAAGGAAGACGAGGAACCACGATGAGTGATCTCCAGTTCGAACTGCCGGACGTCGGCGAAGGCCTGACCGAGGCCGAGATCGTCGCATGGAAGGTCGCGCCGGGCGACGCCGTCTCGGTCAACCAGGTGCTGGTCGAGATCGAGACCGCGAAGTCGCTCGTCGAACTCCCCTCGCCGTTCGCCGGCACCGTCGGCGCCCTGCTCGTCCAGGAGGGCCAGACCGTCGACGTCGGGACCCCCATCATCAGCGTGAGCACCGGCGGTGGAGCGCCGACCGCCGAGCCGGCCGCGCCCGCACCGGCGGTCGTCGAGTCGGAGGAGGCCACGTTGGCCGCCGACACCGCGGCGAGCGTGTCTCCCGCCGAGGAGCCGCGCCCTGGCGCAGTGCTCGTCGGATACGGCAGCGCCGGCAGCACCTCGAGTCGTCGCCGTGGCCGTGGCGCGACGCCGGTCGTCGAGCCGGCGAGCCCGGCCGTCACCCCGCAGCCGCCCGTGCGCCGCCAGCCGCCGTCGAGCATCCCCGCCGCGTCCGCGCTGCCGGTCATCGCCAAGCCGCCGATCCGGAAGCTGGCGAAGGACCTCGAGGTCGACCTCACGGCCATCGAGGGCACCGGGCTCGCGGGTGAGATCACCCGCGACGACGTCATCCGTGAGGCCAGCCAGGCGAGCGTGTTCCGCAACATCGAGACACCGGAGTGGGCCGACGAGCGCGAGGAGCGCATCCCGGTCAAGGGCGTCCGCAAGGCCATCGCGACAGCCATGACCCGCAGTGCCTTCACCGCGCCGCACGTCTCCCTCTTCGTCGACGTCGACGCGACGCGCACGATGGAGTTCGTCAAGCGCCTGAAGAACTCGACGGACTTCGCCGGCGTCAAGGTCTCGCCGCTGCTCATCATGGCCAAGGCGATGATCTGGGCGGTCCGCCGCAACCCCACGGTCAACAGCGAGTGGACGGACCAGGAGATCATCGTCCGTCACTACGTGAACCTCGGGGTCGCCGCCGCGACACCTCGCGGACTGATCGTCCCGAACGTCAAGGAGGCGCAGGCGATGAGCCTGCTCGAGCTGGCACGCGCCCTCGAGACCCTCACGCTCACGGCCCGCGACGGCAAGACGCCGCCGGCCGACCAGCAGAACGGCACGATCACGGTGACGAACATCGGTGTCTTCGGCATGGACACCGGCACCCCGATCCTCAACCCGGGCGAGGTCGGCATCGTCGCGCTCGGCACGATCAAGCAGAAGCCGTGGGTCGTCGACGGCGAGGTGCGCAGCCGCTTCGTGACGACGCTCGGCGCCTCCTTCGACCACCGCGTGGTGGACGGCGACGTCGCGAGCCGCTTCCTGGCGGACGTCGCGTCGATCATCGAGGAGCCGGCGCTGCTGCTCGACTGAGCACCGGGTCCCTGAGCCTGCTCTTCGGTTCCTGAGCCCGTCGAAGGGCGATTTTGAGAATCAGTATCAATAGGCGTAGCGTTGGCCTTCTCACCCCGATCGAGAAGGTTCATCAATGCGCGCTCGCACCCTGCTCCCAGCCTTGGCCGTCCTCCCGGCAGCCGCCCTCGTCCTCGCGGGCTGCTCCGGCAGCAGTGCGTCGGGCGCGGCCGACGACGGCAAGATCAACATCGTCGCCTCGACGAACGTGTACGGCGACATCGCTTCGAAGATCGGCGGCAAGGACGTCGAGGTGACCTCGCTCATCTCCTCGGCCGCCCAGGACCCGCACTCCTACGAGGCGAGCACGCAGGATCAGCTCTCCATCAAGAACGCCGACCTCGTCATCGAGAACGGCGGCGGCTACGACCCGTTCATCGACACACTCCTCGACGCGGCCAAGAACGAGTCCGTCGAGGTCGTGAACGTCGTCGACCTGTCGGGCCTCGCCCCGGACGACGACCACGCCGACGAGCAGCACACGGATGAGGCGCACGCCGAGGACGACGCTCACGACCACATCGAGGGCTTCAACGAACACGTCTGGTACAGCCTCCCGACGATGGCGAAGCTCGCCGACGAGCTGGCCAAGGAGCTCGACGAACTCGACAGCGCGAACGCGACCACGTACACCGCGAACGCGAAGGCCTTCACCGAGTCCCTCGGCACGATCGAGACGGCCCAGGCCGCGATCAAGACCGCACACGACGGCGAGGGCGTCGCCATCACCGAGCCCGTGCCGCTCTACCTGCTCGAGGGCGCTGGACTCGTGAACCGCACCCCGGAGGCGTTCAGCGAGGCGATCGAGGAGGGCACCGACGTGTCGCCGACCGTCCTCAAGGAGACGCTCGACCTCTTCGGCGGCGGAACGGTCGCGCTGCTTGCCTACAATGAGCAGACGAGTGGCGGCGAGACCGAACAGGTCAAGACCGCCGCGGAGAACGCAGGCGTACCGGTGCTGTCATTCACCGAGACCCTCCCGGACGGCAAGGACTACCTCTCGTGGATGACCGAGAACGTCGACGCCGTGGCGGACGCCCTGGATCGATGACCAGCGGTCCGACCGACGACTCAGGCCCCGTCGACGTCCTCGCGCTCGCCGGGGCCGAGCTCGGTTTCGGCGGACGCACGCTCTGGGACGGTCTCGACCTCTCGGTGCGCCCGGGGGAGTTCCTCGCGGTGCTCGGCCCGAACGGCTCCGGCAAGACGAGTCTGCTGCGCACCATCCTCGGGCAGCAGCAGCTCGACCGCGGGACCATCAGGGTCGCCGGAGGCCCGGTGCACCGGGGTGACCGCCGCATCGGCTACATCCCGCAGCAGAAGCTCATTCCGGCCGGCACGCCGATGCGCGGTCGCGATCTCGTCGCCCTCGGCGTCGACGGCCACCGCTTCGGACTCCCCATCCGCACCGCGGCGACGAAGCGTCGGGTCGACGAGCTGATCGCCTCCGTCGGCGCGACCGCCTACGCCGACGGCGCCGTGGGCACCCTGTCCGGCGGTGAGCAGCAGCGGCTGCGCGTCGCCCAGGCGCTCGCGGACGACCCGATCCTCCTCCTCTGCGACGAACCGCTGCTCAGCCTCGACCTCCAGCATCAGCGCGGGGTCAGCGAGCTCATCGACCGTCGTCGGCGCGAGCACGACACCGCGGTGGTCTTCGTCACCCACGACGTGAACCCGGTGCTCCCCATGGTCGACCGCATCCTGTACCTCGCGGGCGGCCGATTCCGGGAGGGCACCCCCGACGAGGTGCTCCGCAGCGAGGTGCTGTCTGAGCTCTACGGCACGCCCGTCGACGTACTCCGCAGCCATGGCCGGGTCGTCGTGGTCGGCATCCCTGACAGCGAGACCCACCACCATCACCACGACGATCCGCACACCGGTGCGGTGGGGGTCGGCGCATGAGTACTGACGACCTCTGGGGACGCCTGTTCAACTTCCAGGACTACGGCGCGCTGCTCGAACTCGTGCAGAACTCGATCATCGCCGGCGCGGTCCTGGGCATCGTCGGCGGCCTCATCGGCGTGTTCGTCATGCAGCGCGACATGGCGTTCGCGGTGCACGGGATCAGCGAGCTGTCCTTCGCCGGCGCTGCCGGTGCGCTGCTGTTCGGGGCCAACGTCGTGGTCGGGTCCCTCGCGGGCTCACTCGTCGCCGCGATCCTCATCGGCCTGCTCGGTTCGAAGGCCCGCGACCGCAACTCGATCATCGGGGTGCTCATGCCGTTCGGCCTCGGCCTCGGCATCCTCTTCCTCGCGCTCTATCCGGGCCGGAGTGCCAACAAGTTCGGGCTCCTCACCGGGCAGATCGTGTCGGTCGACGACCCGCAGCTCGGCCTGCTCATCGTCATCAGCATCGTGGTGCTGATCGCGCTCCTCCTCCTCTGGCGCCCCCTCAGTTTCGACAGCCTCGACCCGGACGTCGCCGCGGCGCGCGGGGTGCCGAGTCGGTTCGTCTCGCTCGCCTTCATGGTGCTGCTCGGGCTCACGGTCGCGGTGTCGGTGCAGATCATCGGCGCGCTGCTCGTCCTCGCACTGCTCGTGACGCCCGCGGCCGCGGCGCTCCGGGTGTCGTCGTCGCCCGTCCTCGTCCCGGTGCTGAGCATGCTCTTCGGCTTCGTCTCGGCGGTCGGCGGCATCCTGCTCGCCATCGGTGGCTCGCTCCCGATCAGCCCCTACATCACGACGATCTCCTTCCTCATCTACCTCGTCTGCCGCATCGTCGGGCCGCGCACCGCGTCCGGGCGACGGGGTCGTCGGGCACCAGTCGGCGAGACGCGGCACGCCCAGGTCGCGCGATGACCGTGGACCGTGCGCCGCGTCCGCGTGGAGCTGCTTCGGAGCGTCCTCCGAGCGGTTCCCGGGTACCCTTGAAGCGACAGGCAGGAGCACCCGTGGCGAAGCGCAACACCTGGCAGCGAGAAGCTGTCCGCGAGGCCCTCGGCGGCAACGACGGATTCGTCAGCGCCCAGGGATTGCATGCCGAACTCCGCGACACCGGTTCGCCGATCGGGCTCGCGACCGTGTATCGAGCCCTCTCCGACCTCGCGGTCGAGGGCGAAGCGGACTCCCTGCAGTCGCCGGAGGGCGAGAACCTCTACCGTGCCTGCACGCCTGGCACCCACCATCACCACCTCATCTGCCGCAACTGTGGTCTCACCATCGAGATCGAGGCCGACGAGGTCGAAGCGTGGGCGCGGTCGGTCGCGTCGCAGCACGGGTTCACCGAGGCGAAGCACGTCGTCGACGTCTTCGGGCTCTGCGAGAACTGCTCGGCGGCGGCCCAGCGCGCGTGAGGCCGGAGTGAGCAGGACGACCGGCACCCTCGGGGTCGACGACGACTGGACCGCGCCCGACGACGACGGCGCGGAGCACTGGGGTCGCACCGAAGGGCGTGATCCACGGAACCTGCGGACGCCGCTCCTGATCGGCGGCGCACTGCTCGTGGTGGTCGGGCTCTTCGTACTCCGGGCGCTCATGCCGCTCGGTGAGGTGCTCACCCCGCCCACCGCGGTGCGCGACTTCGTGACCCTGACGCTCAGCGTGGTGGTGGAGTCGCTGCCGTTCGTGGTGCTCGGCATCGTGCTGTCGATCCTCGTGCAGATCTGGCTTCCCGACGGCTGGCTCGAGCGGTGGTTGCCGACGCAGCCGATCCTCCGCCGAGCCTGCATCTCGCTGCTCGGCATGTTCCTGCCGGTCTGCGAATGCGGCAACGTCCCGCTCGCCCGCGGCCTCATCGTGCGCGGGTTCACGGTGCCGGAGTCGATCACCTTCCTGCTCGCGGCGCCGATCCTCAACCCCATCGTCATCGTCACGACGCATCAGGCCTTCGGCTGGGACGGCGGGATCCTCGTCGCCCGGCTCGTCGGCGGGTTCCTGCTCGCGAACCTCATCGGGTGGCTCTTCAGCAAGCACCCCGACCCCAGCTCGCTGCTCACGCCGACCTTCCAAGCCAGCTGCGAGGTGACCGAGCAGCACGGGCACGAGCACACGAAGGTGGAGCGCAGCCTGCAGCAGTTCGTCGCAGAAGCGCGCGCGATCATGCCGGCGCTGCTCATCGGTTCGGCCGTGGCCGGCGCCGTGCAGGTCCTCGTCCCACGCGAGGTGCTCGTCACCCTCGGCGCGAACCCGGTCTGGTCGGTGCTCGCGATGATGACGCTCGCCGTGATCGTCTCGATCTGCTCGAACGTCGACGCCTTCTTCGTGCTGTCCTTCGGATCGACGTTCATGCCCGGTTCGATCGTCGCCTTCCTCGTCCTCGGCCCCGTCGTCGACGTCAAGATGCTCGCGCTCATGCGCACCACCTACACGACCAGGACCCTCGTGATCATCACCGCGGTCGCCGTGCTGTTCTCGGCGGCCCTCGGATTCGGAGTGAACGCCCTTGCCTGATCAGAACGCCACCCACGGACACGCGCACGCCGAGACGTCCACGGTCGGCGATCGTCGCGTGCCCCTGCTCGAACGCCTCCGGCAGCGGTGGTGGGGTGTGCTCCTGCTCGTCACCGCCGCCGTGTGCATCCTCTGGCTCGCGCTCACCGATCGACTCGGGCTCTACATCCACCCGCGCTACTTCGTGTTCACCGTCATCATGGCGCTCATCGCGGTCGCGCTCGGCATCGTCAGCGTCCTCGTCCATGTGGACGTCGATGAGGTGCCGAAGCGTCGCGGGCGGACGGTGCTGCAGCTCGCCTCGGTCGTGGGCAGTCTCGCGGTCGTCGGGGCGATGGTGGTGCTCCCGCCGTCGACGCTCTCGGTCGCGACGGCCGACCAGCGCGCGGTGAACTCCGGCACGCTCGCGGGGGAGGTCCAGGGGCAGGACGCCCAGACCGTGCTGACATCGAACCCGGACTTCAGCACCTTCGGCATCAAGGATTGGGCGACACTGTTGCGCCAGACGACGCGGCCCGCCGACCTCGAAGGGCGCGCTTTCTCCGGGGTCGGTTTCGTGATCGCCGATCCGGACGCGGCCGACGTCTTCTACGTCTCGCGGTTCGTCGTGAACTGCTGCGCCGTGGACGCCCAGCCGGTCGGTGTGCCCGTACAGCTCGACGGTTGGGAGCAACAGCTCAAGCCCGGCGACTGGGTCGAGGTCTCGGGCGCGCTCACCGCGAGCGACGCCTCGCATCTGCCGTTGGTGGTCGGGACGGCGAAGGTCGACAAGGTCGAGGAGCCGGCGGACCCGTATGACTACTGATCGCCGGGATGCTGCGCGAGGCCGATCGACGCAGGCCGCCGGCGACCGGAGCGGTTTCGGCCGACTGGTCGCGATCGTGCTGATCGCGCTCGTCGTCATCGGCGGCGGCGCGGCCGTCGTCGGTCTGACCCAGGGGCCGAAGCTCGTCCGCACGGTGGTCGACCCGACCGGTCTCGTGGAGTCCTGGGGCCAGCGTATGGTGCTGGCGGTGAACCAACCGATCGCGGATCTCGACGCGGACCGGGTGCGGATCGAGCCGGCAGCCGACTTCGACGTCAGTACCGGGGCCGGCGGCATCACGCTGGTGTTCCCCGAGCCGCTCGCCTATGCGACGGACTACCGGATCACGGTCGACGGGGTCACCGCGCCGGGTGGCGGACCGGCGGCCACGCTCACGACGTCGTTCTCGACGCCACCCGTCGAGGGGTTCTCGCTCGTGAGGAGCCCGGTCAAGGACGGCGGCTCGGCGGCGACGAAGCCGGACGACCGGATCGTGCGTCTCTCGATCGCCGGCGGTGAACCCGAGACCGCGTACGAAGCGGCGAAGATCCAGGAGTTCGCGACGATCGGCGACTCCCTGATCGTCGTGGAGCAGGAGACGAGCGGGCTCGGTCGCATCGTGGTGGTGGACACGACCGATGGGAGTACCCAGGAGGTGGCCCTCCCGATGGGCGGGATGATCACCTCCTTGCAGACCGCTCCGGCGCAGAGTCGGGTGGGGTTCCTGTTCACGGAACAGTCGTTCGGTCGCGATGGCGGCGACAACCTCACGCTGTACTCGTTCGAGCTGCAGGAGGGGAAGCCGACGGAGGCCGCCCGGGTCGGCGGGATCGACGGGGCTGCGGTCCAGGCGGCGGAGTGGTCGTTCGTGCCCCGGACCTCCTCGATGCTCGTCCGCACGGTGGACAACTCGCTCGAGCTGCTCGATCCTGCTGCGACGACCGATCCGGTGCTGCTCGGCCGCGCCGCCCTCATCTCGAGCTACATCCCGGGGACCACCAAAGTCGTCATCGAGCAGATCGATGGTGTGGTCGTGCTCGACCTCGCGACGGGGAAGAGTGAGCCGTTCGTCCTGCCCTCGGTGGCACCAACCGAGATCCCCGGACAGCTCGTCGCACTGTCCGAGTCCCTGTCGGCCAGGATCTACGCCGACTACGACCGCGCCGCCGGAACCACGGAGCAACGGGTACTGGCGATCAAGGACGGCGCGACCGCCGAGCTCTACCGACCTGACCCGGGTGCCGTCATCTGGTCACTCTGCGCGAGCCCGAACGCGGAGTACGTCGCGGTCGTCGTCGTCCCCGACTTCGCGAAGGCCGGATTCGACGGGTACGCCAACGCCCCGATGCCCAATGGTCTTGAGATCGAGGTGGTCGACGCCCGCACCGGCAAGGTGGTCGGGACGCAGGCCGGCTTCGACCTGTCCTGGTGTGCCGGCACCGGTGTCGCGCAGTGACCCCGCGCCGCGCCGTCCGCGGCCGCCTCGGCGAAAACCGCGTGTTCCCGGGCGACACGCCCGGGATGCAAACGGAATTTGCCACGATCCCGAGACACACGTAGAGTAATCACTCGTCACCCCAAAGGTGCGGGAAGCGGAAGAGCTTCTCGGCCTCAAGCGGGGACAATCCCCAGCCAAAAGCGAGAACATTTCGATGTTACCGTTTCAAGTCTCGGTTGGATGACTTCCTCCTGGTGTCACTCGTGCTCAGCATGACTCTGTTCGCAGAGCGGCTGAAACGCCGAGTTGACAACAAGCCGGGAAGATGTAAGATAGAGAAGTTGCCCTGCAGGGCGGTCGTGATGGCCAAAGGCAGGAGCATCCGATCCTTGAGAACTCAACAGCGTGCACAATGTCAAATGCCAAAAACCTCGTGCAATTGATGCCTTCCTTTTCGGTTGGTTGATGTTGTAAGAGATTCCTTTGGAAAACATTTAAACAAAACAAAGCAAGTCAGTAATGATTTGTTCTGTCAGCTTCAAACTTGCATCGTGTTCACCTATTCCGGTGGCATGGTGCGCGAAATGTGCCGGTCTTCGGATCGTGCAATTCAACATTTACGGAGAGTTTGATCCTGGCTCAGGACGAACGCTGGCGGCGTGCTTAACACATGCAAGTCGAACGATGAAGCCCAGCTTGCTGGGTGGATTAGTGGCGAACGGGTGAGTAACACGTGAGTAACCTGCCCTTGACTCTGGGATAAGCGTTGGAAACGACGTCTAATACCGGATACGAGCTTCCACCGCATGGTGAGTTGCTGGAAAGAATTTTGGTC
>NZ_LWCT01000027.1:0-19339 GCF_001650455.1 Plantibacter sp. H53
GTCCCTGAGCTTGTCGAAGGGCCGCCCCGACCACCCGAAGCACCAGCATCCGTTTCGAAGGAGAACCCAGATGTCCACCCCACTCATCACCCCAGGGCTCGTCGCCCTCGACGCCGACCTCGGCACCGATCGCGCGGGCGTCATCCGCGCGCTCGCCGAGCTCGTCGTCCGCGCCGGCCGTGCCACCGACACCGAGGCCCTCTTCGCCGACGCCTGGGCGCGGGAGAGCAAGACCGACACCGGCATCCCCGGCGGCATCGCGATCCCGCACTGCCGTTCGGCCGCCGTCACCGAGCCGACGCTCGCGATGGCCCGCGTCTCGCCGCTCGTCGACTTCGGTTCCGACGACGGCCCGGCCGACCTCCTCTTCTTCATCGCGGCTCCGGACGGCGCCGACCAGGCGCACCTCGCCCTGCTGTCGAAGCTCGCCCGTTCGCTCATCAAGCCCGAGTTCGTGACCTCGCTGCGTGAGGCGCCCGACGCCGCCGCGGTGGTCGCCCTCGTCGATGGTGCGCTCGGTGATGCACCCAAGCCGGCGTCGGCTCTTGCGGCCGAGCGCGCCGCGACGGCTCCCGTCGAGGCCGGTGACCAGGCCGCACGGCCGGTGCTCATCGCGGTCACCTCGTGTGCGACGGGCATCGCCCACACCTACATGGCGGCCGACTCGCTCGCCGCCACCGCCAAGCGCCTCGGTGTCGAGCTGCACGTCGAGACGCAGGGCGCCTCCGGTGCGACCCCGCTGCCCGCCGACGTCGTCGCGAAGGCGCAGGCGGTCATCTTCGCCGTCGACGTGGACGTCCGCGACGTCGCCCGCTTCGCCGGGAAGCCCGTCATCAAGGCTCCCGTGAAGCGCGGCATCGACGCCCCGGAACAGCTCATCAACGATGCGGTCGCCGCGATCTCGAACCCGAACGCCCCACGGGTCGCCGCAGCGGCCGGCGAGGCCTCCGCGTCGACGTCGGACAAGAAGGACGCCAACGTCGGTCAGTCGATCAAGCGTTGGCTGCTCACGGGTGTCAGCTACATGATCCCGTTCGTCGCGGGTGGCGGTCTGCTCATCGCCCTCGGCTTCCTCCTCGGGGGCTACGACATCACCGAGAACGCCGGCAAGATCATCGTCGAGAACAGCCTCGTGAACCTGCCGGCCGGTGGACTCGGCGCCTACCTCGGCGCCGTCGCGTTCTCCATCGGCAACGCCTCGATGGCGTTCCTCGTCCCGGCCCTCGCCGGCTACATCGCCTTCGCCATCGCCGACCGACCGGGCATCGCGCCCGGGTTCGTCGCCGGTGCCGTCGCCCTCCTCATGAGCGCCGGCTTCCTCGGCGGGCTCGTCGGTGGTCTGCTCGCCGGTGGTGTCGCCTACGGCCTCGGTCGCCTGAACGTGCCGCGGTGGCTGCGTGGGCTGATGCCCGTCGTGATCATCCCGCTGGTCGGTTCGATCGTCGCGTCCGGTCTCATGATCCTCGTCCTCGGCGGCCCGATCGCCGCGCTCATGAACGGCCTCAACGGCTGGCTCTCCGGCCTCACCGGCGTCTCGGCGATCCTGCTGGGCGTGATCCTCGGCACGATGATGGCCTTCGACCTCGGCGGCCCCGTCAACAAGGTCGCGTACTCGTTCGCCGTCGCCGGTCTCGGTGCTGGCACGCTCGCCAACCAGGCACCGTGGCAGATCATGGCCGCCGTCATGGCTGCCGGCATGGTGCCGCCGCTCGCGATGGCGCTCGCCTCGACCGTCCTCAGCCGTCGTTCGTTCACCGCGGTCGAGCGGGAGAACGGCAAGGCCGCCTGGCTGCTCGGTGCCGCGTTCATCAGCGAGGGTGCGATCCCGTTCGCCGCGGCCGACCTGTTCCGCGTCATCCCGGCGTCGATCCTCGGTGGTGCCGCCACCGGTGCGCTCGTCATGGCGACCGGCGTGACCTCGCAGGCGCCGCACGGTGGCATCTTCGTGTTCTTCGCCATCGGCAACATCGGGATGTTCGTCCTGTCGGTCGCGATCGGCACAGTCATCACCGCGGTCGCCGTCGTCCTGCTCAAGCGGTTCGCCCGTCGTCGTCCGGTGGAGGGTGCCGACACGGCAGCCCCCACGGTCGCCACCGAGCCCGCGACCGTCTGATCCGTACCCGTCCGATCCACAGCCTGACCTGATCCACTGGTCCGGCCGGCACCAACCGAACCGCAGAAGGAGCATCATCATGGCCGAACGCCAAGCCACCATCGCCAGCCGCGTCGGGCTGCACGCCCGCCCCGCCAAGCTCTTCATCGAGACGGTCAAGCGCCAGCCGGTGCCCGTCACGATCGAGCTGGGCGACTCTGGCCCGCTCGACGCTTCGAGCATCCTCACGATCATGAGCCTCGGCGCCACCAACGGCGACGTCGTCACCCTCCGCGCTGAGGGCGAGGGTGCCGACGAGGCGCTCGCCGAGCTCGCCGGTCTCCTCGAGACGGACCTCGACGCCGAGTAGTCACCCCGCACCACGAAGCCCCGCCGCCCGAGTCATCTCGGACGGCGGGGTTTCCTCGTGGGCCCGTCGACAGGCTCAGGGAGCGTGGAACCGTTCCGGTCACTGAGCTTGTCGAAGTGCCCTCGGGGAACCGTTTCGTGTCGTGCGTGGTTGCTCGTGGGCCCTTCGACAGGCTCAGGGAGCGGGCTTTCGCGGGTTCAGCGGTGCTCGGGCGGGCGGACGATGCCGCGCTGTCGAGCCGCGGCGATAGCGGCGCCGCGACCGTCCACCCCGAGTTTCGTGTAGATGTGCGCGAGGTGGGTCTTGACGGTCGTCTCGCTGATGAACAGCCGACGCGCCAGTTCGCGGTTGCCGAGACCGTCCGTGAGCAACTCCAGGATCTCGGCCTCGCGCGGAGTCAGGGCTTCCTGGCGATGTTGCAGGTGATGCATGAGCCGTGATGCCACCGGTGTGCTCAGCGCGCTCTGTCCCATCGCTGCCGTTCGCACCGCGCGGAAGATCTCCTCGGGCGACGACGTCTTGAGCACATACCCGACGGCTCCTGCGTCGACGGCCCGGACGATGTCGGCATCCGTGTCGTACGTGGTGAAGATCAGTACTTGCGGTGCCGGGCTGAGCGCGCGGAGACGCCTGGTCGTCTCGATCCCGCCGATCCCGTCGCCCATCGCGAGATCGACGACCACGAGGTCCGGCTGGACCTCGGCGACCAGTGGAACCGCGTTCTCGCCGGACGACGCCTCACCCACGATCTCGAGGTCGGGTTGGGTCTGCAGGATCAGGCGCAGACCCGCTCGCACCACGGCATGATCGTCGACCAGGACGAGCCTCAGCACGTCGACCCCGTATCGGTCGGGAGCTGGGCGACGATCACGGTGCCGTCACCGGGGGCGCTCTCCACCGTGAATCGACCGCCGAGTTGCTCGATCCGCTGCCGCATCGCCCGCAGCCCGTAGCCGCCGGTGCTCGACGGTTCGGGGACCGCCGACGCATCGAATCCGACCCCGTCGTCGGCGATGTCGACGACGACCTGGTCGGCCAGACAGCTGAGGGTGACGTGGATCGCCGATGCGCCGGCATGGTGATCGGCGTTCTGCACGGCACTCTGACAGACGCGCAGGATCGCATGGGCGATCTCAGGCGGGTAGGGCCTCGGCTCGCCGTCGATGCGCAGCTGGGCGGCGGGGGTCTCCGCGACCAGATGTCCGAGCGCGGATGCGAGACTGATGCCGTCGAGCCGGGGTGAACCGAGGTCGTGGACGAGGTTCCGCGCCTCGCCGAGCGTCGAGCGGATCAGCTCGACCGCCTCGCGCAGACGGGCGCGGCTGGTGGCCGGAGACGTGTCGATCGTCTGCGCGGTGGCCTCCATGATGAGGAGCGAACTCGCGAGTCCCTGGGTCACGGAGTCGTGGAGTTCGCTCGACACCCGTGCTCGCTCCTGAGCGATCCCGGCTTGTCGCTCGGTCGCGGCGAGTCGCTCCTGGGCTTCCGTCAGTCGACGGATGAGCGCCGCCTGTGTCCGGTTGTCCGACTCGATCCGTGAGGTGACGACGCTCACGAGCGCAGCCACCACCGCTGTCCCCACCACGATCGTCCAGTCGAAGCCGCCGGCGAGGACGAGGAGCGAGCGCGCGCAGACCGCGGCGAGACCGACGGCGATCCACGCGGTCGGGAAGGCGCGGCGTGCGAGGAAGTAGACCGAGAACGCCGTCCACCAGAAGCTCGGGGCGATGAGCACGAGCAGCGTCCACAGTGCGAGCAGGATCACGACGAGGATCCGGTGTCGGACGCCCGTCTTCCGCGTGGCGAGGAGGTAGGCGGCCGCGGTCGCGACGGTCAGCGCAGCGACGGTCCAGTTCACCGCCTCGACCCCGTGACTCATGACGTATCGCACGGCCGAGGTCACGAGCAGCGCGAAGAAGGTGAGGTTGAGCACGACGTCGAGGGGCGTCGCGCCGAGGGCTGCAGCTCGGCGGTACGGGCGGGAGTCCGGGGTCGATTGGACTGATGTTCGAGCGTCTGACATGGGACCTTTCCGGCGATCCCTCCATGCTAGGCGAGCCTTCGAGGGCCTGCCTCATCCGAAGGGATGAGGGCCGGTCCGCCGTCGGCCCGACCGAATCCGGGCGGCGCGGACGAGGTGGAGGCAGCACCGCCCGGACGAGAGTTGTCGGAGCGCATCATCCGATGCCGAAGCACGAACAACCCAGAGGAACACCATGAAATCGTCACGCACCGCACGCCTCGGCACCATCGTCGCCGGACTCGCCGTCCTTGGAACCTTGACCGCCTGCACCGGCCCCGCCTCGTCGACGACCGCGACCTCGGCGTCGCCGGTGGCCGAGGCCGCGGAATCCCGGACCGTCGAGCTTCCGCGACTGTCCGCCGACGCAGCATTGGAAGCTGCGATCGCCGCGCTGGACTCGTGTCGAGCGAGCGGGGTCGGGTTCGTCACCGTCTCCGTCGTCGACCGCTTCGGTCAAGTGCAGGCCGTGGTCCGCGGTGACGGCGCTGCGGAGCACACCCTCTCGGCGTCGGCCGAGAAGGGATACACGGCGGCGGCGTTCGGAGCCAACACCTCCGAGCTGACGGAGCGCCTGCCGGAGGGCGGCGGGGCGACGCTTCGCGACCTCGAGGGGACGCTGTTCCTGGCAGGCGGGGTGCCGATCAAGGTCGGTACGGCGACGATCGCGGGTATCGGCGTCGGTGGGGCCCCGGACGGTATGGTCGACGAGGGTTGTGCGGCGGCGGGCGCTGCGGTCCTGGCGGAGGACGCGGCGAGCTGACGGTCGGCTCACCGGAACGCGAACGCCCGTTCGCCCACGTTTGGGCGAACGGGCGTTGCGTCGCCCGAAGATGGGCGAATGGAGGGCTAGCTGGCTGTGCGACGGCGACGCGCGAGCAGCACCGAGGCGAAGCCGACGAGGCCGAGGAGCAGCGCGACGAGCCCGATGCTCGACACGTCCACACCCGTGCGCGACAGCGAGTCGGCGCCGGCGGCCGAACCACCCGAGGGGGAGCTCGTGCCGTCACCACCACCGGCCGTGCCACCGCCGGAGCCGGTGCCAGGACCGGTCCCGGGGTTCGTCCCCGGGCCGGTGCCGGGGTCGGTCCCCGGGTCCACCGCGGCGGCGAGCACCGTCACCGGCGTGGACGTCGTCTCGACCGGCGCGAAGCCATCGGCCGAGACCGTGACCCGCACCGCGAGTGCCGCACCAGCGCTGCCGGTGGGTGGCGTGAACGTCGCCGTGTCGGCCCCGTCCACGACCTCGTCGTCGAGCAGCCACGCGTAGACGACGGCCGCGTCCTCCGGGTCCACGACGACCGCCGCGGTCGTCGGCACGCCCTCGCGGGCCGTGCTCGACAGCGTCGCGGTCGCGACAGCCGTCCGGGCGAAGGTGATGGTCGTCGACTGCGTGGTCACCCCGTCAGCCGCCGTCACCGTGATGACGACCCCGTCGGTCGCGTCAGCCGCAGCACGGGCTGCAGCCGCCGGTGCCGCTTCGAGCGCCTCGATCGTGACCGTCGCGTCGCGGTCGGCGGGGATGGCGTCGACCACCGGATCAGCGGATCCGGCCAGCGGCACCTCGTACTCGAGGACACCGGCGTCGAAGCCATCGACCGGCGTGCCGTTCACCCGCAGCGCGGCGAGGCTCGCCTCGGTCGCGACCGACGGTGCGAGCGCGTAGATCTCGACCTCCGAGACGACCAGGTGGGTGTTCGCATACGCCGTCATGACGACACGGACCGCACTCGTCGTGACGCCACCGAGGTCGACGTCGACGACCGGAGCCGTCCCATCGGTCGGGACCGGCACAGCGACCGCCCCACCCGGAGCGTCGATCCACGCGCCGCCGGCGTCGCGGACCTGCACGGTCAGTGCACTCGGCCAGCTGGCGGTGCTCCCGTCCTTGTAGGCGTAGAACGTGACGTGCTCGATCGTGTGCTCACCGCCGAGCTCGTAGCTCAGCGTGTCGCTCGCCGGCTTGTTCGACGAGCGCCAGTTCGACCAGCCCTTGTCGTTCCGCACACCGTTCTTCGTGTTGCTCCCCGGATAGCCGGACTCGGTGGACGTCGCACTCGCGACGGTCGTGGCGTCCGGCGCGATGTTCCGCTCACCTGGCGCCGTGACGATGATCGACAGGAGTGCGTCGATCGGTGCCGCGGCCGGGTCGTTCGACGCAGCCGCGCCGCGAACCTGCACCACACCGGTGTCGGCGAGGTCGGCGTCGTCGAGGGTGCTGAAGTCCCACGTGACGGCAGTGTCGAAGCGGTTGACACTCGCGCCGATCTGCGCCGGGACCGTGGTGGGTGCCGCTGCGATGACGGTGCTCGCCGGGGACCCTGCCGCGACCGTCAGGGAGACCGGCTCGGTGGTCGTGAAGCCGCCGATGTCGACGGTGGCCTGAGCGGTGAACGCCGCACCCCACCCGTCGGTGCCGGAACCGTTCACGACGATCGTGCCCGGCGTGTTCCAGTCCACGGCGGAGGTGTCCCAGGTGACCGGCACCGGAGCGCCCTGGACCGTGCCGTACAGCGGCACCACGGTCGCGGGCAGCGCCGCCGGAACACCGGCGACGGTCTGGAGCGTGACCGGCTGCACCCCCGTGAGGGCGGTGTCGACGAAGCTCCAGGTCTGGTTCGCGCCGTTGTTCGACTGGTAGACGCCGACGGCGGCGCCCGTGGTGGTGGACTGCCCGCCGACCTCGAGGGCCTGGCTGGTGCCGACGTTCACGAGGCTCCATTCGGAGCCGTCGGTCGTCGTCGGGATCCACTGCAGCGAGGGGTCGGCCGCAGCCTGTTCCCGCGTCGCAGTGACGAGCGAGGCGCCGGCGGAGTTCGCGGAGAGGAGTGCTCCGGACGAGCTGCGGACGGCGTAGCGGTCGGTGTTCGTGCCGCCGCCCGAGAGTCGCTCGGCGGTCCACACCTGTGCGGCACCGGCCGTGGCGTCGGAGGCACGCGGGGTGATCGTGCCGGCCGGGACGGTCCCGGTCGTGGCTGCGGCGGTGAACGCCTTCGAGCTCTGCTTGCCGACGAGCTGGTAGGCGTGCCCGTCCTGGAACGGTGCCGCATCGGCTGCGACACCGGTCGCGCCGTCGACGAGGAAGGTGGTGACCGACTTCGCCGGGATGGTGAGTGTCGTCTGCTTGGTCACCGGGTCGATCGACACGGCGTCGCCCCGCACGAGTGCGTTGGCGGTGACGTCGTCCGCGGGGGACTCCGTCGTCACGATCGGCGTGACCGTCGCGCCGGGAGCGATGTCCGCGAACTTCGACAGGTCGATCGTGATCGTCCGAGCCGAGGTCGACGGGTTGGCGTGCACGAGGGTCGCACCGGTGCCGTCGGCACGGAGCGCTGTGGTGGTCTGCGCGTCGGTGGAGGGGATGAGGTGGTCACCGGGCTGCACGTAGTGGGTGAAGTTGCGGAGCGTGTTGTACTTCGCGTTCGTCTTCACGGAGCAGCTCGGGTCGGCGTCACCGTCGGCGATGCGTCGCTCGGAGTCGCCCTCGGCGTTGCAGTCGAAGTCGATGAGGACGCTGCCCCAGTTGAGCTTCTCGACCTTCTCCATGTTGTAGAGGTCCTCGACGGGCTGCCAGAGCACCCACGCGGTCGGCTCCAGGTTGCGGAGGTCGTCGATGAGGTGCGTGGCCATACCGATGCCGTTGTCGATGTTCGTGAGGTTGTGCTTGCCGCTGGAGTCCCAGTTGCCCTCGACCTCGCTCATCCACAGCGGCTTGCCGGCGGTCTTCGCGATGTCGCGCGCGACGACGCTGCCGCCCTGGCCGTAGCTGTGGACGTTGAGCTGCGTGACGAGGTCCTTGGCGGTCTGCGACCAGCCGTTCCAGTTCGTCGCGAAGATGCCCGGGTTCGTCTCGTCCATGGCCGCGATGACGGCCTCGGTCGAGGTGCCCTCGGCCGCGAGGCGCTCGGCGAGGGCCTTGATGACGGTGTCCTGCATGGCCGGGCCGATGTGCGCACCCTCCTGGCGTCCGCCCTTCGGCCAACCGGTGGCCTCGTCGATCTGGGTGCCCCAGTAGTTCGTGTTCGGCTCGTTGAAGGGGTCGATGGTGTCGAAGTCGACACCGGTGTCGGCCTCGAGGTGGTCGACGACGGTGGTGAGGTAGGCGACGAAGTCGTCGACGCTCTCCGGCTTCAGCTGCTCGTCGGCGGCGTTGAAGTTGCCCGACGCGTAGCCGCTCTCGGTCATGAAGTACGGCGGGGAGTTGCTGAACGCCTCCCACTTGGTGATCTTGTCCTTGAGCGCCGTGAGCCACCAGCGCTGGGTCTCGTCGGCGTCGAAGTCGTAGGAGGCCGGGTCGTCGGCGTCCCAGGCGGCGGCGTATCGGTCGCGGTCGGCGTAGTCGGAGGTGATGGGGCCGTCGGCGTCGCTTGCTGCGAGGTCCGGGTTCCACCAGCCGTCGACCGCGCCCCCGGCCCGCAGGTATGGCGGGACGTCGGTCGCGTTGCCGCCACCGATGTTGTAGCGCGCGATGTTGAGGTTGAGGCCGTCCTCACCGAACACCTTGTCGAAGAGGTCCTGGCGGACGTCCTCGGGGTAGTCGCCCGTGGCGTTGGCGAACCAGACGAGGCTCGTTCCCCAGCCTTCGAACGCCTCGTTCTGGTAGGCCGGGTTGGGGGTGATGGTGAGGGGAGTGCTCTCCGCGGCGGCCGCAGGAGCGGCGTCCACGGTGGCGAGTGCTGGTGCGATCGCGGCGATGCCGAGGGCGACGGCGACGGTCGCTCCGATCGTTCGTCGGCGGACTGGTGACGGCAGTGTCATCGGTGGTTCCTTCGTTGGAGGCCGTGGTACAGGGGATGTTCACGTGAACATCGAGCGGCGTCGAACCACCGTGTTCACGTCAACATTTCCGACGAGTATGGGCGACCCCTCGCTCGGGTGTCAAGCGATGGCCGGTCGCTCAACCCGTCGAAGTGCGGCACATCGTCGTTCCTCGGTGGCGCGGACGACGAACTGCCTCGCCTCAGTGCGCGGGCGGGGGAGCCGTGCTCGCGCGGACGACGAGGGACGTCGGCGTGAGGGGCTCGGTGGAGAGCTGCGGGCCCTCCTCGATCTCGCGGAGGAGCGTGGTGATCGCCCGGCGTCCGATCTCGTCGAAGTCCTGGTGCACCGTCGTGAGCGGTGGCCAGAACGAGTCCGACTCCGGGGTGTCGTCGAAGCCGACGACGCTGATCGACTCCGGCACGGCACGGCCGCGCTCGTGCAGGGCGCGCAGGAGTCCGAGCGCCATCTGGTCGTTCGACGCGAACACGGCCGTGATCTCCGGGCGCTCGGCGATCTCGAGGCCGATCTCGTACCCCGAGGTCGTCGACCAGTCGCCACGGAACGCGGGCGGCGGCGTGATGCCGGCCTCGCGCAGCGTGTCGGCCCAGCTCTGCTCGCGACGAGCGGCCGAGTACGAGGTGCGGGGTCCGGCGATGTGCCAGACGCCCTGGTGCCCGAGGTCGAGCAGGTGCTGGGTGGCGAGCGCCGCGCCCTGCGCCTGGTCGTTGTCGACGACCGGGTAGTCGGTGCGTGCCGCAGAGTCGATGACGACGACGGGGAGACCTGCGGGCAGTTCGACGTCGGCGCCGTCGACGATGTGCGACTCGATGACGATGATGAGTCCGTCGACGTCCTGCTCGCGGAGGCTGTCGAGGGCGACCGCGACATCGCGTTGCGTGGGGTACTCGACGGGGACGACCGTGACCGAGTAGCCGGCCCGTGCGGCCTGGACCGTGATCGCGTCGAGCGTCCGCATGTTGCCGTAGGAGGAGAGCGTGAACATCGTGATCCCGATGCTGCGGGTGCGGCCCGATCGCAACGCTCGCGCCGCCTTGTTCGGGCGGTAGCCGAGCTCGGTCATCGCCTCGAGCACGCGGTCGCGGGTGCCGTCGTCGACGTTGGTCAGGCCGTTCGCGACGCGGGAGACGGTCTGCGAGGAGACGCCGGCGTGTGCCGCGACGTCCGCCATCGACGGTGCTCGCCTGGCGCGGCCAGGCGCTCTCCGGGTGGTGTCCGTCATGGTCTCCCTATCGTCGCATCCATCCTTGCATGTTGACGTGAACATGCTATGGTACCGATCAGATGTTGACGTAAACATCCATCGTGATCCCTCCCCGCACGGCTCCACCGCACGACGGTTCCGCCCGAATCCCAGCAAGGAAGCTGCCCATGACCACCACGACCGCTCGCACCGGCCGGCCACCAGCGGTCCGTGTCCACCGACGCGACCGCCGGGATTGGAAGGGCTGGGCGTTCATCGCCCCCTTCATGATCGTCTTCGCGCTGATGATCATTGCGCCGCTCGTCTACGCGCTCTACCTCAGCTTCTTCCAGGAGAAGCTCATCGGCGGCAACGCCTTCGTCGGTTTCGAGAACTACGCCCAGGTCCTCCAGGACCCGAAGTTCTGGGAGCCGTTCGGTCGCGTCGCACTGTTCTTCGTCGTGCAGGTGCCGATCATGCTCGCCCTGTCGCTCACCGCCGCGCTCGCGCTCGACAGCGCCAGGCTCCACGGCGCCGCCTTCTTCCGCATCGCACTCTTCCTGCCGTACGCCGTCCCGGGCGTCGTCGCGGCGCTCATCTGGGGCTTCATCTACGGCGACCAGTTCGGTCTCGCCGGCAGCTTCAACGACCTCGTCGGCGCGCAGATCCTCGAGCCGTTCAGCTCCCAGGCCGTCCTCGCCTCCATCGGCAACATCGTGACGTGGGAGTTCATGGGCTACAACATGCTCATCTTCTACGCCGCCCTCCGCGTCGTGCCCGGTGAGATCTACGAGGCGGCCGAGATCGACGGGGCCGGACAGTTCCGCACCGTCTTCAGCATCAAGATCCCCGCCCTCCGCGGAGCCCTCGTCATCGCGACGATCTTCTCCGTCATCGGCTCGTTCCAGCTCTTCAACGAGCCGAACCTGCTGAAGAACCTCGCGCCCAACGTGATCACGAGCAACTTCACCCCGAACATGTACGCCTACAACCTGTCCTTCGCCGGCCAGCAGTTCAACCTCGCGGCGACGGTCGCAATCATCATGGGCGTCATCACCGCCGTCATCGCCTACGTCGTGCAGGTGCGCGGCTCCCGACAGGAGAACAGCTGATGGCCACCGTCTCGAACCCGACCGTCCGTCCGCAGACCGTGTCGACCAGGACCGCCCGCAACCCGCGTGCCTTCGACCGGCCCACCCGGAAGCGCCACGACCCGCGCCGCAAGCGCTCGATCGTCCTCACGATCGTCATGGCCGTCTTCCTCATCTACTCGGTCGTCCCGATCCTGTGGCTCGTCATCAACGCGACGAAGTCCCAGCCCGACCTCTTCACCTCCTTCGGCCTCTGGTTCGGCGACGGCGGGTTCAACCTCTGGCAGAACATCGTCGACACCCTGACCTACCGCGACGGGCAGTTCGTCGGCTGGTTCGGCAACACACTGCTCTACGTGGTGGTCGGTGCCGGTGGGGCGACGCTCCTCGCGACGATCGGCGGGTACGGCCTCGCGAAGTTCCGGTTCCCCGGCAAGCGCGCCGTCTTCGCGATCATCCTCGGCTCCATCGCGGTGCCGGGCACGGCGCTCGCCGTCCCGACCTTCCTGATGTTCAGCCAGCTCGGCCTCACGAACACGCCGTGGGCCGTCATCCTGCCCTCGCTCGTCAGCCCGTTCGGCCTGTACCTCATCTGGACGTACGCGGTGGACGCGGTCCCGACCGAACTGCTCGAGGCCGCCCGCATGGACGGCGCGGGGGAGTTCCGCACCTTCTTCACGATCTCGCTTCGACTCCTCGGCCCCGGCATCGTCACGGTGCTCCTCTTCGCGATCGTCGCGACCTGGAACAACTACTTCCTGCCGCTCATCATGCTGTCGGAGCCCACCTGGTATCCGCTCACCGTCGGCCTCAGCCAGTGGAGCGCCCAGGCCACCGGTGTCGCCGCGCAACCGATCTTCAACCTCGTGATCACCGGATCGCTCCTGACCATCGTCCCGATCGTCATCGCGTTCCTCTTCCTGCAGCGCTTCTGGCAGTCCGGCCTGAGCGCCGGCAGCGTCAAGGGCTGATCCCCGCCGTTCCCAACCCGCACCACCGCATCACCAACCGGTCCCTGAACTTGTCGAAGGGCACCACCTCCGCCCGTCGACAGGCTCAGGGACCGGGGCATCACCTCCTCCTCCCAACGCAGTGAAAGGAAACACCCATGAAGCGCATCTCACCGTCTCGCACGGTTCTGCGCCGCGCGGCCACGGCGGCCGTCGCGTCCGCGATGATCGGAGCCTCGCTCGTCGCCTGCTCGTCCGGCGGCGGCAGCACCGCCTCCGGCGACGCCAAGGACATCGAGTCCGCCCTCGAAGCCGGTGGCGAGATCACCTACTGGTCCTGGACGCCCTCCGCCGAGGCGCAGGTCGCCGCGTTCGAGAAGGCCTACCCCAAGGTCAAGGTCAACCTCGTCAACGCCGGGACCAACACCACCGAGTACACGAAGCTGCAGAACGCGATCAAGGCCGGTAAGGGTGCCCCCGACGTCGCGCAGGTCGAGTACTACGCCATCCCGCAGTTCGCGCTCAGCGACTCCCTCGTCGACCTCAACGCCTACGGCTTCGGCGACCTGAAGGACGACTACAGCCCCGGCCCGTGGAGCTCCGTCAACATCGGCGACGGCCTCTACGCCCTCCCGCAAGACTCCGGCCCCATGGCCATGTTCTACAACAAGACGGTGTTCGACCAGTACGGCATCGCCGTGCCGACCACCTGGGACGAGTACATCGCGGCAGCCGCACAGCTGCACGCGGCCGACCCGTCGAAGTACATCACCAACGACTCCGGTGACTCCGGCTTCGCGACCAGCATGATCTGGCAGGCCGGTGGACGTCCGTTCACCGCCGACGGCACCAAGGTGAGCGTCAACCTCGCCGACGAGGGCTCCAAGAAGTGGGCCGACACCTGGAACCAGCTCGTCGAGGGCGACCTGCTCTCCGACGTGCCCGGGTGGAGCGACGACTGGTACAAGTCGCTCGGCAACGGCAGCATCGCGACGCTCATCACGGGCGCCTGGATGCCCGGTGTGCTCGAGTCGTCCGTCGCCGAGGCCTCCGGCCAGTGGCGCGTCGCCCCGATCCCGACCTACGACGGTAAGCCCGCGAACGCCGAGAACGGCGGCGGTGGCCAGGTCGTGCTGAAGCAGAGCAAGAACCCGGCGCTCGCCGCGGGCTTCCTCAAGTGGCTGAACAACGACGAGGACAGCGTCAAGGTCTTCCTCGACAACGGTGGCTTCCCGGCGACGACCGCCGACCTGAACTCCGACGCGTTCCTCTCCGCGGCTCCCGAGTACTTCGGCGGCCAGAAGATCAACGAGGTCCTCGTGCAGGGCGCGAAGGACGTGTCGACCGGTTGGCAGTACCTGCCGTACCAGGTCTACGCGAACAGCATCTTCGCCGACACCGTCGGACAGTCCTACGCGAACAAGGCCGACCTGAACGACGGTCTCGCCGACTGGCAGAAGCAGCTCGTCGAGTACGGCAACACGCAGGGCTTCACGGTCACCGAGAAGTAGCCGAACGGCACCTGTAGCACCAGCACCATCGACCGCGGCCGGTCGGAGGGTCCTCCGGGATCCGCTCCGGCCGGCCGTGGTCGCTCCATCCGCACCCCTTCATCACGGAGCCCCAGCATGCCCACCTTCTCCATCGGCGACGACGACTTCCTGCTCGACGGTCAGCCGTTCCGGATCCTCTCCGGAGCCCTCCACTACTTCCGGGTGCACCCCGAGCAGTGGGCGGACCGCATCGCGAAGGCGAAGCTCATGGGGCTCAACACCATCGAGACCTACGTCGCGTGGAACCAGCACAGCCCCGAGCGCGGCGTGTTCGACACCACGGGCGTGAACGACCTCGAACGCTTCCTCGGCCTCGTCGCCGACGCCGGTATGTACGCGATCGTGCGTCCCGGCCCCTACATCTGCGCCGAGTGGGACAACGGCGGCCTCCCCGGCTGGCTGCTGCACGACCCCGAGCTCGGCCTCCGTCGCAGCGAGCCCCGCTACCTTGCCGCCGTCCGCGAGTACTTCGAGGCGCTGCTGCCGATCATCGCGCCGCTGCAGATCGACCGCGGCGGTCCCGTCATCCTCGTGCAGGTCGAGAACGAGTACGGCGCCTACGGCGACGACCACGACTACCTCCGGACGCTGACCGACTGGACCCGCGAGCTCGGCATCACGGTGCCGCTGACGACCGTCGACCAGCCCACGCCCCAGATGCTCGAGGACGGGAGCATCCCCGAACTCCACAAGACCGCCTCCTTCGGCAGCCGCTCGCTCGAACGCCTCGCGACCCTGCGCGAGCACCAGCCGACCGGGCCGCTCATGTGCTCCGAGTTCTGGGACGGTTGGTTCGACCACTGGGGCGAGCACCACCACACGACGCCCGTCGCGGAGACGGCGGCGGACCTCGACGCGCTCCTCGCGGCCGGCGCGTCGGTGAACATCTACATGTTCCACGGCGGCACGAATTTCGGGTTCACCGGTGGCGCGAACGACAAGGGGCAGTACCGCTCGCACGTCACCTCCTACGACTACGACGCGCCCCTCGACGAGGCGGGCCACCCGACGGAGAAGTTCTTCGCCTTCCGCGACGTGATCGCGAAGTACGCCGAGGTGCCGACGGAGATCCCGCCGGCTGCGACGGATGCCCCGGCGTTCACCGCGTCCTTCGAGCAGGAGGTCCCGTTCGCGGACGTGGCCGACGAGATCGCACCGCTCCAAGCGTTCGACCGGATCCCCACGATGGACGAACTCGGAGCGTTCAGCGGTCTGGCGCGGTACCGGGCGTCGCTCGGGGGACGTGGCGGCGTGCTCCGGTTCGCCGAGGTGCGCGACCGCGTGGTCGTCTCCGTCGACGGCGTGCCGGTCGGCGCGCTCACCCGCGAGTTCCAGGAGCGGTCGATCGTGATCCCGGCGGGTGAGGCGCTCGAACTCCTCCTCGAGAACCAGGGCCGAGTGAACTACGGCAAGCGCCTGGGGGAGCCGAAGGGGATCATCGGGCCCGTGTCGCTCGACGGCGTGGAACTCACGTCGTGGGGCGTCGCCCCCGTGGCCCTCGACCGACTCGACGCCGTGGTGGACGCAGCAGCCACGCGGACGTCCGACGACACGATCAGCGGTGCCGGGCCGGTCCTGCTCACCGCCACCGTCACGCTCGACGCGCCCACCGACCTGTTCCTCGACACCGCGGCCTGGGGCAAGGGGCTCGTCTGGGTGAACGGCTTCCTGCTCGGCCGCTACTGGTCGCGGGGGCCGCAGCACACGCTCTACGTCCCCGGCGGCCAGCTCCGTGCTGGGGAGAACCGCTTCACGGTGTTCGAGTTCCATGCGCTCACGACGCCGACGCTCTCCTTCCTCGCCCGCCCTTCGCTCGGCCCGACCGAGTTCTAGCCGCCCACGATCCGGTCGGCGTCGCCCGCACAGACGCGGCGCCGACCGCACCACCCGGTCCCTGACCCCTGTCCCGGTCCCTGATCCCAAACTCGGTCCCTGACTCCAACCCCGGTTCCTGAGCTGAACCCCGGTCCCTGAGCTTGTCGAAGGGCACCAGGATGGCCCGTTCCCCGCGTCGCGCCAGGCTCGAACCCTGGTCCCGATCGAGGAGTCCGATCCCCGACTCCGATGTCAGGGGCGACGGCTACCATTGGTGGGTGGTCACAGCTCTGTATCGCCGGTATCGGCCCGAGACGTTCGCCGACTTGATCGGTCAGGCGCAGGTGACCGATCCCCTCATGACGGCCCTGCGCACCAACCGCGTCAACCACGCGTACCTGTTCAGCGGTCCACGTGGTTGCGGCAAGACGACGTCCGCGCGCATCCTCGCCCGCTGCCTCAACTGCGCCGAGGGGCCGACCGACACCCCGTGCGGTGTCTGCGCGAGCTGCGTCGACCTCTCCCGCGACGGCTCCGGCTCGCTCGACGTCGTCGAGATCGACGCGGCCAGCCACAACGGTGTCGACGACGCCCGCGACCTCCGCGAGCGCGCGATCTTCGCACCCGCACGCGACCGCTACAAGATCTTCATCCTCGACGAGGCGCACATGGTCACCCCGCAGGGGTTCAACGCCCTGCTGAAGATCGTCGAGGAGCCGCCGGAGCACGTGAAGTTCATCTTCGCGACGACCGAGCCCGACAAGGTGATCGGCACGATCCGCTCCCGCACCCACCACTACCCCTTCCGGCTCATCCCGCCGGCGCAGATGCTCGACTACGTCCAGCAGCTGTGTGAGAGCGAGCACGTGGGTGTCGAGGCCGGGGTGCTGCCGCTCGTCGTCCGGGCCGGTGGCGGTTCCGCCCGCGACACGCTGTCCCTGCTCGACCAGCTGATGGCCGGGTCCGAGGGTGACTCCGTCGACTATGAACGCGCGGTCGCCCTGCTCGGCTACACCCACACGGCCCTGCTCGACGAGGTTGTCGACGCCCTGGCCGCCCGCGACTCCGGTGCCGCCTTCAGCACCGTCGACCGCGTCATCCAGACCGGCCAAGACCCACGCCGCTTCGTCGACGACCTGCTCGAGCGACTCCGCGACCTCATCGTCGTGGCCGCCACGGGCGAGAACGCGGCGGCGGTCCTCCGCGGGCTCCCGCAGGACGAGCTCGACAAGATGCTCGCCCAGGCGCGGGCGTTCGGCATCGCCGAGCTGTCCCGCACGGCCGACGTCGTGAACGAGGCGCTCACCCAGATGACGGGCGCGACGTCGCCCAGGCTTCACCTCGAGCTCATGATGGCGCGCATCCTCGTGCCCGCAGCCGACGACTCCGCTCGTGGTGCATTGGCCCGGGTGGAGCGGCTCGAGCGTCGCATCGGTGTCGACGGTGCTGCCGCCGAGGGCGGTCAGGCCGCGGTCTCGGCGCAGCCCGTGGTCGCCGACCGCGCTCCGGCCCCTGCCGGCGCGGCCCCCGCGAGCACGGCGGCGAGCTCCGCCCCGGCTCCCGCCCCGGCCGCCGCCTCGACAGCATCCGCGGCCGCCGACCGTCGACCGGCGCAGGAGCCCGACCACGCGCAGACCGCCGCACCGACCCCCGCAGCCCCTCGCGTCGGCCCGGTCACCCTGCAGCACATCCGCGACGCCTGGCCCGAGATCGTGGCGCAGGTCGAGAAGGCCGACCGCAAGGCGTGGATGATCGTCGTCAACACCCAGGTCGGCGGGTACTCGGACGACGACGTCCTCACGCTCGTGTTCGCGAACAACGGCGACCTCAACGACTTCAAGGCACGTCATGCGCCCGGCACCGGTGTCGCGGAGGTCCTGCGCACGGCGGTCCTCGACGTCCTCGGCGTGCGGGTGAAGTACCTCGCCAAGGTCGCCGGTGCCGACGAGCCGCCGGCACCGCGGGCCACTGCGCCCGCCGTCGGCGCTCCGTCGTCGGAGTCGTCCGCCTGGTCGACCCCGAGCCTGCCGCAGACCGTCCCCGCCCCCGCTGCCCCGTCGTCGTCCGACGGCAGCGGCGGGTCGGGAGCCCGCTCGTCGTGGCCCACCGTCGCACCAGCCGGTGGCGAACCCGTGTCCGCTGCGCCGGTCGACGCCGAGCCGTCAGCTGTTGCGCCATCGGCACCCGCCTCGTCGGTCGCCGCGCCGGCCGAGGAGAAGACCGCCGTCTCCGCCTCCTCGTGGGCGACGGTCGCGCCGCCGCCGGCCGACGAGCCCGAGCCGTCCTCGGTCCCAGAGCCTGTCGAAGGGCATCCCCCGGTCCCAGAGTCTGTCGAAGGGCCCGAGCCCGCCTCGTCGACGCAGCCGTCCTCGGTCCCTGAGCCTGTCGAAGGGCAGCCCGGGCGACCCGCCGGATCCGGAGGTCCCGGGACGCCGGCCGGCTCACCCGCGCAGCGGCAGCCGTCGGCCCCGCCGCGCCAGCAGGCACCCGCCCGAGGCCCGTCCAACGGCGACGCGCTCGGCTCTCGCACCGTCACGTGGGACGTCGTCTCGATCCCGTCCGACGACGACGCACCGCCGCCCGACGACGAGCCGCCCTACCCCGACCCGTTCGAGTCGTCGGCTCCTGCTCCAGCCTCGTCGGCCGGCGCGCCGTCCGCAGCGCCCGCCGGCTCCCCGCAGGCCGCACCGCCTGCGGCGCCGGTCGCCGAGCAGCGCCCGCAGCCCCCGGTCCGGATGCGCCAGGCGCCCCCGGTGCCGACGTCCCACCCCGCGGGTGACAACCGGTACGGCGAGAGCGTCGTCCGCGAGCTCCTCGGCGCCACATTCATCGAGGAGCAGCCGCACGAGCCGCGCTCCGGAGGGCGGTAGGCCATGTACGAGGGAATCGTCCAAGATCTGATCGACGAGTTCGGGCGGCTGCCCGGCATCGGTCCGAAGTCGGCGCAGCGCATCGCGTTCCACATCCTCCAGACGGAGTCGTTCGACGTGTCGAAGCTCGCCGAGCTGCTCACCGTCGTCCGCGAGAAGGTCAAGTTCTGCGAGATCTGCGGCAACATCTCCGAGCAGAACCTCTGCAGCGTGTGCCGCGACCCGCGCCGTAACCCGGCCCTGATCTGCGTCGTCGAGGAGCCGAAGGACGTCGTCGCCATCGAGCGCACGCGTGAGTTCCGCGGCTTCTACCACGTGCTCGGCGGCGCCATCAGCCCGATCGACGGCGTCGGACCCGACGACCTGAACATCCGTCGTCTCATGCAGCGCCTCGCCGACGGCACCGTCACCGAGGTCATCATCGCGACCGACCCGAACCTCGAGGGGGAGGCGACCGCCACCTACCTCAGCCGGCTGCTCCTCCCGATGGGCATCCGCATCACGCGCCTCGCTTCCGGCCTCCCCGTCGGCGGCGACCTCGAGTACGCCGACGAGGTCACCCTCGGTCGTGCCTTCGAGGGTCGCACCGTCGTCAGCGGCTGACCCCCCCCGCCTC
>NZ_LWCT01000028.1:0-18886 GCF_001650455.1 Plantibacter sp. H53
GCGTCGGATCCGTCGGGTCGGGGGCGGGCGCTGCGGTTTCACGACCACCGGCGGTGACCGCGTCGAACGTGTCGACCGTGAAGGTCACGGGCCCATTGCTCGCGGAAGCCGACAGATAACCGGAGAGTCCGACCGCACCCGGCGCCTGGAGAGCGGCGGCGGCGTCGGTCGCCGACACCTGCCAGTCGGCGGGCTCCGCAGAGGACCCGGCCCACACCTTGGCGGTGAGGCTCGTCGCCCCGTCCACGGGGGCGCCGGCGGCGGCTCGGAGGCGCAGCGTCCCACCCGCGGACGCCGACAGCCCGTCGATCTTCTGCGAGACCAGCACCGTCGTGCCGGACAGCAGCTGCAGGCGGACGTCGTTCGCGGCACGGAACCAGAGTCTGGCGCTGTACGCGACGGTGCCGACCTGGCGGGTGATCACCGAGTAGTACCCGCCCCCACCGTTGGCGACGATGGAGGGGGTGACGTCGGTGAGCACGTCCGCGGAGGCCTCGGTGACGCCCATCAGGCGGGCGGCCCGGGTGCCTCCCGCGGGAGCCTGGATCGTCGCGGTCGAGCCGGACACGGCGAAGGCGGTCTTCCCTCCGGCCACGGTCCAGGAGCCGCCGGTCTCGGCGTCTCCCCAGGCGTTCGTCACCGAACGCTCGAAGGTGTCCGAGGCGAACGGCTGGGCGCCCGGCTCCGGCTCGACGACCGGTGCGGTCACCGTCACCACCTGCGTCACGCTCGCCGTCGCCTGATCGTCATCGGTCACGGTGAGCGTGACGGGGTGATCGCCGGCGGCGGCGAAGCTGTGGCTCGCGGTGGCCCCGCTCGCGGTCGTACCGTCGCCGAAGTCCCAGGCGTATCCGATGACGGTGCCGTCGCCGTCGGTCGAGGTGGTACCGTCCACGGTCACACCCAGCCCGTCGACCGTCGTCGTGAAGGCGGCGGTGGGCGCCTGGTTCTCCGGGTCGGGGGCGACACCGTCGACCCCGACCGAATGGTGCGCTGCGATCTGCGCGCCGGTGAGAGCTCGCGGATAGACGGCCACGTCGTCGAGACGACCGTTCAGGTGGTCGCTCGAGGGGCGGTCCGGCCAGCCGGAGAGCGAGGTGCCGCCGACGGTCCAGTAGCCGCTGTAGTCCTGTGCCCGGACGGTTCCCTGGTCCTCGGCCTCGAGGGCGCCGTCGATGTAGAGCTGCTGGCCCGTGTTGCCGAGGACCGCTACCACGTGGTGCCACTCGCCGTCGTTCACCGCCCTGGCCGAGGTGACGGTCCGGACGGTCCCGGGATAGAGACCGAAACGGACGCGGCCGTCGTCGCCGAGGTAGACGAGGCGGTCGCGGTTACCGGAGCCGAGCGCCGTCCCGTTGGATGCGCCGATGATCGGGCCGCCGCTCGTCGACGTCGTCTGGACCCACGCCTCGAGCGAGAAGCGGTTGGTGAACGGTTCGGTCGTCGTTGTCACCCCGCGCGCGTCACCACCGAACGACGTCGACGTGCCGCCGCCGTCGGACTCCGCGCCGGGCTGAGCACGGCCCAGGGTCGTGCCGGACAGCTGCAGCTCGGCCGCCCCCACCCAGTCACCGCCGGTCGTCCCCGTCGCCTCGTTGAGTGACCAGTAGTGCGAGGGACTGTCGGCGAGGACCGAACGGTCCAGGTCGGTGGAGGCGATCGGTGCGCCGCCTGCGGCCGTGAACGTCACGTTGTCCCCCCAGGCGACGTTGCCGGTGGCGTCGGTCGTCTTCACCCGGTACCGGTAGTCGCGACCGACCGTGAGGCCCTGGTCGATGAACGTGAGGTCGGGCCTGTCCCAGAAGGACGCCGCTGCATTCACGGTGAACACGGGCGATGCCGTGTCGTTGTCGCGGATGACGTCGTATCGCAGCACCTCGCTGTCGCGGTCCTCGTTCGACGGCCAGGTGACCTTCGCCGCGCCGTCACCGATCGCGGTCACGGTCGGGGCCATCTTGGAGCCCCCGAGCTGCGGGCCCTGCACGTTCGTCGAGACGGCGCGTGTACCGAACCGGGCGAGACCCTGCTGCGGCGCACCGTTCACGGTCGTGAACTCTCCGGCGTACAGCACGTACTCGTCACTTGCGGCGACGTCCCACGGGCCCTGGCTCAGGCCGGTGTAGCTGCCGGCGTTCATGTCGGGGAACCAGTGGAGGAGTTCGGTGGCGGGATTGCCCTCGAAATTGCCGTAGGTCCAGCCTCCGGGCGGGGTGTTGTGTGCGACCCGCCCGACGCTCTCCTTCGAGAAGGCGACCGCGCGGTGGTATCCCTCGGCGTTGGGGAAGCCGCCGGTGTTGTCGCAGGCGTGTGCGTGTCCGGCCGTGTAGACGACGTCGCCGACGACCTGTACCGAGTAGCTGTCCCCGTGGCAGTCCGCCAACCATTGGAGGCTGCCGTCGGCCCAGCTCATGCGGAACGTCCCCTCGGTGGCCTTCCCGCCCTGACTGTGCTGGTAGCCGACGCCGTACACACTGTCGGCGTCCGAGGACAGCGAGAAGACGGAGGACTTCGTGCCGCCGTTCCGGATGATGGAGTTGGCAGCCCACGGTAGGACCACACCCGAGTCACCGGTGACCGCACCCATGCCGAGGCCCGGCTCGGTGGAGCCGCCGATCGAGGTGAATCCGCCGCCGAGTACGATCTTCGACGCATCGGGCGAGACGACGATCGCCTTGACCGAGCCGCCGAGCACCGAGGGGTTCCACGGCTGCAACGCGGCATTCGTCGTGCTGAGCGCGGCCCCACGGAGACGCTCGTTCTTCTGCACGGAGGTGAAGATGCCGCCCAGGTATACGCTCGTCGCGGAGACGGCGATCGATTCGACGGTCGCGTTGACGGTCGGAGCGAAGCTCGACACGAGGGTCATCGACGGAAGGTCGAACGCCGCGACGCGATACCGGGTCGTGCCGTCGACCTTCGTGAAGGAACCGGCGACGTACAGCCGCGACTGGTCGGGGGACACGGCCATCGCCCGGATCTGCCCGTCGAAGGACGTCGAGACGTCCGAGCGCAGCTCGCCGGTCGCGAGATCGTACGCGAGGAAGTTGGACCGGGTGACGGTGGCGACCCCGGCTGCGGCTCCGGCTGGTCGCGCGGTCGTGAACTGTCCACCGACGTAGACCGTACCGCCGGCGACGACCTGGTCCCAGACGACGCCGTCGATCTGCGGGGCGGGCAGTGAATCCGCGGTCACGGTCGTCGGGGTGAGCGGATCGGTAGGATCCACAGGCACACTGTCGGCGACGGCGGCGGAGACCGGGACGAGCGTGCCGAGCAGGATGGTCGCCGTCGTCGCAGCGCCGATGAGGACGCGCTCCCATCTCCTCGGGATCCGCGTTCGAGACTCGTCGGCTCGTTCGGTTCGCAGTCGACCCACGGTGTTCCCCTCTTCCGGTGGTGGTGGCGCACCGGACGAGCGAGGCGGCCAAAGCACCACGCATCTGCTTCGGCACGTCTTCCGATGCTGTCAGTCCACTGCGAGTCTTCCAAGACGGGTGGCGCCCCCAATTCGGGGCAAGGCGGTCAGGTCGGGCTGCTCGGAACGACCGTGGCCGAGGAGCCGGCGGACGTATGATCGACTGCCGAGCGGGCGACAGTGCTCCGACGGACCGGTCGTGAAGGAGGCCTCGTGCGCAGTGCCGTGCTCGGCGTCGTGCTGCTCGTCATCGGGACGATCGCGGTCCTCACCGGCGTCCTCCCCGCCCCGGAGGCCCTCGGCATCGCCGACCGCGTGTGGCCGATCCTCCTGTTCGTCGTCGCGATCACCGTCGTCGCCGAACTCGCTGCCGACGCCGGCCTGTTCACGCTCGTCGCCTCCCGGCTCGTGCGCTGGGGTCGGGGGAGCACCTGGTTGCTCTGGTTGCTCGTCGTCGCGCTGGCCACGCTCAGCACCGTCTTCCTCTCGCTCGACACCACGGCCGTCCTCCTGACGCCGGTCGTCATCACGCTCGCGCGGCACGCGGGGCTGTCGCCGGTGCCGTTCGCCCTGACCACCGTCTGGTTGGCGTGCACGGCGTCGTTGCTGTTGCCGGTGTCGAACCTCACCAACCTCCTCGCCGAGCACGCGATCGACGAGGCCGCCACGACGTCGGGCGGCGGCCCGCTCGGTCCCGGTGGTTTCGCAGCGCTCATGGTCGTCCCCGCGATCATCGCGGTCGTGGTCCCGTGCATGGTCCTCGCGATCGTGTACCGCCGCCAGCTCGCCGGTGCCTACACGGTGGACGTGGAGGCGCAGGACGACGACCGGGTGCTGCTATGGACGTCCGGGCTCGTGGTGCTGGTGCTCCTGCCACTGCTGGTGTCGGGTATCCCGGTGTGGATGTCGGCGGTCGGCGCGGCGGTGATCCTCGTCGTCGTGTTCCTCATCCGGCGTCCGGCGGCGTTGCGTCCGGCGCTCGTCCCGTGGCAGCTCGTCCTGCTCGCCTCAGGACTGTTCCTCGTGGTCGAGGCGGCTCACGCCCTCGGGCTCGCGCGGGCGCTCGCGTCCATCGCGGGGACCGGCGACTCCCTCCTGGCGCTCCTGCAGCTGGCTGGGGTCGGCATGGCGAGCGCCAACCTCGTCGACAACCTCCCGGCGTACCTCGCACTGGAGCCGGTGGCCGGCGATCCCGTGCGGTTCGCCGCCCTGCTCGTCGGCGTGAACGCGGGCGCGCTCATCACCCCGTGGGCCGCCCTCGCGACCCTGCTCTGGCATGCGCGGCTCACCGCGGCGGACGTCGAGTTCGGTTGGGGTCGGTTCATCGCGCTCGGATTCGTGGTCGCTCCGCTGACGGTGGCCCTCGCCACCGTCGGGCTCTGGCTGGCCCAGGGTGCCGGCGCCGTACTGCCGTGACTTCCCAGCGCCGCCCTAATGCTCGTGGCGCGCGTCGGCCGCCCGGCGTCGCTCCAACAGCTCCGTGACGATGAGGTCGATGAGGTCGAAGGGGATCGGCCGGCTGAACGGGAACTGCAGCGTGTCCTTCGCCGCCCGGTAGTCGGCGACGGCGTTCTGGAGGGGGCCGTCGAACGGGGGGATCGAGTAGAGGGCGATGTGGTGTTTCCAGGCGCCGAGGTACAGCAGGTAGCGGTCGTCGAGCATGAACGTCGGCATGCCGTACCGGATGGCTTCGGTGACTTCAGGCACGATGCGGTGGACGCGGAGTCGGATCTCCTCGATGGCGTCCGCGGCGTCGGCGGGTTGCGCGGCGAGGTAGTCGTCGATCGTGGTGGGTGCACCCGGCATGTCTCTCCTCGTCGGAACGGACACGGCACGGGAGCCGTCGGGCCCCCGTGCCGTCATCGTCCCACGTCCGAGTCTCGCGCGACAGTGGTGGTTCTACCGCTTCGCGAGGGCGCGCCGCACGTCCTCCTGGACGAGGTCGGCGTTCATGATCGCGCCGGCCATCGATCCGGCCGCCGCCGCCTGGAGGACCTGGGTACGCAGGTTCGTGACGTCGCCGGCCGCCCAGACGCCCGGCACCGAGGTGGCACCCAGCTCGTCGACGCCGATCGCGTCGCCGAACTCGGCTCCGCGGGGGTGCGGTCGCGTGTGGAGCCCGAGACCGGCGAACGCCTCGGCGCGCACCCGGTTGACGGGGGCGACGGCCAGCGCCTCGACGGGGACGGTGCGGCCGTCGTCCAGGCGCACGCCGACGAGCCGGTCGTCGGCGATCTCGAGCCGCTCCACGACGCCGTCGACCACCTCGATGCCCCGCGCCGCGAACGCCGCCTCCTGCTCCACCGTGAAGGTGCCCGCGGTGTTACGGAGCACGACGACCCGGTCGCTCAGCTGCCGGAACAGCTGCGCCTGGTGGGCTGCGGCCTCCGCGTTCGTGCCGAGGACACCGATCACGCGGTCCTGGACCTCCCAGCCGTGGCAGTAGGGGCAGTGGAGGGCGTCGCGGCCGAACCGCTCCCAGAGGCCGGGGATGGGCGGGAGCTCGTCGGCGGTGCCGGTGGCGATGAGGAGGCGGCGGCCTCGGACGATCGCGCCGTCCGCCGTCGTCAGGGTGAACCCGTCATCGTCGCGCCCGGCATCGACGACCTGACCGTCGACGACGCGGACGCCGTACGACGCCACCTCCGCGCGGCCGAGGCGGAGGAGCTCGCGAGGCGGGGTGCCCTCTCGGGTCAGGAAACCGTGGACGCCGTCGGCGGGTGCGTTCCGGGGCTCGCCGCCGTCGACGACGATCACGGACCGTCGTGATCGTCCGAGCATGATGGCTGCGCTGAGCCCGGCGGCGCCCCCGCCGACGATGACGGCGTCGACGAGGTCGGTGGTGGTTGCTGGAGTGACGGGAGTGCTCATGGATCGTTCCGTTCGTTCGACGTGCTGGGAGGTGTCCAGGGTGCGCCGACTGGTGCCGAACTGGCAAGAACCCTTGCTGAAGCGGCAATGTGCGAGCGAGAATCGACCCATGGCGCATGCACACGACGAGCAACGGTCTATCGACGGTGTCCTGGATGCCGTCGGGCCGAGGCTGCGAGCCATCCGGCAGCATCGCGGCACCACCCTCGCCGCATTGTCGGCGGAGACGGGCATCTCGGTCTCCACCCTCTCCCGGCTCGAGTCCGGCCAGCGCCGACCGAACCTCGAGCTGCTCCTCCCGCTCGCCAAGGCGCACCAGGTGCCCCTGGACGACCTCGTCGGTGCTCCGCAGACGGGTGATCCCCGCGTCCATCTGAAGCCCGTCCAGCGGCACGGCCAGACGATCGTGCCGCTGACGCGTCGATCCGGCGGTCTCCACGCGTTCAAGAGCATCATCCACGGCGGCGACGGCCCGCAGACGCCTGAGACGCAGAAGGTCCACGAGGGCTACGAGTGGCTCTACGTCCTCAACGGCCGGTTGCGGCTCCTCCTCGGCGACCAGGACATCGTGCTCACCGCGGGTGAGGTCGCCGAGTTCGACACCCGCGTCCCGCACTGGTTCGGCCGGGCCGAGGCCGCAGGGGTGGAGTTCCTCAGCCTGTTCGGCAAGCAGGGTGAACGGATGCACGTCCGCGCGACGTCGACGAGGAGGAGCGCGTGATCGGACACGATGACGAGGAGGGTGCCCGCCCACCCGAGGACGATCGGCCGTTCGCGGAGCAGCTCCTCGAACGCCGCGGGTTCGCGATCACGGCAGCCCTGTTCGTGATGCTCGGCGGGCTCGTCGTCCCGTTCGTCGGCTGGGTGGCCGGCATGGTCATGCTGTGGCGGTCGCGCGCCTGGACCACCAAGCAGAAGGTCTGGGCCACCGGCGGACCGATCCTCGCGAGCGCCGCGGTGCTGCTCGTCCTGGCCCTCCTGACCGCGAACGGGAAGTCGACGGACGCCGGCGTCGGTGGCTCGCCGGCGATCCCCGTCGTCTACGACCTCGGGTCGACGGCCGTTGTGCTGCTACTGATCGGGTATGCGGCGGCGGGTGCCTGGTTGCTCTGGCTCGCGCTCCGGACCGTGGGCCGGCGCGCCTGATTCGCGGTCGTCGCTCAGGTGGACCGGGCAGCATGGGCAGATGCCCGACTCCTCGCGATTCCGCCGCCCCCTGCCCGTCCAGCCCGGACCCGGTGAGGAGTCCGTCTGGGAGTACCCGCGTCCGCCGCGGGTCGAGCCGCGCGACGAGCGCGTCGTGATCCGGTTCGGTGGCACGGTCATCGCGGAGTCGACGGCCGCGGTCCGGGTCCTGGAGACGAGCCACCCGCCGGTGTACTACGTGCCGGCGGCGGACTTCTCGCCCGGGGTCCTGGTGCCGGTCGACGGGACGACCATGTGCGAGTTCAAGGGCGAGGCCCACTACCTCGACGTGCGGGTGGGCGACGAGGTCGCCGGTGCCGCGGCGTGGACCTACCCCGATCCACGCCCGGGATACGCGCCGCTGTTCGGCATGATCGCGGTCTATCCGGGACGCATGGACGCCTGCGAGGTCGACGGGGTGCCGGTGCAGGCGCAGGAGGGCGACTTCTACGGCGGATGGATCACGCCGGGGATCGTCGGGCCGTTCAAGGGCGCCCCGGGCACGCGCGGCTGGTAGACGCCGCCGCCCTACACCCGCTCCTCCGTCGCGCGCAACGCCCTGGAGCACCCTGCACCCGCATGCCACGCTGAGCGCCAAGCGCTGTCGACGACGAGGCGCGCAGGAGGCGGTCGAAGCCATGGACGTGTTCGATGAAGCAGCGGACCCGGGTTGGTCCCTCCTCCGTGTCGTCCCGCTGTTCGGCCTCGCCGTCAGCGTCGGTGCGGTCGCCGGTGCGGCCCTCGCGGCCGGTGCCGAGCTCTTCGGGGCGGTCGGGACCGTCTCGATGCATCCGGCCGATCTCGGTGGGATCGCCGTCCTCGTCGGCGGACTCGTCGGTGGGATGCTCGCCGCCGTCGGGGCGGTCGGCGCACTGCTGGCGCTCGGCATCCTCGACCACTGGGGCGAGCGGGGCCCGGTCCACCGGGCCTGGATCGCCGGTGGTGGTGCGGCCTTCCTCGTCCTGATCGTCGGCGGCCTCATCGCCGCACCCATCGGACTCGCCTCGACGATCGGGGTCGTCGTGTTCGCGGTGCTCGCCGCCGGAGTGGCGGCCGGCGGTGGGCTCTACGCCTTCGAACGGGCGCTGGCGCGTCGTCGAGCCGGGTGGGTCGGCCTCAGCCGGTAGCGCGGGGACGGTCAGCCGGCGAGCTGCTGGAGGCGCGCCCGGTGCCAGTCGGTCTGCGTGAGGGCCGAGACGCGCAGGAGACCGGTCAGTGCGTCCCATCCTGCCGACCAGCCGATGCGGGAGGCGATGGTCCACACGCTCGCGTCGGGGGCGTCAGCCAGGACGGCGCGCACCTCGTCGGCTCGCCGCAGATGGTGCGCGGCCAGCTCGTCGCAGCGGTCCGCGAGTCCCGTGAACCGGAAGCCGTGTCCGGGGACCACCTGATCGCCGTCGTAGCCGCGGACGCGGTCGAGCGACGACAGGTAGGCCGTCACCGGGTTCTCCGAGGTGCGCGCCCCGAGGCCGAGGCCGGAGAAGATCGTCGGCAGCACGTGGTCGCCCGTGAAGAGGTAGCCGCGGTCCTCATCGCGGAGGGTGAGGTGACCCGTCGTGTGGCCGGGTGTGTGCAGGACCCTGATCGAGCGACCGGGGAGCGTCAGCAGCTCGCCGTCCTCGAGCGTCCGGTCCGCGCGGGTGTCGCCGAGGTGCCCGGCGGGTGCCGTCGCACGAGTGGCCCAGGGGCGCACGGTCGTGTCGTCCGCCGGGACGCCCCACTCGTCCAATGCTGCAGCGAGATCGGCGGGGCCCGGCGGCGTGGAGCCGGCCGCCTCGTCCTCGAGGCGGTGCATGAGGACCGGTGCGGCGAGCTCGTCGCGGAGGGTGCCGGCGAGGCCCAGGTGATCGGGGTGCAGGTGGGTCACGACGACGCCCGTGAGCGTCGTCACGCCGATACCGCGGAGCTCCTGCAGCAGGTGTTCGCGGCCCTCGGGGGTGTCGGTTCCGGGGTCGACGACGATCGCGCGACCGTCGGTGCCGAAGAGGACCGAGCAGAGGGTGAACGGATTGCCGGGGTCGCCGGTCGGGACGGCGATGACGACCGTGTCGGCGTCGAGGTGCTCCGTCGCAGGGATCCGGCCGTCGCGGAAGGCGGCAGCCTGGGATTCGCTCGATGAGGTGATCATGGTGCTGCTCCGGGTGGTGTCGGGGGACGGACCAACCCTAGTCGTGGGGCCCGTCGGGTTCAGTACGATGGGTGCATGACCGTCAACGACATCCTCATCGGCGTGATCGCCTTCATCACCGTCTTCGGCGGCATCGGCCTGGTCGGAGCGCTCGTCGCCATGGCCAAGTCCGGTTACCACGGCTGATCCTCCCCGGAGGAGGCTCGGCCGGTTCCGCCGCGGCTCAGCGGGCGACGGCCTCGTCCGTGGCACGCTGTACCGCCGCGAGCGCTGCCGCGACGGCCGAACGCTGCAGTGAGCCCTTCCTCGCCGTCGCGACGATCTTCCGTTCGCTCATCCCGGCGATGGGTTTCCGCACCACGTCCGTCCGCGAGCCGATCGCGATGTCCGGAAGGACGGCGATCGACAGCCCGGCCGCCACGTGGTCGATGACGACCTCGTAGCTCGTGAACCGTCCCGCCACCTTCGGTTCGAACCCCGCGCGACGACAGATCAGCGGGACGAGTTCGCCGAGGTAGGTGCCCGGGGCGTCGAGGGCCCACGACTCCCTCTGCAGCTCGCTGAACGTGACCTGCTCCTGTGCGGCCAGTCGGTGGTCGAGTGGCGCGATGAGCAGGAGGGGGTCGGTGGTGAGCGGCACGCTGTGCACCGAGGGGTCGAGGAGGAACCCGTCCTCCTGATCGACGGTGATCACGACGTCGCAGGTTCCTCGCTGGACCGCCGTTGTGCTCTCGTGCGGTTCGACCTCGATGAGTTCGACCTCGAGGCGCGGGTACTGCCGCGAGAGGGAACGGGCTGCGGGGATGAGGATGGGGGCGATGACGCTCGCGAACCCGGCGATGCGGAACCGACCGGACGGCTCGGACTCGACCTCGGCCAGCTCGACCTCGATGGCGTCCATCTGCGCGAGCAGGGCCCGAGCGCGCTCGACGAGCAGCGCACCGGTCGGCGTCAGGGTGAGCGTCCGGCCACGTCGTTCCAGGAGCGCGGCGCCGGTCTCGGCCTCGAGGACGGAGAGCTGCTGCGAGACGGTCGAGGGGCTGAGGTCGAGCTCACGGCCGACGGCGCGGATCGTACCGAGGCGGTCGAACGCCTCGAGCAGTCGCAGTCGCACGGGGTTCAGGGCCATGTTGCAACAGTATCGAGCGCGCCAGGGCGCCCTCCACACGGGTCGCAGTCCGATCCGGGTCCCGTGGCTCCCGGAGGGTGCTGACCGTCACCGTCCGGTTCACTCCCAGACGAGCTCCTCCGGCAGATGGCCGGGCTCGGCGAGTCGGGCGTTCCGGAGCACCGCGCCGTCGGGGCCGACCGAGAGCGCCGTCACCGAGAGCGAGGCGAGGCGCAGGCCGTCGTGGTCGTCGATGCGGACGATCGCCTCGTCGGCGTCGGCGGGGACGCTCGTCGTGGAGCGCAACGTGCGCAACCACGGCTCCCAGGACGCGGCCGTCGCACCGTCCAGCGGCCCGGTGGGCGACGGGACGTCGAGGAAGGCCGGCCGCCACCGGTGGACCCGGGGGACGTCGAGGTGGTCGGGGCCCTCGTGCGTCACGAGGTGGAGACCGGGTGCGACGTCGATCGACCTGAGCGAGGCGCCGTCCCAGCTCGTCACGGTGACGCGGTCAGGACCCAGCTCCACGAGGTTCCATGACCGGGCGCTGCGGGCATCGTCCGCGTCGACGCCGGTCGTGACGGCTTGCAGGGGGAGGACGCCCCGCGAGGTCCACCCGGCGGCGGGCATGTCGAGGTCCTCGCGTCGGTTGAGGACCACCGCCGCCCGGGGGCCGCCCGTTGCGTCGTCGTTCGTCGCCAGCCACGCGCCGCCCGCTTCGCGGTCGTGGATGCCGCGGACGCCGTCACCGAGTCCGGGCCACCACGCGCCGGGTGGATCCCAGGCACGCCCCGGCTGCTCGTCTCGCAGCCCGAGGACGGCGATCGGCCACGCGCGCCCCGGCTCGAAGTCGATGATGACGGTGCACACGCTGGTTCCTCCTCGGGCCGGCCGGACTAGGACAGACTAGACGAGGACCCGGCGCGGGAGCGCCGGAAGCGAGGAGGCGGCATGGGCGTGCAGGATGCATCGCGGACGGCGGCAGGGCGCACGGTCGTCGTCGGGATCACGGGCGGGATCGCCGCGTACAAGGCGGTCGGTGTCGTCCGCGGGTTCGTGCTCGCGGGCTTCGACGTCCACGTGGTGCCCACCGAGAGCGCCCTCCGGTTCGTCGGCCTGCCGACGCTCGAGGCGATCAGCCGGAACCCCGTCACGACCTCGCTGTACGACGGCGTCGCCGAAGTCCGGCACGTCGCCCTCGGGCAGCGCGCGGAGCTCATCGTCGTCGCACCGACGACGGCCAACACCCTCGCGAAACTCGCGGCGGGACTCTCCGACGACCTCCTCGGCACCACCATCCTGGCCAGCCGGGCGCCGGTCCTGCTGGCGCCGGCGATGCACACCGAGATGTGGCAGCACCCGGCGACGACCGCGAACGTCGCCCTCCTGCGATCGCGCGGGGTGGCCGTCATCGGGCCGGCGCACGGCGCGCTGACGGGCGGCGACACGGGGCCGGGACGCATGAGCGAGCCCGACGACATCGTGGCCGCCGGCTTGGCGCTGCTCGCCGGACGCACACCTGGAGCGGACGCGCACCCGGACGACCTGCGGGGTGAGCGCGTCGTCGTCTCGGCCGGTGGCACCCGTGAGCCGCTCGACCCGGTGCGGTTCCTCGGGAACCGGTCGAGCGGTCGGCAGGGGCTGGCCATCGCGCAGGCCGCCGCCGAGCGCGGGGCGGACGTGGTGCTCGTCGCGGCGCACCTGGACGCCGATGTCGCGGCCGAAGCGGCTGCGGTCGACGGTCTGCGGGTCGTCCCGGTCGGCACCGCAGCGGAACTCGCGGTCGCCGTGGAGGACGCGGCGGCCGACGCGACGCTCGTGGTCATGGCGGCCGCCGTGGCCGACTACCGCGCCGCCGAGATCGCCGAACGGAAGATCAAGAAGGACGACACCGGCGACGAGCTCACCCTGCGACTCGTCCGCAACCCCGACGTGCTCGCCGGACTCGCCGCGGCCCGGGTGCCGGGACGCCTGGTCGTCGGGTTCGCCGCGGAGACCGCCGCCGACCGCGAGGAGCTCCTGGCCCTCGGCCGGACCAAGGTCGCGCGCAAGGGCGCTGACCTCCTCGTGCTCAACCGCGTGGGGTGGACCGACGGCTTCGGCACGCCGGACAACGAGGTCGTCGTGATCGACGGCGCCGGCGAGGTGGTCGGCGAGGCGACCGGGTCGAAACGCGGCATCGCCGACCGGCTGCTCGACCTCGTGCTCGCCCACCGGGCGGATCCGGTTCGTTCCCAGGCTGGCGAGCCTCCCCCCGAACGGGGCTGACCACTGCCACGATGGCACCATGCCACGCCTCCGTCCCGCGCGCCGTCGCGCCTCCATCGCCGCGGCGCTCGCCGGAGTCATCGTCCTCTCGATGGGTCTCGCGCAGCCGGCCGCCGCTGCGGAGTACCCCAGCTGGGAGGACGTCGAGGCGGCCCGTTCGAGCGAGTCCTCGAAGCAGTCGACCATCGGTCAGATCGAGGGGCTCGTCCAGCAGCTGAAGACCGCTGCGGCGCTCGCCGAAGCCGAGGCCGTCCTCCGTGCCGACGAGTACGAGGCCGCTCAGCTGGCCGTCGACGAGGCGAGCTACCGTGCCCTCTCGCTCCGTGAGCAGGCCGTCGCAGCGACGACCGCGGCGCAGGCCTCCAAACGCCAGGCCGGCGCGCTCGTCGCCGCGTGGTTGCGGTCGGGGAACGTCGACCTCAGTACCGCCGCGTTCCTCGACGGCCAGGAGCCGGAGTCGCTCCTCGGACGCTTGAGCACGATCACGAAGCTCAGCGAGTCCACGGACGGCACCTACGACCGGGCGAGGACCGATGCGAACACGGCGTCGCTCCTCACCGAGCAGGCGACCATCGCCGAGGCCGCCCTCGGCGAGCTCGCCGCGGCAGCCGAGACCGCGCTCGGCGACGCGGTCGCAGCCCGTGCCGACGCCGAGACCGCCGTGTCCGAGCAGCAGGAGTACCTCGCGACGCTCGAGGCCCAGCTCGTGGTCCTCAAGGAGAACCGAGCAGCCACCGAGGCCGACTACCGCAAGGGCGAGGAAGTCAAGGCGGCCGCGGCCGCCGCTGCTGCAGCCGCGGCGGCTGCGGCTGAGGCTGCACGGGCGGCTGCCGAGGCCGCTGCCAACGCCGGCGGTGGTGGAGGAGGCGGCGGCGGAGGTGGCGGTGCCTCGGGTGCCGTCGGGAGCCAGGGGTGGGCCCTGCCGATCTCCGGCCGGATCACCGACAACTACGGACCGCGACCCGGTCGCCCCGTGCCCGGCGTCAACCCGTTCCACTCGGGCACCGACATCGGAGCGGGTTGTGGGCGAGCGGTCTACGCCGCGAACGCCGGCACGGTGGTCTACGCCGGCTGGCTCGGCACCTACGGCAACTGGGTCCTCGTCGACCACGGCGGCGGCGTCATGACCGGATACGCGCACAACAGCAGCATCCTCGTCGGCGAGGGGCAGTGGGTGTCCGCCGGTCAGAACATCTCGCTCGTCGGGACGACGGGTGCCTCGACCGGATGCCACGTGCACTTCGAGGTCAGGATCGGCGGTTCGCGCGTCGACGCCGTCCCGTTCATGGCGGACCGGGGCATCCGGCTCGGCTGAGCCGCGTCCCGGATCGAGGCGTCAGAGTCCGAGGCGCTCGAGCTCGGCGTCCATGCGGCGAGCCATCTCCGCGTACCCCTCGTCGTTCGGGTGGAGGCCGTCTGCGGCCATCCACTCCGGGTGTCCCTCGATCCAGTGCGACGCCCCGGGGATGGTGTCGGCGTCGATCTCCTGCGCGGCGTCGGCCACCCAGCCGATGATCGTCTCGATCGACTGCGGTCGCTCGTCGGTGTACCAGAACGGTTCGACGACGATGAAGCGGGCCTCCGGGAGGGCGTCGCGGAGGCGATGCAGGTCCGTCGTGATCTGTTCGTGGATCCGGTCGGCGGCATCGTCGAAACTGAACGCGTCGTTGAGGCCCATCGTGACGAAGACGATGTCGGGCTGCTCGGCGATGATGAGGGAGGGCAGGTCGCCGCTGCCGTCGCCGAAGCGGTCGCGGTGGTTCACGAACCCGAGGCCGTTGACGCTGGGGTTGAACTCCCGCCAGCCGCGTTCCTCGCTGACGACGGTGGACCAGCGGTTGGCCGGGTCGCTCGCTCCGGTGCCGAGGGTGTACGAGTCGCCGTAGAACGCGACGAGCGGTCCGTCGCCCGTGACGCCGCCGGTCCCCGAGCCGGGGGAAGCGCAGGCGGTGAGGCCGGTGGCGAGGGCGAGCAGGGTGACGGCGGCGAGCAGTCGTGATCTCATACGGATGCTTCGGAGCGGTGGGCGTCGCGGAGGGTCGAAGCGCCGGTCGACTGCCGACGGCCCGGAACGCGGATGCGGTTAGGGTTAGGTCGTATCAACGCGAATGCGTGCACTAGCCTGTCTCCATGCCGCAGATCCGTATCCGAGACGCCGCCCTGTTCCTCGGGGTCAGTGACGACACCGTCCGTCGCTGGATCGACCAGGGCGCACTCGTCAGTGCGAAGGACGAGGCGGGCCGAGCGGTCGTCGACGGCCTGTCGCTCGCTCGGCTGGCCAGGGAGAACGCCGTCCTCCCCGTCGACCCCTCGGAGATCGGACGCTCGGCACGCAACCGCTTCGTCGGCATCGTCACCGACATCACGATGGACACGGTCATGGCGCAGGTCGAACTGCAGTGCGGCCCGCATCGGGTGGTGTCGCTCATGAGCAGTGAGGCCGTACGTGAACTCGGTCTCGAACTCGGATCCACGGCCATCGCCGTCGTGAAGGCCACGACGGTCCTCATCGAGACCCCGAAGGCGAGCTCATGAACCGCATTGCACCCCGTCGATCCTTCCGACTGCTCAGCGCACTGGCCCTCGGCACCGGGGTCCTGCTCGCGGCGTCCGCTTGCGCCGCACCCGCGGCGACGCCGACACTCACCGCCTCGGCCACGACGGGCGAGCTCAGCGGCTCCATCACGGTGTACGCGGCCGCCTCGCTCAAGACGACCTTCACCGAGCTCGCGGAGGACTTCGAGGAGGCGCACCCCGGTACGACCGTCGAGCTGACCTTCGCCGGGTCCTCCGACCTCGTCACGCAGCTCACGAACGGTGCTCCCGGCGACGTCTTCGCCTCGGCGGACGAGAAGAACATGGCGAAGCTGACCGATGCCGACCTCGTCGAGGGTGACCCGGTCGACTTCGCGACCAACGTCCTGCAGATCGCCGTGCCCCCGTCGAATCCCGCCGGCGTGGAGACCTTCGCCGACCTCGCTCGTCCAGGCGTCAAGACGGTCGTGTGCGCGCCGCAGGTCCCCTGTGGAGCGGCCACGGTCTCCGTCGAGGACGCCACGGGTGTCGCGCTGAGCCCGGTCAGTGAGGAGTCATCGGTCACCGACGTCCTCGGCAAGGTGACCTCGGGCGAGGCCGATGCGGGGCTCGTCTACGTGACCGACGTCATCGCGGCCGGCGACACCGTGCAGGGCATCGCCTTCCCCGAGTCGTCGGAAGCCGTCAATACCTACCCGATCGCGCCGCTGGCAGGAAGCGCGAACCCCGCCGTCGCCGCGGCGTTCGCGGCCTACGTCGTGAGCGCCGAAGGACAGCGGGTGCTCGCCGACGCCGGCTTCGGCGCACCGTGACCCCGTGAGGGATCTCGGCTCGGGGGTGCCCCGCTGGATCGTCGTCGTCGCCACGGTCGGCGCGGCGTTCGTCCTGCTGCCGCTCGTGGCGATCGTCCTGCGCGTGGACTGGGCGGACTTCGGAACACTCATCACCTCGGAGTCGTCGGTCGCGGCGCTCGGGCTGAGCCTGCGGACGTCGTCGCTCGCGACGGCACTCTGCATCGTGTTCGGCGTGCCGCTCGCCCTCGTCCTCGCGCGCACCCGGTTCCCGGGGCAGCGGCTGCTGCGGTCGCTCGTCCTCCTCCCGCTCGTGCTCCCGCCCGTCGTCGGCGGGATCGCGCTGCTGTACACCTTCGGTCGGCTCGGCCTGCTCGGACCGGCGCTCGCTGACGCCGGGATCGACATCGCGTTCTCCACGACCGCCGTCGTCCTCGCCCAGACGTTCGTCGCCCTCCCGTTCCTCGTGCTGAGCCTGGAGGGGGCGATCCGCACGACCGGCTCGCGGTACGAGGCCGTCGCCGCGACGCTCGGCGCACGTCCCACCACCGTCTTCCGCACCGTCACGCTGCCGCTCCTCGCACCCGCCGTCGTGTCGGGCGCGATCCTGTCGTTCGCGCGGGCCCTCGGCGAGTTCGGGGCTACTCTCACGTTCGCGGGCAGCCTGCAGGGGGTCACGCGGACGCTGCCGCTCGAGATCTACCTGCAGCGCGAGACCGATCCCGACGCCGCGGTCGCGCTGTCGCTCGTCCTCGTCGTCGTGGCCGTGCTCGTCGTCGGCGTGGCGGGGGCACAGGGGTCGATCCGCCGTGGACGGACCGTCGCCGGAGTGGTGCGATGACCGGGGCGGCCCTGGAGTTCCGAGCGACGCTGCGTGAACGCGACTGGGAGCTCGCCGTCGACCTCGCCGCGGGGGAGACCGTCGCCGTGCTCGGACCGAACGGCGCCGGCAAGTCGACGCTGCTCGCCGTCCTCGCCGGGCTCCTGCGTCCGGACACGGGTCACGCGACCCTCGCCGGTCGCGAGCTGTTCGCGGTCGGTGGATCGGGTCGGGACCGCTGGTCGCCGCCGCACCGGCGGGGGATCTCGCTCCTGGCGCAGGAGGCGCTGCTCTTCCCGCACCGCTCCGTGCTCGACAACGTGGCCTACGGCCCGCTGGTCGACGGTGCGTCGCGCGGCGAGGCTCGGGACATCGCCCGACGACGACTCGCGGACGTCGAGGCGTCCGAGCTCGAAGGGCGCCGTCCTGCCGAGTTGTCCGGCGGCCAGGCGCAGCGGGTGGCGCTCGCCCGCGCGCTGGCCCCGGACCCGGCCCTCCTGCTCCTCGACGAACCGATGGCCGCGCTCGATGCGACGGTCGCGCCCCACCTGCGCCGCATGCTCCGTGAGCAGTTGCACGGACGGACGACCGTGCTCGTGACGCACGAGGTGCTCGACGCGTACACGCTCGCGGACCGGGTGATCGTCCTGGACGCCGGGCGCATCGTCGAGCAGGGGCCGACGGCGGAGGTGCTCGAGCGGCCGCGGACGGCGTTCACCGCGGACCTCGCGGGACTCGAACTGTTGTCGGGCGTTCGCACGGCACGCGGGATCCGTCTGCGGGACGGGGCGGAGGTCGAGGTCGACACCTCCGCGGAGGCAGACCCGATCCCGGTCGGGGTCGCCGTCGCCTGCGCGTTCCGACCGTCCCGCGTCGAGGTCCGAGAGGCTGACGGGTCTGGCAGCCCGAGTGCGTCAGGCGCCCTCCGCGCGATGATCACCGACCTCGAACCCCGCGGTGACGTCGTCCGGGTCCGCTCGGCGGTCATCACCGCCGACGTCGCCGTGCAGCAGCTCGCGGCCGCGGGGTGGTCGACGGGGGACGTCGTCGACTTCGTGGTCGACCCGCGGGCCGCGGTCCTCTACCCGCGCTGAGACGTCCTGCTCCGGGACACGTCCGAGACGTGACAGAGTGAGTCGATGAACCGATTCTGGAGGCGCTGGTGGCCGATCGTCGTCGGGGCGGCCGGCACGCTCGCCATCGGCGGGATCTGCGCGGCACTCGTCGCCATGGGGCTCGTGCGGCCGAACGCGATCGTGGCCGCCTCGTACGCGGTGCGCGGTGTCGACGTCTCCTCGTACCAGGGCGAGGTCGACTGGGACGTCCTCGCGGCTCAGCCCATCGACTTCGCGATCATGAAGGCGACCGAGGGATCAGGTGATCAGGACGAACGGTTCGCCGCGAACTGGGCGGGCGCGCAGCGGGCGGCCGACGAGAGCGGCTTGCTCATCGGGGCGTACCACTTCCTGAGTTTCGATAGCCCGGCCGAGACGCAGGCGCAGAACATCTTCGACACCGTGCCGGTCACCGCGGGGGCTCTCCCGATCACCATCGATCTCGAGTGCTACGCCGACTACTGTCGGACGCCAGCGAGTGCTGAGCGGGTCGCCGCCGTGCTCGATCCGCTCCTCGCCGCACTCGAGGAGCACTACGGTCGGCCGCCGATCATCTACGCCACCATGCGGTATTACGACGCGTTCCTCGCGGGTGCGTACGAGCGGAACCCGATGTGGATCCGCTCCGTCGTCACGCCGCCGGTCCTGAC
>NZ_LWCT01000029.1:0-18885 GCF_001650455.1 Plantibacter sp. H53
CCCTGAGCCCCACCCGGACCCTGAGCCTGTCGAAGGGCCCACACCCCCAACCAGCCGACCAACCGCCGGTCCCTGAGCCTGTCGAAGGGTCCACGGGCTCCCTTCTTCGCCCAAGGACCGGCGCCCGGGTCAGCTCCCGCTGCGTGCCAGCGTCAGCAGCACGGTGAAGGTGTTGAACCACACGTGCGTCCAGATGCCCGGTCCGAGGCGACGGGTCGTCGCGGCGTAGACACCGTTCACCGTGCCGAGCACGAGGATGGTGAGCCCGAGCGTGACCATCGTGACCGGGCTGCCCCAGCCCTCGTAGAGGTGGACGATCGCGAAGATCAGCGCGCTCGCTCCCACCGAGACGACCGCCGCCGTGCGACGTCGGGCGGTCGTGGGCGTCGCCGCGCCTCGGCGCACGCCGTTCGTCGCCCGTCCGCGGAGAATCGTGTTCCGGAATCCGCGCAGCAGGAGCCCGCGGAAGAGGAGTTCTTCACAGAACGGCGCGACGATCGCCGTGGCGAACACGGTGTTGATCAGCACCCAGACGAGCTCTGGCGACGGCGGGGCGATGTTCGACTTCGGCGTCTCGCCGGTGAGGGCGATGACGAACTGGCCGATCATGCCACCGATCAGCTGGATGCCGACGGCGGAACCGAGCCCGATGAACACGTCGAACCAGCGGAAGCGGAGTCCGAAGTCCTTCGCCCAGGACCCGCTTCCCCAGGTGCGGCAGACGATCGCGAGGGCGACGAGGATGCCGCCGTCGAAGATGATCCACATGATCATCGTGCCGACCTCGCCGGACAGGACGCCGAAGGTCCGTGCGAGTTCGACGACGACGAGGAGCGCGATGATCGCGACGAAGGTCACCAGCGCGGTCGGGGTACCCCACCGGGTGTCAGGCGAGGGGCTGTAGGGCAGGCGCGCCTCGGCGCGGCGAGCTTCAGCCCGTTCCTGGCGCGAGCCCGGGCGCGGGGCGGTCTCCGCCGGGGCAGGGTGGTCGCTCATCGCTTGTTCGCGGCGAAGTACTCGCGAGCTGCCGGCACGTACATCTGGACGATCGCGACGATGGTCACGATGACGAAGATGAAGGAGAGCGGGTTGAGGGCGATCAGCCCGGTGATCGAACCGAGGACGGAGAGGATGCCGACCACGGTGAGGACGATCCGAGCCCAGTTGCGACCGCGGAGCATGAAGAAGGCGAACAGCACGTGGAGCGCGCCGACGATGAACGCGCCGACGGCGGTCGAGATCAGGAGGACGCTCGAGGAGAGCACACCGCCCGAGGCCGACTGTTCGGCTGCGGCCTCGGCGACGGTTCCGGCCGACATGGCGGCCGTGACCCCGGAGATGACGGAGAGGACGGCGGAGACGACCCACAGCCAGAAGGAGATGACGATCGGCTTCGGTGCGGTCCTGGAAGCGGCGGTGGCGGTCATGATGCTCGTTTCGGTCGTGGAGGATCCGACGACCGGACCCAGGCTGCTGGAACTGTATTGCCCGTCACCTGTCCCCCGGAAGGGAGGTATGTCCCGGCCTATCCGTTTTCCGCAAGGACCGTCGGTTCGCCCGGTCCCTGAGCCCCCTCCGCCCGGTCCCTGAGCCTGTCGAAGGGCCCGAAACCACCGTCCCGGACACCCTGTCAAGCCCGCTCAACAGCGCTCGCGTACCTCTTAACCTGTTCCCCATGACGAACGACACGAACGACACCGACCAGAACAGCAGCGAGGGAACGCCGAAGCCGGGCGGCCTGGGCGAGAACCAGACCATCCCCAACAGCGAGGACGGCCTCGCGGTTGGCCACGACCCCGACGCCTCGAACTTCAACCAGGAGGAAGACCCCGACCACCCGAGCGACGACGCATAGGGTTCGGGAACGACGAAACGGCGGCCGGTGCAGAAGCACCGGCCGCCGTTTCGTGTGCGGCGTGAGCCGCGATGTGACTAGGCCGCGAGCGAAGCGCGCTGGCGACGAACCATGATGAGGACCGCGATGAGCGCTGCGCCGAGGGCGACTGCGCCGGCTGCACCCCAGACGACGAACGCCGGAGCGCCGAAGCCGGTGTCAGCGAGGTCGTTGTCGTTGCCGCCCGAGCCGGAGCCCGAACCAGCAGCGGTGACCGTGAGGGTCGCGGTGCCGGTGATGCCCGTGGTGAGGCCCGTAGCGGTGACCGTGTACGAGCCGGTCGCGTTGGTCGGCAGCGTCACGTTGAGGTTGACGGCGCCGGTGGACGAAGCCGTCTTCTGGATGGTCTGGGTGTCGACAGCGGCGAGCGTCGCGCCCGTCGCGTTCTCACCGGTCAGGGCGAGCGAGACGGTCTCGCCGGGCTGGAAGCCGCCGTCGCCGAACGAGACGGTGGACGTACCACCAGCGGTGACCGATCCGCTCACCGTGATGCCGGCGTTCGGAACGTAGGAGGCGTTGGCGGCAACGGGTGCGACGAACAGGCCTGCGAGGGCCAGCGCGAAGACCGCGGTGATTTTCTTGATCATGTGATGTCCCCTTGAAGGCTCTGCAGGTGTGCTGATGCAATGACAGTGCTGTAGCCGACCGCCAGGACGATGTCGTCTCACAGCGGAAGTAGATCGTGTCTCCCCGACACCCCCCGAAAACGGGTCAAGAGCGACAACAGTTCTTACTGTAGAGCAAATTCACAGTTAATGGACGCTTGTTGTGTTTCAGAGAGATGAACTTTCGGTGTGGCCACGATTCCGGGCGTTCCTGAAGCGTCATACGCCGTCACACCGAGGTCGATGGTCGTGCTCTCCCCTGGAGCAAGTTCGATCTTGAACTGCGTCACCGGGAACTCGCCGTCGGTCGCCAGCTGCGACGGAAGGTCGACACCGTCCCGCTGGACCCCGCCAGGCATGGATCCCGGAGGCGCATAGACGGCGATGTTGAAACGGAAGTTGCCTGGCGTCACACCTGCCTGGCCAGCGCCGGTCACGTAGTCGCTCAGCGTCGATGCCGCATCCGCTGGAGCCGTGTTCGTGAGCGTGAGCTGCAACCCGAGCAGTTGACCGTCCGAACCGCACTTCGCGACACCGGTCGCTGCCTGCAGGTCGAGGTAGTAGCCCATCTTGCTACCGGTGGCATCGTTGACGTAGACGCCGAAGGTCTGCGGAGCCTGCGCGGCGGTGGGAAGCAGATCGGTGAGGGTCGTGCCGTCGAGCAGCGCCTGTTCTGCCTCGGCCGCGCTCCAGACCAGCACTCGCCGCTCGGTCCCCGCCTTCGCAAGGGCTCCGATGAGTTTGGTCGGATCGAAGTTGCCGGACGCAACCCGGTCGAAGACGGCACCCGAGGCTGCGGCGAAGAACGCATCCTGTTCCGGTCCCGACGGGTAGCGGTTGTAGACCTCACTCAGCAGGAGCTGCGCCGCGTTCTCGGTCGAGAGCTCGTCGCCGGTCGCGAGCGGGATCGGGCCGGTCGCGTCGAGCAGGTAGCCGAGGGCGACCGGGTCGATGCTGAGCACGCCGTCGACGCGGGTGCCGAACCGCTGGAACCACATCTCCGAGGCGAGTTCCGCCGACTGCTGGAACCGCGGTGTGAGCGTGACGTTCTGCATGAAGCGGCCGGTGATGTTGCCGTAGATTCCGGCCGTCTCGGTGGGAAGCGGCAAGACCGGCTCGGGGAAGCGAGGGAAATCGGCCGTCGAGGCCTGCTGCAGCAATGAGATCCGTCCGCCGTCGGTGCCGATGAGCGCGAGCGCTCCCGGGTTGCCGCCGCTCGCCCGCGGCTCGGCGGGGTTCTGGAACATCACGAGGTAGGTGCGCGGTCCGTCGGCGCCGAGCATCGCGGGCATCAGGTCGATCGCCCGTCTTGCCGCGTCGACCGTGTCTGCGGTCTCGGTGAGGACGGGTCGCAGCTGGTCGACCGCGCCACGGACCTGGCTGATGAGCGGGCCTTCGTCGATCGTCCGCACTCGCTTGGCGGCACCTTCCAGAGCGTCGTCAGCCTTGCGCACGTCCTCCTGCGCATCGACGATCGGCTGCACCGGCACCGCGCCGTCGACGGGCTTGAACAGTTCCGGCCGCAGCGACCCGGCGAGGTTCACCAACGGCGTGATGGCGCCGACGGCGACGTCTTCGGTCGCCCCGGCCAGTTCGCGGACGGCGGTGAGGTTCGGTCCGACCCACGGGACGATCTCCGCGGCCCGCCAGATCGGGTCACTCGTGAGGTCGGCGGCCGATCGCGCATGCGCGGCCAGTTCACGCGCGGTCTTGCCGGCCGCACCGGGGTCGTCGGCGACGACCTGCTCGCGCACCGTCTGCGCCAGTGGAACCGCGGCTTCGAGCTCACCCTTGGCGAGGAAGGCGCGAACGCCGATCCACGCCACGGCGACGACGACGAGGACGAGACCACCGACGATGAGCAGCGTCCTGCGACGGCGCACCTTCAGTCGCTCGTCACGCGCGCCCTCCCGACGGCGGGCCCGCGAACTGGCGCTCGATCTCCGGCGGGAACCGTCAGCGCGGCTCGAGCCCTCGGACCGTCGGGCGGCGGGGCTATCGCCGGAAGATGAACGACGGTCGTCGGATGGGGACGGCATGGGCGCTATTCAATCACGACGCCCGTTCCTCCGGTCACGGCGGTCACACCGAGCACGAGGACCGAGGCGTTGAAGACGATGTGGGTGACGATGGCCGGACCGAGGCGCCCGGTGAGCACGGCGGCGGTGCCGGTTCCGAGCCCGACGAGGAATGTTCCGGCGCCGGTGACGAGCGCCTCCGACGGTCCGCTGGCGACCACCAGGTGGAGCGACGCGAACAGCGCTGCCGAGATCACGACGGCGATCCACGCGGCCCGGCCCGGCAGACTTCCGCTCACCGATCGCAACAGCAGCCCCCGGAAGAACACCTCCTCCACGACGGGGGCGATCACCGTGGCCGCAAGCACGGCGACGACGAACGAGATCACGATGAGCGCACTCCCGGTCGGCGCTCCACCGCCGGCCGTCGCCGGCAGCGAGCCGTAGACGATCACCTCCAGGACACTCACCACGATGCGCAGGACGAGCCCCGCTGCCAGCCCCCAGAGGAGGTCGATCGGTCGAAAGGCGAGGCCGAACACCGGCGCGCTTCCACGAAGAGCCGGAACGGCGAACCGGGCGAGCAGCACCGCCCCGAGGAGGGGGACCCACACGAGCACGTAGCCGCCGAGGGCGTCGAACGGCTGCGGGATCTGCACCCCGGCCCGCATGGTCGCGGCCAGGAACGCCGCGGCCGCGAGCCCGATGAGCGCGATGGTCAGCCGCGTCCTGGCGCGTCGCGTGTCCTTGCTCGAAGGGGTTCCTCGGTCGTCCGTCACGGTCGCAAAGCTACGCCACGCGTCGACTCACCTGATCACGACGCTCGGGAACAGCTGACGGTTTGTGGCACCATGGCTCACAACCCCCTCTTCGGGGCCGCCTCGATCCGAGGCGCCATGCTCTCCCCTCTGACTGATCGGATGCCACCGCGTGGAGCTTCGTGACTATCTCCGTGTCCTTCGCAAGTACTGGGTGCTGATCGTCGCGCTCTCGCTGCTCGGGGTGGCACTCGCGGCGACCTATTCGCTCGTCAAGACGCCCGAGTACAGCTCGTCAGCCAAGGTCTTCGTCTCGACGCAGTCGAGCGACAACGTGCAGGAACTGGCCCAGGGGAACACGTTCACGCAGCAGCGGGTAAAGACCTACGCGGACCTCGTCACGACCCCGATCGTGCTGCTTCCGGTCATCGGCACCCTGCAGCTCAACATCACTTCGACACAGCTCGCCGACCAGGTCACCGCGTCCGCGCCGCTCGATACCACCCTGATCGAGATCACCGCGGTGAGTCCGGACCCGGTGCTTGCCGCCGAGATCGCGAACACCACCGCCGAGAGCCTCACGAATGTGGTGGCCAAAATCGAGACCCCCGAGAACGGCGCATCGAGCCCGGTGAAGCTCACCCGTGTGCAGGAGGCTGACGTCCCGTACACGCCGGTGAGCCCGAACGTCCCGCTCAACATCGCCCTCGGTCTCCTCGTGGGTCTCGCGATCGGCGTCGGGTTCGCCGTGCTGAAGGAGACGCTCGACACCCGTATCCGCAACGAGCGCGACGTCGAAGGCGTCACGGACATCCCGCTCATGGGCGGCATCGCCTTCGACCCGAAGGCCCGGCAGCGGCCGCTCATCGTGCAGGCCGACCCCAAGAGCCCGCGCGCCGAGTCGTTCCGCAGCCTGCGGACGAACCTGCAGTTCCTCGACGTGACCGACCAGCCTCGCAGCTACGTCATCACGTCCTCGATCCAGAGCGAGGGCAAGAGCACGACCGCGGCGAATCTGGCGATCGCACTCGCCGACGCCGGGCACAAGGTCGTCCTCATCGACGCCGACCTGCGGCGCCCGAAGCTCGCGAACTACTTCGACATCGAGGGCGCGGTCGGCCTCAGTGACGTCCTCATCCGTCGGGCCACGCTCGACGACACGATGCAGCCGTGGGGCCGCGGCCTGTTGCAGGTTCTCCCGGCCGGCGCCGTCCCCCCGAACCCCAGCGAGCTCCTCGGCTCGGTGACGATGCAGAAGCTGATCCGCGGCCTCGAGCAGCAGTTCGACTACGTCCTGATCGACGCACCGCCGCTCCTGCCCGTTACCGACGGTGCGCTCCTCGCCCGCCACACCGGTGGAGCGCTCGTCGTCGTCGCAGCCGGCCGGACCCACAAGAACCAGCTGAAGGGGGCGCTGGAGTCACTCGCGCATGTGAACGCGTCGGTCGCCGGCCTCGTCATGACCATGGTGCCGACCAAGGGCCCCGACGCCTACGGGTATGCCCGGTACGGCTATGGCGCCGGCTACGGGTACGCCGAGGACGTGAAGAAGTGATCGGTTCCTCCGGAACCCACGATCGGCCGTTCTCGGTCCTCTTCGTCTGCACGGGGAACATCTGCCGCTCGGCGCTCGGTGCGCAGATCCTCACCGCGCGGCTCGCGGCCGCCGGCGTCACCGCGGGTGGCCGGCCGATCGCCGTGTCGAGCGCGGGGACGGGCGTCGGCCAGGGCCTCGAGATGCCTCATGAGGTCGTCGAACAGTCCCGCCGCTTCGGTGGCTCACCGGAAGGCCACGTCCCCACACCGCTCGACCGCGACCTCGTGGCCGATGCCGACTTGATCCTGACGGCGACCCGCGAACACCGCAGCGTCGTGGCACGGCTTCTCCCCCGAGCCTCCCGCGTCACGTTCACGGTGCCGCAGTTCGCGAGGCTCGTCGCGGAGGCCCCCGCCGTCTCCGACCCGTGGACGCTCGTCGATGAGGTCGCCGCGCAGCGTGGCTCCGTTCCGCCGCCGGAGGACCCGGAGGATGACGACATCGAAGACCCCTACCGTCGGAGCGCGGCCACCTACGCGCGGGTCGGCGACCAGATCCATGATCACGTCTCCGTCATCGCGGATCGACTCGCTCAGGCGGGCGACCGAGCGTGACACCGAAGCAGAGCAGGTCGACGTATCGCGCGGGCGATCGCAAGGAGACCGTCTGGGATCGCCTTGGATCCCGACGCCAGACCTTGGTGCTCATCGGTTTGGCGCTATTCCTCATCGCCGACGTCATCCTCGTCGGGCTCGCACTCACCGTCAACGGCCGCAGCGCGGACGACCACACGCTGCGACCGATTCCCACGTTCGGCGGGACACCATCGACCACCGCGGCACCGGAGGCGACTGAGGAGCCTGCTGCCGCTGCACCGACCGACCGGTTCATCGCCGCCGGAAGCGGCGCGGTCCTCTGGCGCTCAACGCAAGGGACCTGCGAAGCTCCCGCCGTCGTCGAGCGCAGCGAGGACGCCGGGGCCACCTGGGCAGCGATCCCGACCGTCGAGGCGTTCGACCTCCGCATCGTCTACGCCCTCACCGCGTCGAGCGAGGACGAGGTGCAACTCGTCGGTTCAGCCGGGCCGGACTGCATCGTCGGTGGGTACTCGTCGGCCGACGCCGGTGACACGTGGGCGTCCACGCCCGAGTTGCTCTCGACCGTCGCTTACCAGACACCGGTCGCGCCGGACGGTTCGAGCGCCGTCGTCATGGCGGGCCAGCCCGTCGCGGCTGCGTGCCCGGCAATCGAGGCGCTCGCGGCAGACGAAACTCGCACAGTGACGGCCTGCTCTGCAGTCCTCGCCGAGTGGGATGCGACGAACGGCTCGTGGACGGCGATCCCGTTCGCCGGTATTCATGCCGTGGAACTGCAGCCGGAACAGATCCTGTTCGCCGCCCGTGGAGTCACCGGTTGCACGGGCCTCGGGGTCCTCCGCGTGCCCGGTACGACCTTGACCACCACGTCCGCCCCGGAGAGTGTGGGGTGTGTCGCGGAGGCGGATCTCACCGCTCCGGCCGCGCTCACCTCAGCCGATGGGGTCAGTTGGCTCTGGGTGGGCGACATGCTCTTCAGCTCACCCGACGGCGGCGCCTCGTGGGGAGCAATCCCAGCCTGAGGCGCTGGCCCAACATCTGGCGCACAGTAGGGTTTTCCCTACAGTTGTCACGATTGCGGCCCAAATGGGTCACAACCACCAAAAAGGGGACAGATGTCGGCCATCTCCACCGCTAGTGTCAACAAGACCGATACAGTCCCGTATCGAAACGCCGCTTTCACTCCTCGTCATCAGTAGTAATTACGTGTTCCACCACGGAGACCGCATGTTGTCGCAGCCTTCCGTGCCGCTGCCAACGACGCCCGCGAGCACTGCCCCCGCCCCAACTGCTGTCGGCGCGCGCGATTGGCGACGGGTGTACGCGAACCGTCTCGCGTTGACTGATGCGCTGGTGCTCATCTGGGTGGTCTTCGGGACGCAGCTGGTATGGTTCGACTTCGACCAGCAAACGACGAACGTCGGATTCTCCAGCCGAATGTCCGTGGCCGTGAACTACACGATCATCTCGCTCGTCCTGATCGGCGCGTGGATGGTCACCCTCCGCGTGTTCGGGACCCGAGAAGCTCGGATCGTCGGCAACGGCAACGCCGAGTACAAGCTCATCGCCGACGCGAGCATCCGACTGTTCGGCCTCGTCGCGATCGTCGCATTCCTCTTCAAGCTCGACCTCGCTCGTGGGTACTTCCTCCTCGCGTTTCCGCTCGGCATCCTCGTGCTGTTGCTGTCGCGCTGGATGTGGCGGCAGTGGCTGTCGGTGCAGCGCGCCCGGGGCAAGTACTCCTCCCTCGTCCTCCTCGTCGGATCAGCCGACTCCGCCGAGCACATCGCCGCCGAGCTGGGGCGGTCGACAGACGCCGGCTACCGCGTCGTCGGCGCCTGCGTTCCGACGGGCAAGGTCGGCGGCACACTCGGATCGACGACGATCCCGGTCTCCGGCACCGTCGACACCGTGCTGCAGGCGCTCGACGCGACGGGTGCGGACACCGTCATCATCACAAGCTCCGACGAGCTCACGCCGGTACGCGTCCGGCAGCTCAGCTGGAGTCTCGAGCCCGGTCGTCAGCACCTCATCGTCGCGCCGAGCCTCACCGACATCGGTGGCCCCCGCATCCACACACGTCCCGTCGCCGGCCTGCCGCTCATCCACGTGGAGACCCCGCGCTACGAGGGCCGGAAGCGGTTCTCGAAGCGGTTCTTCGACATCCTCGGTTCTGGGGCGATCCTGCTCGTCGCGTCACCGATCCTGCTCGCGGTCGCACTGCTCGTGAAGCTCACCAGCCCCGGCCCGGTCCTGTATCGCCAGGAGCGCATCGGCCTGAACGGTGAGCCGTTCAACATGCTCAAGTTCCGCTCCATGCGCGTCAACGCCGACGCCGAACTGGCCGCATTGCTCGCCCAACAGGGCACGAGCGATCGCCCGCTGTTCAAGGTGCAGAACGACCCGCGTTTGACCCGCGTCGGCGCCACCCTGCGGAAGTTCTCGCTCGACGAGTTCCCCCAGCTCATCAACGTCTTCCGCGGTGACATGAGCCTCGTCGGCCCGCGCCCGCAGCGCGAGGGCGAGGTCGCACTCTACGACTCCGCCGCCAAGCGCCGCCTCATCGTCCAACCCGGCATGACCGGACTCTGGCAGGTCAGCGGTCGCTCGGCACTCAGCTGGGAGGACGCGATCCGCCTGGACCTGTACTACGTCGAGAACTGGTCGCTCATGGGAGACGTCGTCATCCTGTGGCGCACTATCCGGGCGGTCGTCGCTCCAGGGAAGGAAGCACATTGAGCAGTCATTCGATCTGGCAAGACCTACCTCGTAACACCGCAGCCGTTGGCGCGTCGGGCCGCGCGTCAGTCGGGGCAAGCATCAAGACCATTCTCACCGTGCGCTATGCCGCTGTACTCCTATATCGCATAAGCCAACGCGCGGGCGCGATCTCTCCGCTCCTCGGCAGCATGTTGAAACAGGTCAACCAGGCTGCCACCGGTGCCGAAGTCGCATGGCAGGCGAAGATCGAGTCCGGCTTGATTCTTTTCCATCCGACCGGCGTCGTCATCGGCGAGCATGCGAGCATCGGCAGAGACTGCTCCATACAGCAGGGAGTCACCCTCGGCAGTAAGTACCCTCATAAGCCACACGAGTGCCCGTCAGTGGGCGACTCGGTGCAGATCGGTGCGGGAGCGCGCATTCTCGGCTCGATAGATCTCGGGGACCACTCCATCGTCGGAGCGAACGCCGTCGTCACGAAGGACGTTCCCGCCCACATGATCGCGGTAGGAGTCCCTGCTACGCTCCGCGCAAGAGAAGTTGATGCGGAAACACAGTGAATCAGCAGTCAGGAAAGCGCACAACTCCACGCGTCACGTTCATTGTGCCCGCAATAGCCCTCAATGAACATCTTCGGGAAGCACTGTGCTCCTTACGCTCAGACGCAGGCTTCGTGAGTCAGGAGATCCTGGTGGTCTTTGACGGCGCACTTCCCGATGCACGGCCGGCCTGGCTCAACGCTTCGTGTGTACGGATCATCAGCACAGGATCCCGCGGTGGGGCCGCAAGAGCTATCAATCTGGGGATAGAGCAGTCCAACAGCGAATACATCGGCCGGCTTGATGCAGATGATAGGTCTCTCCCCGGACGACTGCGCGAGCAGGTCACATACCTGGACGCAAACCCGGCTGTGGTGGCCGTCGGAACGAACGCGTCCATAATTGACGAATTAGGTAACCACGTCCGCGAGTATCCACGTCCAGTCGAGTCGGCACGGACCGCCCTCCTGACGAGAAACCCGTTCGTCCACTCGTCGCTTATGATGAGGCGCTCCGCTCTCCACCGAGCGGGATGCTACGACGTCAGCTGTATTAGAATGCAGGATTACGAACTTCTTCTCAGACTCGCAGCCATCGGTCAAGTCGTTATTCTCGACAAGGAACTCGTGCAGTACCGTGTTCACTCGTCGCAGACCAGTAGCGCACCGAGGGGGTTCTTCTCGCTAATGCGAAAGATCTCGCAGCGGCGATTGTCGCTCGCGACTGAGCTTCGGCACCCCCTCTCCACACAACACTTGCGCAACCTTGTGTTCACCGCAGCTCAGGCGGCACGCTATTTGAGACTTCGAAAAGCTGGCTATCGAAGTTATCAAAGTAAGCGCTCGTCACGGGGGAAAAATTCTTGATTCCGTACCTCCTCCTCCCGCTCATAGCGGGCCTATTGACATTCCTTTCAAAATCGGCAACACAGCATTTCAGCGCCGCGCGCTCAACTGAAAGCAAACCGGTCGTCATTGCCAGTCCTGGAAGATTCACACCCTGGGACTGGCTCGCACTGGCAGCCCTCATCACATTCTCCGGCGCACGTTACATGGTCGGCACGGACTTCGCGATGTACTACCGCCGATTCTTGGCGTTGAACCCCGCCTCGTGGGCAGATGAACTTGCAGTCTCACCTCAGGAGGTAGGGTACACAGCTCTCTCTCTAGCCATTCGGTCATTCACCGATGAACCCGCGCTCCTATTCTGGATCATCGCCGTTCTGACTGTTACACCCGTGTACATCGTGCTGCACCGCTTCAGCCAAAACCTGCCACTAGCGATCCTGCTATACATCCTTCTGGCGCAGTATCTCATTCCCCTCAACCTCGTGCGCCAGGGCGTCGCCATATCATTCGTCTTCTTCGCTGTAGCGTTTCTCTCCTCAAGTAAGTGGAAGTTCTTCTTAGGCGCCACAATTGCAATACTCTTCCACGCCTCAGCCATTCTGATACTCGCGGTCATGATCTTTAGTCGCGATGTGCGTCCGACAGCAAAGAAGATAGGCGTTTTGGTCGCCATAGCAACGCTAGGCGCGATCGCCGTTCTACAGATCGACTTTTTCGCGCAAATGGCATCTCTCCTCAACCCGCGTTACGAGACATACCTGGTAGAGAATCGGGCTGGACTGGGAACGTACTTTGTGATTGGCGCGAAGCTTGCACTCGCATTGGTGGTTGTGTGGATCATAAATCGAACGAGCCACGTCGAACGCTTCTCGTTCTTCATGCCCCTATCCGTCGCCTTCCTAATCTTAGGCACCGCCTCAATTCCGCTTGCCCGCCTAGAATACTACTTTGGCATTTTTGCGGCGCTAGTCATCCCAAATGTTCTATCTCGGTTACGCAATCCCGCTCCGCTAACCCTGGCAATATGTCTCGCATCTAGCGCGTTCTTTGTGTTTTGGCTTTTGAACTACGGTGGGCTTCTCCCCTACCGATGGGAGTGACGATTGAACATGGAAGACCGGTCGGATCCACGTCTCTCAAGAGTAATTGTCTTGAGCCATTCAAGTGGAACAAATGCGCTCGGCCGAGCGTTGAGCATGGCGTTAACAGCGGGCGAGCAATTTGAAGTCGAAGTCTGGGCGATCGACTCGGGCTCCATCTGGGTGGGCGCCAGTCAGTTTCCTTTCGAAGTTCGCGTGTTTGCGACGGCACAAGACGTCGCACTCCAGCTTCGTTCTCGCGCGGAGTCGGAGCGCCTCTGCCTCTGGATCGCTAAGGGGATGGGGTCCCTTAGCTCCATCGTCGACAACATCGGTTCAATCAGTAATGCGATCTTGATCGCTGACTTCGATGACGATGATGTCGGAATCGCGCGTTCGACCACCCGGAAGTCTCTAGCACACCGCCTGAAGCTGAATCCGCTCCATCCTGATTCACCTGAGCGCATTCTGGCGGCGCAGCGGCGCGTTTGGGTGACTGCAGATGCTCTGACCTTCTCGAGCCCGTCCCTTGAGGCGAAGTACCGTGAGCGGATGCCCGCAACATCAACACGCTCGGCGGTCATTCCCCACACCCGCTTGGATAGAAGCGAACCGTCGGGCCCGTCCACGTCCAATAGCGGACTTCGAGTCGGCTTCCTTGGGACCGTCGTCCACTATAAGGGCCCGGAGCATCTGATCAGCCTGGCCCGCTCTGATCAGTCTGTGACGGTTGTCACCTTTGAGCAGCGTTGGCAGCCCCCCGCCGATCTGCGTGACCAATGGCAGCTGCTGGCACCGTCCACGCCCTTGCCGAAGGTCTATTCGGATCTCGACTACTTGCTCGTTCCAAGCCGTGATTCTGATGATGCCACATCCCACCAGTTGCCTGCCAAGATGGTAGATGCAGCCATGAGCGGCGTACCAGTTGCCGCAACACCGACGGCGCCGATCGAAGACTTCTTCTCCGGCGCATTCATTCCCATCGATGACTGGCAGGATCCATTGCGAGTATTGGAGACGATTCGCAGCGCCGATAGGACTCAACTCGGTCTCGCAATCCGTCAGCGATACGAGCAGTACCTGACTCCGTCCGCAACAGGAACGACGTTTGCAGAATTGGTATCACGCACGGTGGGTGTGCTGTGAGTCCAGACCCGCACATTCGCGTTCTTCACGTCGTCGAAAGTTTCGGCGGCGGCGTGTTGAGTGCAGTGATGAACTACGTCGCTTCGAGCCCGGGGGCGGAGCACCACATTGCGTATCGGGTCCGTCAGGGTGAATACGTCCCGTCAGGAGAACTCGGCCAGTTTGCCTCTGCCACCGCCTTCGGCGAGTCCAATTTGATGGCTCCGCTTGCGATAAAGCAAATCATCAAGCAAAACCGACCTACGGTGGTGCATGCGCATTCGAGTCTGGCTGGCGCATTCGTGCGAACCGGTACTCGGACAAAGCGGGATCGTCGAATCATCTACACACCACACTGCTACGCGTTCGAACGACGAGACATCCATCTTGTGAAGAGGTTGTGCCTCGAATTCGCAGAGTGGTGCATGGCATTCAACACAGACACAGTGGCCGCCTGTTCGACCCGAGAATTCGAACTGGCCAAACGTGGTCACCCTCGACTGGAGGTTACACTAGTACCAAATATTTCTGCTCCGCCTCCGCCTCAGTTGCAGGTGCATGACCCAGAAGCTGGCAGGTCCCTCCATGTGGTGACGACCGGGCGAATCTCGCCACAGAAGGACCCCGACTTTTTCGCTCGCCTTGCGAGCGAGTTGCGCGAGGAGGTGCCGTCCGCCCAACTCACTTGGATCGGCGCCGGTGACCGGCAGCTGACCGATGCGCTCCTGCAAGCCGGGGTCTCGGTGACTGGCTGGCTGCCACGACCAGACGTGTGGACTCAGCTCCGGATGGGAACGGTGTACGCGCACGTCGCCGCTTGGGAGGGTTTCCCATTGTCGATCCTGGAGGCGAACCGCATCGGTCTCCCGATTGTTGCCCGTCGCATTCCAGCTCTGGCGGATGCCCCCAGGGATTGGGTGCATGATTCACCAGCGCGGATCTCCGACGCAATCTCGCTGCTAGCGACATCTGCCGACGCAAGGAGGCGCAACTCGCTTCACTGGGATGCCTACCTCCGCGGGAACAGCTCACAAAACCAGGTGTCCACGCTGGGGGCACTGTACGGCTTGAACCCCGACTGATGGGATGATATTGGTTCTCATGAACTCGTACGATCTCCGCAGGGACGGCCTTTCTCTCGATCGAAGCACTGAATGCCTAGTCTTCTTCCATCCGCGAAACAATATTAGTGACGGAGCATTTGATGCTTGACCTGCTGGAACAGGCTCAAAGCCTGCGGAGACGGGCGCTCCGCCGGGCCAGACGAAATCGCGACGAGCGTGCCTTCATCGCTGCCACGAGCACAGTCCCGGGTTCGCTCGCCTTCGCAGGACTTCAACCGATGAGTCTCGCAGTAGCCTCGATAATCAGGAAGACGCAGGTCACCGCAGGTGTGTCTGTCTTGTTGCCACAGGTCCAACCGGAGGCCATCTTCGCGGGAATCAAGACAGCCCTGCATTTCGCCGTTGATCTTGCAGAAACCCTCGACCGGTCACTGACAATTTATGCGTTGTGGGAGAACCCGACTGGACAGCAGTCGCACCAGCTTCGTGAGATGATGCGGGTCGACTTCCATCTGTCTAGATGGGCAGAGGTGCGGGTCCTCCCGATCGCCTCCATGGTCGGGCGCCCGGTATCTGACCGAGAGTTATGGATCGGAACACACTGGACGACGGCGCACCCGCTCGATGTCGCGAGCCGGATTGGCGTCCTAGATCCGGACCAGGTGATCTATCTAGTGCAGGACTACGAGCCGGGCTTCTACCCGTGGTCGACCGAGTTCGCCCTCGCTCGATCCACTTACCATGCCGGTTTCCGCATGGTGGTGAACTCCGAACCACTCGCTGCGTACCTCCGGGATGCCGAGCAGCTCGATGTCGATCCAGCGCTGGTGTTCGCACCGAGTCTCGACCTCGGACGCCTCGAGGAATCGGCTGCGAATCGGCGGAAGTCCGCGCAGCCGTCCGTGATGTTCTACGGGCGGCCGAACAAGCCCCGCAACCTCTTCGCGATCGGAATCTCCGCCTTGAAGCTCTCCGCCACATCGCCGGCGGGTAGTGGCGTCTCCTATTCGTCCGTCGGAGAATCGCACGCGACCGTCGCGCTGGCAGGCACCACCACGCTTGCGTCGCGCGGGAAGTTGTCCTGGCAGGGATACTTCGAGCTGCTCTCGAACACGGATGTGATGTTCTCACTGCAGCACAGCCCCCACCCGTCTCACCCGCCCCTCGATTCGGTCGTTTCCGGTGGCATCACCGTGACGAACGAGCTGGCGGGCACCAGAGCCGCTCTGCACCCACGACTGCTCACCGCCGAACCTGATCCCACACTCCTCGGACAGCGCCTGAACGACGCCATTGAGATGGCCCGATCGAGCGAACCGGCCGGATTCGACTCCACGTTCATCACGAAACTCGGCGCACCGCTGACCGACGTCGTGAAGCACGCCAGCGCGCTCGTCGCATGATCAGGATGCGTGCCCACATCTGATGAGAAGACTGCGCCAAGCCTCGAACCTCCTTTTGTACCTGCTCATCCCGGGCCTCGGAGCGGCCACTCCGCTGCTGGTCTACCCGGCGTTGACGGCTCAGTACGGGAGCACCGGCTTCGCTGCGGTCGCCGTCGCGCAGTCGCTCGGTCTGGCCGGTGCGACCATCTGCGAGCTCGGGTGGAGCGTCCTCGGCCCACAGCGTGTCGCGAGAGCGCAAACCGCTGAGCGCGCCTCGCTGTACCAATCGGCGCTCGCCACCAAGCTCCTTGCAACCTTGGTCGGCGCTCCTGTCGCAGCGGTCGCCGCCGCGTTCATCGCCACGGACTACAAGCCTGCCGCTGCGGTCCTGGCTGCCGCATCCGTGGCGACCTGTCTCAGCCCGGGCTGGTTCCTCGTGGGGGCGAACCGGCCCCTTGCCATCCTGGCGTTCGAAGGCATCCCGCGGTTGCTCATCATGGCCGGGGTGGCCGGGCTTCTCCTCGCCGGTGCGCCGTTGCTCGTCTACGGGATCGGCACGCTTGTCGCGGTCATCTTCACCCAGGTCGCTGTCGCGCTTCGGTTCGGTCAGCGAGTCCTGCCGCGGCTCTCGGCGTTCACGAGCGGCGGGGCGATCATCAAGCAGCAGCTCCCGCTCACCGGCGGACGCGCCGTGAGCGTGGTCTACACCTCGCTGCCGATCGCGATCGTGGGGTTGGTGAACCCTTCTGCGGTGGCGGTGTTCGCGGCCGTCGACCGGCTCATGCGGATGGCCCTCGCGATCCTCGGCGGCGTTCCCAGCCGTCTGCAGAGCTGGGTCGGTAGCGCTCCCGAGGATGGGCGCGTCAAACGCAGCAGACAGTCGCTCCTCGTGAATGCCGCTCTCGGTGCCATCTCCGGCGTCGGGTTCGCTGTCCTCGTCCCGTTCGTCGCGAACCTGGTCTTCTCGGGAACGATCGACATCGTCTGGCAGGTCGCGGTCCTCGGTGGCGCGATCCTCTTCGCGATCTGTGCTTCGCGCGGGTTCGGACTGTCGCTCGTCGCTGAGGGTCGCGCCAACTGGATCGCCCTGGCGAACATCCTCGCGGCCATTGCCGGTGTGGCGACCACGTTCGCGCTCACGGGCCCGCTCGGCGCACCGGGCGCGCAGCTCGGCGGCCTCTGCGCGGAACTCGTCGGTATTGCGGTGCAGGCGTTCTGCCTCTTCCTCCTGAAACGGCCGCCTCGCGACGCGAGAAACGAATGATGCGCCACCGGTCCTTCGTCGCCCGATCGCAGAACCCCGAACTACGGACCGGTACGGCTACCAGCCGCCCTTTATCTTGGAGAGCGCAGTGACAGCCGCAAATACCTCTGCTTTCAAACCCTCCGCTCGAATCTCAGGACTCGACGGCCTCCGTGGGATCGCAGCTTTCGTCGTGCTGGTGCACCACACGCTGCTAGTGTTCCAGCCCTTCATAGCGCCTTATCGCGATCCACGTGCCGAGGCGGACGGGCTCATGTGGTGGCTCACGTACACGCCCCTGCACCTCGTTTGGGATGGCACCGTCGCCGTCTTCATCTTCTTTGCCCTGAGCGGATTCGTACTCGCGCTGCCGGCTCGAAAGGGACGTACGCACTGGAAGGCGTATTACCCCGCTCGAATGGTTCGTCTGTATCTGCCGGTGTGGGCTGCGGTTGCCCTCTCATTCGTCTGGGTCGTCGTACCCGGGTCAAACCCTGGCAGTGACTGGGTCCAAGGGCACGTGGATCCGACGCCCGGTGGAGTCCTGCGCGATCTGATACTCCTTATCGGAGCCCCCGGTGCGACCAACAGTGCCCTCTGGTCGCTGAGGTGGGAGGTGCTATTCTCGCTGCTCCTGCCGCTGTACATCCTGTTCGCGATGAAGATGCGCAGATGGCTCTGGCTGAAAGTCGCCATCCTCGTCGGTCTTCTCATCATTGGGGCGTACCTCGGGCCATCGGCGCGTCCCTACGCGCTGGGCCCGCTGTTCCAGCTTCCGATCTTCGCACTGGGTTGTCTCCTCGCCTTGGAGTGGGAGGCTGTAAAGAGGTCCATCAACCGTACGAGAATGCAGCCGGTTGCGATCGCCGGTGCATGCGCATTGATCGCGCTTCTGTTGTCCTCCTACTGGTTGATCTACGCCTTCCCTCTCGTGAATGAAATCCAGGACGCACTGGCGCCGGCGTCTCGCGTACTTCAGGTGCTCGGCGCGCTTGGCCTGGTGGCCCTCGTTGCAGCCGTGGTTCCGTTTGGCCGAGCGCTCAGCACGAAGCCTCTGCTCTGGCTCGGGCACCGTTCCTTCAGCCTGTATCTCGTGCACGAGCCGATGGTCGTTGCATTGGGTCGACTTCTCGGAGAGCGCGCGAGTCCGCTCCTAGCGCTCGCGATCAGCATCCCTGTCGCCTTCGTCCTTGCAGAGTTGTTCTACCGGTTCATCGAGTCGCCGAGTATGGCGCTCTCGCGACGAATAACGGTGCATATTCGCGAACGGTATCCCCGGCCTCCGATCACAGGTGAATAGACAGCCGGGGCGCCTCTCATCACCGCGCAATCGTGGGTCTGGTCCTACGCTGTAGATCAGTTGGCTCCCACAGTCGGGAGCTTGGCAACGGCCCCGGGGAGGCACGAGTGACGACACACGAAGAGAGCTCAGACTCGACCCCCGACCACGCGTCACCATTCGACCCCGCCCCC